>JBBTCX010000214.1:0-20226 GCA_038043045.1 Planctomycetota bacterium | reverse complement strand
AAGACGGATCAGCCCGTCGAAGACGCGGACCTCAAGTCCGACAGCCTGCTAGGCCGCATATTTCATGAGTCGGTGGGCGTTTGTGGTGGAGGGGGAGCGGTGGTGTTCGTTGGTAGTTTTGGGGCCGGCGGGTTGAGTGGTGCGCGCAGGGCCCCCTACCCCCATAGGCGAACGGCGGGGTTTTGGATGGGGTTACGTCGGGACGAGATGTTTGACCACGCGGGTGAAGAGGTCGTGGTAGGGATAGGCGCTGGATAGGTGCAACAGGACCCGCCTCACGCCGACCACCACGCGAGCGGCAAGCGAAACTGGTTGGCCAAGAACCCGTGGCAACTGGTGCGGACGGCGAAGAGGTACCGTTGCTGTTCCTGGATGCGATTCTCCATGTCGCCGCGAGCGCAGTACACCTTCTCATAAAGCGACTTCGCGTCGGTGACATTCGATGGCACCGACGTGACCACGAATCGGGCGTTGGCCCCTTGTTGCAGGTGCTCGGCCTTGGCGATGACTCATCGCGAGCGGCTCCAACTCTTCCGCGTGGCATGGCAGCGTCGGCCAAGGCCTTGCCTTTGCCACGTGCGTGCCATAGAGTGACACCCAGCGGATCGTGGCGAAGCGCGTCGTTAGTCGTTGAGGTCTTCGTAGCCCATGCACGGCGCGTGGACGCGCTGGGCGATCAGTTGATCGACTGTGGGCTCGATCAACCAGGGGCGGCGGTGATCGGTGAAACAGGCCGCGAATTGCCGCAAAACTCCGGTCGCCCGTTCGGCCTCTCGCAGCAACAATCCCCCCGCGTCCGAGGTGATCTTTCCTCCGTCGAACCGGCCGATGACCTGCCGCCGCCCCAAGGGGTGAAACGCAAACGACTTCGGACTACACTCTGTCGACATAAGGCCCGCCTCCTTGCATGGCACACGTTGTTGTCACGAACGAACTTATGCCACAAGAGGCGGCCTTTATCCAACACCGGGTGAGAAACTCGGGGTAGTATCTCGACTCGCTTGGTTGGGGGTGACGTCGGCGGTGACTCGTCTCGTACGGGATGGTTGTGTCCCGACGTAGGGCCGATTCTGGCGGCATTGGACGACGATTTTTCGTCTACGATCAGTATTCTGGAGATAACATCGAGTGTTGTTGCTGATGCGCGCCGGGTTGTGCTTCGTAATGCCCTAGGTGCCGCGGATGCAATCCATCTTGCGACGGCACTTTGGGCCCGGAGTTTGCATGGCGCGGAGGTCAGGTTCGTCTGCTCGGACCAAAAACTGATTTCGGCGGCGGAAGCCGAAAAACTTGAAACGGTGAATCCTTCAAATATGAGCTTGTGAGACTTGGCGATTGAGAAATTTCGATTCCAGCGAGAGGACTTCTCACTCAGGGGCCTTGCATTTGCGGGATAAAGTGGCGGGTGTCGTCGGCATCGATGTCGTCGTCGCAGTCGATGCGTGCGGTGTCGCATGGTGGCACCGGCGAAGGTTCTCCGCCGCCGCGGTAGCAGTTGAACAAGAGGGCCGCGTCACGAAGATCGACGCGACCGTCGATCACGATGTCAGCGGAGCCCGGTTCGCAGTCGTCGACCGTGACCGAGGCGAAGCAGAAATCAAACGCGCCGCTGGGGTCCTGCGCGCGAAGAAGAACAGGTTGAAATCCGAGCCCGTAAGGACCTGGAGGAATTTGGGTCAGCATCACAGGATTTCCATCGACGTCCAACGAGCCGGCATCGATACTGGCGTGGGCCGCGCAACTGTTCACGTCGGCGCAAAGGGTCACGTCTTGACACAGGGCCAACGGGGGAGAGTTGGTGACTGGAATCAGCGCACCGTCCGAGGGGCGGCGCATTCCGACGGTGTCGACAATTGTCGTGCAGTCGTAAACGCCCACGGCGATGGGAATACCTAACCCGATGCTGATGCAATCGGCCGTGCCCACCAAGTTTCCTTGTAGATCGAGATTTTGCGCGGTGGCGAAGCTGACGACGCCGATCCCCGCGCTTTCGACGATAGAGATGCCTTGCCCTGGCACTACGTCGTACGAAGTATAGGCCCCGACGGAGGAATACGTGCTGATATCCAGCAACACGCCGGCGCCAATGCAGGATGAAAGATAGCAACCGAATCGTCCATCCGGCCCATACACGACTCCCAATTCGGTGGTAACCGCCAACCCCACGGAAGCGCCGCTGCCGGTTCCAAAAGTTAATGCAAGACCGCTATCCAACGCACCTTGATGGATGTCGGAGTTATAAAACGAACGGCATAAATCGTCGGGGAAAATCGAGTCGTCTTCGGAAGGGAAACACTGGGGCAAGTTTTCGCCAGGGAACGGGATCGGCCAGCAGACGAGGCCGTCGGCGCAGCGGTCAATCACCGGGATGCAATGCTCGCCAATCGTTCGAAACGGCCTGCAAATGGATTCGCAGTCGGATTCGCAGTCGAGGATGCAATCGTCGCAATCCAAGTTGCAATCAGATTCGCAATGACGCCGGTTGTTGTTGCAGCTTGTTCGGCAACCGTTGCAATCGGCGCGGCAGGCGCCGCAATTGCAAATAAAGTCGGGTAGGGGGCAACACCCTATGTTGCACGCAACGTCGCAGGCGCTACACCCGGCGTTGCATACGCCAAACACGGCTTGGCATCCAACCCAGCACGCGCCGCTTACGAAATCGCACAGCCCGCCGCAAACGCCTTGGGCAGCGCCGCATCCGAGTTTGCAGGCATCAATTTCGAATTGGTTTTGGCATCCATCGCCGGCGCGTGCGCCGGTGGTGAAAGGCGCCATCCCAATCGAAGCAAGGACAAAAATTTTTCCGCACGTTCGTCTGTTCATATTGGCAAACTCATTTGTGTCACGTGTTTTTACCCCCGGCGCCGCATAGCGCTATCGGTGCAACTCTTCAGGGCGATGCAAGGGTCATGGTAGCCGAAATTCGGTGCGAAACGCAAGCAACAGTACTGTGAATTTGTGGTATCGAGGCGTCAGGCTATAAGCGTTTGGCTTGTGAGCGGGCGGGGGCGAGGGTAGATTCACTTTGGATTGGGGGCCTTTGGGCGGTCCGGGATTGGTCCCGAGGGCGAACTTGGGATGGCGAAATGGTGCCCGGCGGCGGTGTTGGGTTAACAGGTTATGGAAGGATCAAGGATGAAATTCAGGAAGTTGTGTGTTGGGGCGTGGGCCGTGGTTGTGTTGGTGGTCGCCCCGATTGCGCATGCGCATGATTTTTGGATTGAGCCGTCGGCGTTTGATACGAAGCCGGGGGAGGTGGTGAAGGTCGGGCTTCGCGTGGGGGAGCAATTCAAAGGCGAGCCGGTCAAACGAAATCCGGAAAAGCTCGACCGGTTTGAGCTAGTGACGGATCGTGGCACTCAGCCCATTGTGGGTCAAGACGGGGAAGATCCGGCGGGAGTGGTGAAAATCGACGAACCGGGGGTTGCGGTGATCGGGTATCGCAGCAAGCGATCGTCGATTGAGTTGGAGGCGGAGAAGTTCGAGGCGTATCTGAAAGTAGAGGGGTTGGAGCACATTCTTCCGTTGCGAGCACAGCGTGGGGAAAGCACGAAACCGGGGCGAGAGATTTACTCCCGTTGTGCGAAGGCGCTTTTGCAGGTTGGGGAAGGTGCGGGGACGGGATTTGATCGGCGGTTGGATTTTACGCTGGAGTTGGTTCCGTTGCGGAATCCTAAGACGGTGAAACCCGGGCAGGATGAGTTGCCGGTGGTGCTTTTGTATCAGGGGAAGCCGTTGGCGGGGGCGATGGTGATGGCGATGGCGCAGGCTGATCCGGCCGCGGTGTCGAATGCAAAGACGGATTCCGAGGGGAAGGCGTCGTTCAAGTTATCCAAGGGGGGCGTGTGGATGATCAAGGTGATTCACATGGTTCGCTTACCAGAGGGAGGCGAGGCCGACTGGGAGAGTTTTTGGGCGACGCTGACCTTTGAGATCAGTGCGGGCACGTAAGAACCGATTGACAAGGCAATTCATTTGTTTTGTTCGGAGTCGCAATCCACAATCATGTCCACGGATCGGGAAGGGAATGATCGTTGCGAGGCGGAGTCGTTTTGGAAACGACTCGGGCAGACGAAATGCGTTTGGTTGCTCGTTTCGCTACTGACTCTGCTTTTGCTTTATCCATTCTTGGAATCGAAAGATGATACGTATCATGTTTTGACGGTTTTGACGTCGATTTCGTTGATTGCGGGGGTGATCGCCGTTGCGGCGACGAGGCGGCATGCGATCGTGGCGGTGCTTCTTGGGGTGCCGACCGCGGTGATGGGGTGGCTTCATCATGCAACCCCGGCTGAGTGGGTGGGGATTCTGGGCGATAGTTTGGCGATTGTATTCTTCGGGTTTACCACTCTTTGTGTATTGTCGTACGTGTTGCGAGGCACTACGGTGTCGGCGGACAAGTTGTATGGAGCCACTTGTGTTTATCTGTTGATGGGGTTGGTGTGGGCGATGGCCTACTCGCTTTTGGAGAAGCTTCAGCCGGGGTCGTTTTATGCGGCGCCGGAACAGAATCTGGATGGGAAGCTGAACTGGTCGGACTTGCTTTTTTTCAGCTTCATTACGCTTACGACGATTGGGTATGGCGATATCACGCCGGTGACGTCGCAGGCGCGGTCTCTGGCGATTTTGGAGGCGGTAGCGGGAACGATGTTTTTGACGGTGCTGGTGGCGCGGTTGATCGGGTTGTACGTGCCGCCGTGGATGACTGGGCGTGAAGATTCGGGGAAATGAGCTGATGAAGTCGATTCAGCCAAACTCTGTAGCGGGGCGCGAGAGCACTTGCCTGGCGAATTGTCGGGCCGAGCCCGACCTACGAACAACAAGTCCGCCCAAGGGGGAACATGCCCCCCGCCGTGGTGCGGTTCCATTAAGTCCGCGGTCGGGCTTCCAAACGCAGAACCACTGCTCAAGAGCAGTGGCGCGCAGCAACGCGCTGCGGTTTATTGTCTGTCTTGCAATCGGTTTGATGATTTCGGGGTGTGGTCAAGGTGCGGCGGATCGGGATGAAGATGGGATTTCCGACGATGTGGAAATCCGACTTGGGACCGATCCTGACAACGCGGATACGGATGACGACGGTGTTGGGGATGGGGATGAGATTGACCAAGAGACCTCGCCGCTCCATCCGGATAGTGACGACGACGGGGTTGTGGATGGCGAAGACTTCGATAGCGGATCGCCGGCCCGAGATGAAACGTCGGTGAGTACGGGCAATGACCTTGAGCCCAATGACGATTTCGATGAGGCGGTTACGTTTAGCGGCGAGCCCAAGCGATTGAGTCTGCAAGGGCAGATTGATCGTGATGGGGATATCGACGTTTTCGATTTAGGGCCGTTGAATCCCGGTGATCGTGTGGTCGTTGATTTCATTCGTGGGCAGGGTTCGTTGCATCCCGACGTTGCCCTGTTTGATGACGCCCAATCGGTCGTGTTTGTGGGTTTTGATCCATTTCTTGGCAATGGACCTGACCTTGCCGAGTTTGTTGATGTCATCATACGTCATGCATCGAATCATTATTATCTAGGCGTGGCTGCTCGGAATGATGACGGAGGACTGGGCGGATACCACCTTGAGGTGGAGATGGTTCGCGGAGAAGACACTCCTCGAACAGTCGCCCAGACTGTTTTCTTGGATTTCGATGGCGGAGAATTGGACGTTTCGCTGCTTGAAGTACAGGCGGTGCAAGCTTTTGACGCTTCGGATATTTCGTCGGTGTACGCTGGAGAGACCGAGGAGTTGAAGAAGGCGATTGTTGAAACCGTTGTGGATCGTTTTTCCGGATTCGCGGTAAACATTGTGACCTCGAACGATGGTGAACCCGAGAGTGTCGAAGGTGTGTCGCGTCTGCTTATCGGAGGATTGAACACCCAGGTTTTCGGGGTTTCGGAGGGAGTCGATGCGTATAACAACGATCCATGCGACGACGGGATTATCTTCGCGGAGACGTTTCGTCCGGCTGTTTTCGGATTTCGTCCGTCGATTCAGGCGCTGGGCGTGGCGATTGGAAACGTGATCGCGCATGAAGCAGGGCATTTGCTCGGACTGCGTCATGTGACGGATCCGACGGCCATCATGGATGAAGCTTCTCCCGCGCCGGTGTTGTTGCGAGAACAACAGTTCAAGATATCGCCGCTATCCCAAAACGTATTTCCCGTTGGATTTCAAAACGATCCCGTGTTGTTGTCCGAAACGGTTGGACTGAGCGAGCGCGTGAATCGTCGAGCGACCATGCGGCCGTAGGTTTTTTGCGAGGGAGGTTTGGGGATGTCGATGCGGATTCGGGCTCCGGAGTTGGACGCGGGATTGGCGTGGCTTAATTCAGATCGGCCGTTGCGATTCGCCCAAGAGCTCAAGGGTCAGGTCGTCGTATTGGATTTTTGGACGTACTGTTGCATTAACTGTATGCACATTCTGCCGGACCTTGCCTACTTGGAACACAAATATCGTAGTGAGCCGGTGGTGTTCATTGGAGTACACAGTGCGAAGTTCTCGAATGAGACTTCGCGAGAGGCGATTCGGGCGGCGATTCTGCGATATGAGATTCAACATCCCGTCGTTGTCGATGACCAGATGAGAATTTGGCGAGCTTATACGGCAAGAAGTTGGCCGACGTTGGTGGTGGTGGATTCGACGGGATCGATCGTGGGTACCGTCGCGGGAGAGGGAAATCGCCAAGTGATGGATGATGCGATCGCACGGGCGTTGGAGAGCGGTCGGACGAATGGAACGCTTGCGGCTGGGCCGTTGACGTTGCGACGGGAGGCGAGCGTTCGGGCGACTTCGGGTTTGGCGTTTCCGGGGAAAGTGCTGGTCGACGCCCCGTCGAAGCGGATTTTTGTGGCGGATTCCAATCACAATCGGATTGTCGTCGCGGATTGGCCTGACGCGGAAGGGCGAAGTCGAGTGATCAAAGCGGTGGGTAAAGGCACGGTGGGACGTGATGACGGGCCGGCGGATCAAGCCACGTTCAACCATCCGCAAGGATTGGCAGTCGTGCAAGGAAAGCTCTACGTCACCGATACCGAGAATCATTTGATTCGCGCGGTAGACCTATCCACTTATTCTGTGATGACAGTAGTTGGCACTGGCGAAATGTGCAACGATCGTGCGGGCGGGGGAATGGGTACGCGGCAGGGGCTGAATTCGCCTTGGGATCTCACGGTGGAAGGTTCCACGTTGTATGTGGCGATGGCGGGGGTACATCAGATTTGGCGGATTGACCTGCCGGTGGGTTTCGCGCGAGCGCTGGCCGGTAGTGGGCGGGAGAACATTGTTGACGGGCCAACAGAGACCGCGGCGCTGGCGCAGCCGTCGGGAATTTGCATGTTGGACGGGAAGATTTATTTCGCGGATAGCGAGGTCAGCGCAATTCGGGGGATTGATCTGGCGAGTGAGCAGGTTTTCACGGTGATCGGGGAGGGGTTGTTCTCTTTTGGAGATGTGGACGGGGCGTATCCTCATGCGAAGTTGCAGCATCCGCTTGGGGTGGCGCCGTGGCGTGGGTCCCTGCTGGTTGCGGACACTTATAACCACAAGATCAAGCGCGTCGATCCAGGGGCCAAGTCTTCGGTGACGTTGTTTGGCACTGGGCGACCGGAGACGTCGACAACGGACGGCGATGTGGGGTTTTTTGAGCCGGGCGGGTTGTGCGTGGCGGGTGATGAGCTTTTTGTGGCGGACACCAACAATCATCGTGTGGTGCGGATCAATCTGGTAACAAAGGCTTGGCATGAAATTGCGTTACAGGGGTTGGATTCTCTGGCAAATGAGAATGGTCGCTCTCCACAGGCCATTGCAATTCCCGCGATTGCAATCGCGGATGGTAAGGATGTCGAGGTTCGGTTGGACCTTCGCCTGCCGAAGCGAGGACACGTGAATTCCGAGGCGCCGTGGTCGATACAGGTGCTTGCGGGAGATGAGCCGATTGCGCAGCGGACGGGAAAATCGGCGAATTTGCCGCTGACGGTGACGATTCCCGCGGCGTCCGCTCGGACGGGCGTGGAGTGGACAGTGACGGCGTCGCTGGCATATTGCACCGATTCGGATGGCGGCGCGTGTATTCCCGCGGAGATTGTGTGGCGTGTTCCCGTACGCGGTGGGGGGACATCCACTCATGCCGTTTTGGAAGCGACAATCGATGAGGGCGAGTAACCGACGGGTTAGCGATTCGCCCAAGACCCCAAGGGGAACAGTAGCCAGCCGTAGAATGAATGGATCACCAACACTCCGGCCATGAACGCGACCGTGGTGTAATTCGATTCGATTGCGTCGCATTGACCGAAGAGGTAGAGGCCAGCGGCGCTACACATGGCAGCAAAGATCAATCCTAGGCCGGCAATACGGCACCAACTTCGTGTACCGCGATCCTTCGCAAAACCGGCCAACGCGAACACGAGAACGAACCCGCACATCCATGCGCGAAGCTGATCCGGCGGATAATTCTTACCATGTTGATAGGCGATGAAGGCGGCGAAACCGAGTAGGCCGATGAGACCGAGTAAAAACAGTCTGCGACGGAGGGTCTTTGCACCTCCGCCCAATTTCGAAGACAGCGCGACCCCACCGGCCAGCGCAACGAATCCGGCGGAAAGCGTGGCGACCGTCAACCAACCGTACATGGTTGCACCGATCACGGTCCGCGCGGTGTTGCCGGAGTATTGCGGCGTCACCGCGGATGGTGGGGGGGGGATAGGCGGATCCGGTGGTCCGACGAAACGAGCAGGTCGAGTTGACGTAGATGCAGACATTGGTGAAAGCGGATCACCTGGCAAGCCAATGCCAAAATTCGTGGCAAAAGACTGGATGGCTTCAGGTGGCAATGGCGTTTTCCACATCATCGTCATATACAAAAACGGATCGACCTGATACCAAATCGCCCAAGAAAAACACCCCGCGAGCGCGACGTTCAACAACCCAACGATGAAACCGCCTTTTCCGCGAGTGACGGCGACCCTGCGAGAAGGTGTTTTAGGACTGCGAACGCGGCGAGGTCTCGGTCGATCCGAGGCGGTGTAGATGACTTTAATGTCGAGTTGTTGCGCGGTCGGCATCTTCCCCTCTACTTGCTATCGTCCGTTGGGCCAGGCTCGCGGGCCCACGCTGGCGAGGTGACCGCCGGTATGGATGGGAAACTCCCGAAAATAATCGCGGATGGTGTCAATGCTGACCGCATCGACGTCGGCCAACATTTCATCGACGGTGCGCGGCGCACCGCGATACTCCATGTCATCCATCAATTGACTCAATCGATAGTAGGGGGCTTCGCTCTCAATAGCCAAACCCGTGCGTCTCCGCGTTTTGACGCGATCGACCTCCTCTTTCTTCACGCCCTCTTTGCAAATCTTCTTCGCTTCCTTGCGCATGGCTTCATGGAGCGCGTCGATGTTTTCAGGCTGACCCGCCGCAAAAAGAATCATCAATCCCGTGTCGGTATAGCCCAAATGGGAAACGCCCGCTCGTGGACTCAACCCGGTTTGCACGATGTTCCAAAAAAATCGAGAGTTGTCTCCGCCCAGAATCGTGGCGGCCGCGGACGAGGTTTCCGAGCGCGAATCCGCTGCGGAAACTGATGGAAACGTAAGCGCCACGATCTGTTGTTTGAATCGTTCCACCTGCAACGAGTCCGATCCACCCTGAATTTTAGGGGGTGTGCGGGGGTGTGCTCCGTTCGAACGCTTCCAGTGACCGCAAAGTCGTTGTGCGGCCTCAATCATTTCACCCGGATCCACCGCGCCGGCGATCACCAAAATCATATTGTCCGGCGCATAGCGTTTCTCAAAATACTCATACATCTGATCTCGCGTCAGGTTGCGTACGGTTTCTTCATACCCCAAAATCGGCCAAGCCAGGGGGTGCCCGACGAAAATCTTTTCCTGGATGAAATCAAAGGCCAGGTGTTCCAATTGATCTTTGGCCATGGCGATCTCTTCGAGAATCACGCCACGTTCCGTTTGAAACTCTTCATTGGGCAATGTCGACCGCAACATGTCCGCGAGGAGTTCCATCTGATTGACAATGTCACGACTGCGAACCCAACCGTAGTACATGGTGCGATCTTCGCTGGTGTACGCGTTGTAAGAGCTGCCCATTCGATCGAAGGTGAGGGTGATGTCCCGCCACGTGCGCTTGGCCGTTCCCTTGAACATCATGTGCTCAAGAAAATGGGAAACGCCCGCAACGTCGCGCACTTCATCCCGCGCCCCGGTGAGAACCAAAAACCCCGCAGCGGCGCTTCGCACGTGCGGCATGTTCTCGATCACGATGCGCAAACCGTTATCCATCGTATGCATCGTGTAAGGGCCGTTCACCGTCGTGCCGGTGGTGAGTGAACCTTGGGTTAGCTTGGACTCATGATTCATATCAATCTCTTGGTTTCTATGCCCCAGGTTAAGTTGATCGCGGCATTTTTCCGTTTTGCAACGCCCGCGGTCCTAACGTCACAACGCAGAGTCGATCACGCGGATACTTTGCCAAATATCGCTGAACGTCCTTCACCGTGACGGCCTGCAACTTGGCAATTTTTTCTTCAAAAGCGATCGGTCGTCCGTAGAAAAAAAGATCGCTGGCCAGCTCGCCGCATCGCGCCCGAGTGCTGTCTCCGCGCGTTTCTTGCTGGGCGACAATCCCGGTGACCGCTCGTTCCAACTCCTCTTGCTCAATATCCTCGGCCAATCGGTCTACCTCGCGTAGCAACGTGGCATACGTCTGATCACATCGCTCCGGCGTGGTGGACGCGCCGAGAAAAATCATCCCCGAACCCCGTGGCGTTTCTTGCCAAGCCGCCACCCAATACACCAAACCTAGTTTTTCACGAACTTCGGTGAACAACCGCCCGCTCATTCCACCGGACAAAACTCCGAGAATGACTTGCTGAACGGGAAAATCGTCGTGGGTGGCGTCGACTCCAGGCCAACAGATGCCGATGTGCTGCTGCTCCAATTCCTTGGAGTAATGCGTCGACTTCGCTTGAAATTGAACGGAAAACGCGTCGCGACCGATGGGGTTCGGAGGACCAAACCCGGAGAAGTATTTTTCCAACAAGTCCTCCATTCGCCGGGGTTCGATCGCTCCGGCGGCGGAGACCATCATGCGCCCACAGTGAAACACCCTTCGCCAATGTTGCACAAGATCATCCCGTTGAATCCGGTCGAGGGTATTCTTTTCTCCCAAGGTGTGTCGTCCTAGGATCGGCCCGTAAGCCTGGCGGCTGATCATCTTGTCGGTCAAGCCCTGGGCATCGTCATCCAGACTGATCAGCTCCTGTTTCGCCAGATCAATCGCCACGCCGACGGCGTCTTGGGGAAACGTCGGTTCGCGCAGGAGTTCCGCATGGAGTGCCAAGGCTTGTTCAATGTGTTCGGGAAGCACCGCACAAGTAAATGTAGTCGTCTCCCGACCGCATCCGCTGCGCAAAGCCGCCCCGATCGCATCAAATGCGTCGGAAAGTTGTTGTCCGGTTCGACGTTGGGTTCCCTTGTCGAGGGTCTGTTCCACCAAGTAGGCCAATCCCAACTTCGACTCCGGTTCATCGCAGGTCCCCGTCAGCAACCGGATTTGAAAGGTGACCACGTGTCGTTCCGGAAGCGGCAGAACCCCAAGCTCGATCCCAGAAGGAAGGCGACGATGTTCAACCGATTTCATAGGATGGACCCGCATCAAATAAACAAAAAACCCCGCGCCCGTTTGAGGATGCTATCGACCGCGACAGCGCCGAACCTATTGTAAGACAAACTCCCCTCCAGGCAAAGTTCGCGCTTGCCTCATGGAGTTATCGGCGTTTCACCCTGAACCACGAATCTTGTTGAATTACCGGTCCATTCACCCATTTGGATTGGCTGTCCGATTTGTTCTGGATTCTCCGGTTTCCTTAAAATTTGAAGGATTTCTTGCAGGGACGGATTGAAGGACTTCCCAAAGTTCATTCAGGGAAGCACTGTCGGGGCGACGATCACGCGCCAAGGAGAGAAACTGTATCGCCTCCTCGATCGGCAACCCAAGACGCAGCGATTCTCGAAGATGATGGACAGTCGCTTGGTCATTCCCCTCTTGAAACGCCAAATCCGAAGCCAAGTACCACGCCAACCCATCCCTCGGATTCAGGGCGATGGCCCGTTGTACCCACGCCTGCATTTCCGGCAAGAGCTCTTTCGCCGATTTGGGAATCAGACCCTCGCCATGACGTTGAAGCAACAGCGACTGCGTCATCTGACGATAGCGAACGCCGAGTTCTTGTTGCACGGCTTCATCAGAAACGTTCTTGGGTCCGGTTTCTCGCAAGAGTTTTTCTGCGGCAGATTCATCTCCGGCGGCCAAATGGTAATCAATGAGGCGATGCTTTACGTCCGCCTGAAATGCACGACCAGCTTCGGATTGCGGTGCGTAGGAAATCGCCCGAAGGACATATGTGATGGCTTGTTGAGCATCATGGGGTTGGTTCACAAACGTGTAATCCGCCAGTTCCTCCAAACAAGCTGCCGCCCCCATGCTTGGACTGATCCCGATTCGATCATAGATTTCGCTGGCGGATTCCGCCGCCCTCTTGGCCTGTTCATAGTTTCCCTGGCTGTAATAGACGACGGACGCCAATCGCCTTGCCTCCGGAGCCCATGAGACACGCGGTGATTTCGTCTGAGATGCCAGAGCGTCTAATTCATTGGCCGAACTCGGTGAAACCACATCGAACGTCATGGCCGATGCAATAAAAGACTCGGACAACGTGGATCGTGACGCAAGTTCCTGCAAGAACTGCGCATATCCGCCGGACACGCGATGGTAACGCAACGGTCGGGCTAGAGCTTCAATCAGTCTCGGCAATTCGCCGCCGCCGGCTTGCGCCCGAGCAAAGGCCAGCGCAACCTGCGGGTCGAAAGGTTGCCGAAATAGTTCGCGTTCGGCGGCGGCCCTCGCGGAGTCGAGGTATCGCGTGGCTTCCGCCTGATTGCCCCGCGACAGCGCGTTGTTGGACTGGATCAAGTGCGTCCAGAAATCAATCATTCCGTGGTTGATATAACCCGGCGAACGATGGACGAGCTCCTTCAACGCCGCGCCGGCAGACTGGCAAAATTGATCGCTGTCGAGTCGTCCTCTTCGGGCAAGCTCCAGAAGTATGGGGTCGGGAATTTCGCTTTGCTGCGCTTTCGCCTCGCGTTCCATGGCAACGTCATGAAACTGCTTCCCGATACTCGCGTAGGCTTCGGCGAGGTGGTACCAGTTTTCCAGCGCTCGCTGCGGATTGAGACGATCAATGGCCATCGTAGCATCCTTCACCGCCTGTTCGAATTTCTCCTCTCTCAAGTCTTGTCTAACGCGAAACGACGCTCTCGCACCAAGAAAATCCTGCTGCATCGAGAGCATGGCCGCCACGCCCCCGAAGACCAGCAACACCGACCCGCCAACTCGCGTGATCGGGTTACGTTGCAGGCGAGCGAGCAAGCCCGGTTCCCGTCGCGACGACATCGCCCAGAGCAATCCCATCCCCGTGTAGAACAATGCGGGAACGTCTGGGGTACGCAATCCCACTCCGACACACTCGCTGACCATCAACGCAACCATCGCTCCGATCAGTCCGAACACGGTCCATCGCGCATTCGATCGACCGATGCGGCGCAATTCTAAAACCCCCGCCTGAAGAGTGAGAATCAGCGACGCCCCCAACAAAGCGATTCCGACGATTCCCAAGTCGGCCATCACCTCCAGCCATTCATTGTGTGCGTGGGCGATGCGAGAATCGAACACCAACGGATCTTGGAGCACATCTTTCACGGCCTTTGCATCACCACCTAAGACGTATCCTCCCTGCCCGTGACCGGTGATGGGCTTTTCCGCGAACATCTGCCATGCGTACGTCCAAGAGTACAGACGAAGTCGAAACGTCTCCGATCGTCCCGTAGGAGACGGCGCGTCAGCTTTTGCAAACAGAAACAGCGTAATGCCGACGACGAACCCCACGCCCAGCAACATCGGGGCGAGTTTCCATCGTCCTCGAAGGGCCAAGAAAAGAAGGGTCAAGACCCCGACGGCAAGACCCAGCGTCGGCCCTCTTGAATCCGTCAATGCAATCGTCCAAACACAGACCGCGACCACCCCGATCGCCAGAAACAACATGAATACACTTTTCAAATTTCGCAATGTGGACAACATCGCGATTCTCTCACACGCCAGCGTCAATGAAAGTAAAATGCCAAGGAGCAAACCGGCGCTCAGGAACGTCGGATTGCCAAAAGGGAACTTCGCCCGAAGCGTCGGGTTTCGACCGTAATAATACCAAAGAGCGATGATGGCCGTCACACCGGCGATCGCCACGATCCAACGACCCGCCGTGATCGCCGCCGCGGCGCTCAACCCTCTGCCGATGCATAAAGACCAAGTGAAATAAACCGCGAGTAGGATGCTGGCCCCCGTGGCCAATTCCGGCGCGGAGGACCATCGACTGCTCGCAAACGACCACAGGAGATAAAGGATCGACAAGAGTTGCGCCGCGCACACAGGCGTGAGAGGAAGTAGCCCACGTCGTTCAACAGGAAGTTCCGTGATCTCGCCCGCCATTTCATCTTCGTTTGACGCTTTCCGACCCCAAGCGATTCCCGCGACAATCAACGCCAGCCCGGCCCCGATCCCCAAAATCGTGCTCTTGATGTCTCCGGCGTAAATCGTTGCGAATTGATAGTTCAAACACAGAAGCCGCACGACCGCCCGCAACGCGGACTCCTCTTGCCAAGGAATCGCCCCGTCCACCAGCTCCGTCGACTCCGCCGCACTGAGCAAGAGCGAGGCTCCGCCCACCACTGCGATCGACAACCCGATCAAAACCACATGGAGAGGCTGAAGGGTCTCGCGCTCTTGTGCGGAAGCGGGTTGCATCATTTCGTGCTTTCATCCATGAAGAATTTGCCTAGAAGGGTGAAAGTTTGCGCCGGCATCAAGTCTTCAACCGGTTTTCCGAATCAGCGTCCGAGGGGTTGGCATGCCAAGCCACATCAGGCTTACCCGCCCGGAAATTCTCCCGCCGCGCCATGGCAAACAGCAAGTCACTCAATCGATTCAAGTAAACGATGACCGAGTTGGAAACGACTTCGACTTGCGAAAGCTCCACCACGCTTCGCTCCGCACGTCTCACCACCGTTCGAGCGACGTGAAGAAAAGCCGCGGATTGCGTACCACCCGGAAGAATAAAAGTCTGAAGCGGTGGAACCTCATCCGAAGCCTTGTCGATCCACTGTTCCAGCCGCGAAATATGAACCTCCGTCGTTTGAACGTTGGATACTTCCGGCGGCGGCGTAGCCAACTCGGCGCCCACCACAAAAAGATCGTCCTGAATCTGCCGCAAAGCCGCAATCGTCTCGGAATCCTTACAGACCGAAACCGCCGCGCCGATCACGGCGTTGGCCTCATCCACATCTCCGTACGCCGCAACGCGAGGATGACTCTTGGCCACGCTCTTGCCGCCAAACAGTCCCGTCGTTCCGTCATCGCCGCGCTTCGTATACAGCTTCACAATCAGGCCTCATTCCGTCCTACGAGCATCCATGCGTTATTCGCATTCTATCCGAGTCGGTTGCAGTTGCGAGCCAACTCAGACGGGCGGTTTCCACGCGCCCACTAATGTCGAAAATGTCGCGTCCCCGTGAAAATCATGGTGACATCCCGCGAATCACAGGCAGAAACAACCTCTTCATCTCGCTTCGATCCTCCCGGCTGAATCAACGCCGATACTCCAACGTCCATCAGTAGTTTCGGTCCATCATCAAACGGAAAAAAAGCATCCGACGCAGCCGCGGATCCGGCAAGCAAACCCCCGTGACCATTCTCCTCGGCCAACCACCGAGCGATCCGACAACTCATTACCCTCGAAGTCTGCCCCGCGCCACTACCCAGCAACATCCCGTCCTTGCAAATGGAAATCGCATTGCTCTTGGTGTGCTTACAGACCAACCAAGCCAATCGAAGGTCCTGATATTCCGCCTCAGTAGGGACACGCTTTGTCACCACCCGCCAAGGCGATTCATCCAATCCAAACTGATCCGGCTCCTGCACCAGCAAACCACCCGCCACGGATCGAATTTGCAACGTCACCGCACCCGAATCCCCGGTGGATTCCACCGCAAGAATCCTCGTCCGCTCGCCCCATTTCTTCAATCGCCGAATGGCCGCAACCGCCTCCGCCGAAAAGGAAGGGGCCAACCAAACATCCAAAAAGAACCCGCCCCCCCCGCGCTCTCGACCCCACCGACCAAAACTCTCCATGACCATCGTCGCAAAGTCGGTGTCAACACCGAACCCACAAGCTAACACCCCGCCCATGGCCGCGTTCACATCGCCCAGATACGCTCGCCGATATGCCTCAACCGCTTGATCGGCCAAACCCACTCCGCAAGGATTATTGTGCTTCACAAAAACGCACGCTTGTCGCTGCCTCGCCGCATCCGCGTTCACCAATTCTTGGCACAACCCCCAGGCCGCGTCCGCGTCCAAGCAGTTGTTGTACGAAACTTCCCGCGGCGAACTCTCTTCCCCCACGGGTGTTATCCAAGCGGATCCAACTTTGACCCGATACCGCGCCGCTGGTTGATGTGGATTTTCCCCGTACGCCAGCACTCGGTCCAATGTGCCCGTGAACCCGATTTCATTCGGCCAAGGCGACTCGCCCTTGAAATAACCGAAAGTGACAGTCGTTGGCACTTCGCGCGACAAATAACCTTGAATCGCCCGATCGTAATTTGACGTGATCGCAAACGCCCGCGCCGCGAATTCTCGCCGCGCGACCTCCATTCCGACTTCATCTTTGCGGCGTATTACCTCCAGCACCCTCGCATATTCGTCGGGATGATCCACCACCACCGGCCAAACGAATCGGTGATTCTTCGCCGCCGCCCGCAACAGGCAAGGCCCGCCGATGTCGATCATTTCCATTGCGGTCGAAAAATCGCACGCGGTATCCGTCGCGGTCTTCTCAAACGGATACAACCCGATCACCACCATGTCGATGGGATCGATTCCCTGTTCTTGAAGCTGTCGTAGGTGCTCCGGGTTGTTACGGTCCGCCAGAATTCCCGCATGAATTCGCGGGTGCAGCGTCTTCACCCGACCATCGAGCAATTCGGGAAATCCCGTGATTCGCTCGACGGGCATCACGTCGATTCCGGCTTGTTCCAAGGTGCTTTTCGTTCCGCCGGTCGATAGGATTTGAAACTCGAACTCGTGAATCAGCGCCCGAACAAACTCAGCCAATCCCGTCTTGTCATACACGCTGATGATCGCCCGCCGAATCTGAACGCGATCACTCATCCGTAGTTTCGCCTGGGTGCCACTTACTGGCAGTGATAGGTCGGAGCATCGACCCAACATGGCTCACTCTTGTCATTCAGGCGTGATCGCATTCAACGCCTACGGTCTTGGGTCGCGTCGACTTCGCAGCGGATCCGAATCTCCATCGGCCTCAACCGCTTGCTCGACAATCATCTCCTGAGCCGAATCTGCAACGCCAGGAGCTTCATTCAGCTTCTTACGAGCGGCGGTCACCTGTTGCAGACGAAGGTACGGTGAATTTTCCATCCGGGCGCAAACCACAACCCCGTCACTCTTTACGACAAACACCGCTCCCTCTTGAACGTTGGATACCGTCGACACGTCCCGATCCATCGTAACAGCCGCCCACACCTTTCCTGTCTTGTGTTCAACGGTTTGGAGTTCAAAGTTCGACGTGAAAAGAACATCCCGATCCTGTGAATGGGCCACAAATTGACGCCCATTCTCGTTTCTCCATTTCATCTTCCCAGTATCCGCATCCAAGGCCACCAACCCATGATTCGCGCAAAACTGATAGACCGTATGAGCACTTACCACGGGCGCATCGGTCAACGGATTCGGTAATCGCGTTCGCCAGAAAATGTTCCCGCGTCGTTGATCCAGCCGATACAACGATCGATCTTGGCACGCGACGTAAATCCCCCCTTCGTCCGCAGCGGGATCGGCCACGATTTCTCCGTTCAATTGCTTTGACCATTGCAAGGACTTATTGGTCCCATCGCAGGAATACACTACACCTCCTTTAGAGGCGAATGCGATCAAGCGATTCCGAAGAAAAAGTGGCGCCGTTACCACCGGCCCAGCCGTCCCCACCTGCCAAAGCTCTACATTGCCCAACTCCGGCGACCCACCCACCAACATTGCGCGAAACAGACTATCCGTACCGCCAAGAAACAACGCGTGACCAAAACCGATCGTCGAAGCCGAAACTCCAAAAGAATTCGGAATTCGTTGAATTTCCGCTCCTGTGAACCGATCGAGAACATAAATCGCGGGTGACGTCACGATCGCAACCATCGTCATTCCATTCGCGCTCAACAAATGGGCGGGCTTTTGAATCGCATACCCAGGTTCCGTCAGCGGCACCACCCAGCGAATCAACCCTGTGTCGGCCGTGACGGAAAAAACAGCGCCACTTGTTGACGTTACGTATAAAACGTCTTCGACAAGAAACGCCTCCCGCACCGTCTCCCCGGAATTCAACGGCAGCCGAGCTTCCCAATGCCTAGTCAGTCCCAGTTGGGAACATTGCCCCTCGTCCAAAAGACCGGCCGCCAGGCTGCTCCCCGCCGCCATGGTCATGAATACGAAGGCAGCTAAATTTCTCTTCAATAACAAAACGGAATCTCCCTTTCGACCCGCCCTGACAGCGCATGTCCCAAGAACAAAGCGCCAAAAAAGTCATTTCACGCCAGACCTCCCCCAGCGTCAAGCTTCCGATTAAATCGTAGCAAGGACCCATACGACGAAGTGGGGCCGGTTGCCTATATTGAAAAAATGATGTAACAGATATCCATGCTTGAAGATCAATTCCCGCCTGGGACTCCGGTGTGCGTTCTCCAAAAGGTGGACATGTCCACCCATCCGATCGAAGCGGAAACGATTGGCACCGTTGAATCCTGGGAAGACAAACCCACCGGAAGTTGGTTCGCACATGGCAAAAACGATCGCCTTTGGCTAAAACGTCTCACGCTTCGCAAATCCGACGGTGAGTTGACCATGCTCTCGATCGATAACTCCACAACTATCGCCCGCCTCGAAGCAACGTCCAAATAACTACTTCGAGTTCAACCCAGAATCGTCAACTACTTGGAATCATCTGTTTCATCTCAATCCCAAGGGACTGGGTAGCCGCCAATCCGATTCGCCACAAGTAGCATGTAAACAGCTGCCAAGTTATCGCTGTTTGGACAATATGTTCACTTTGAATTTAGACGCTCAACAATCACCGAGCCGTGGGTTTCAAGCCTAACTTCCACCGATTACTCCCTGCTCGTTAATGTCCTACGCAATGGCCGACGGTCCTCCCCTCAGAGGACCCAAGTATTGGATCTGCCCATTCTGCCAGAGGAACGCGCGCTCATTTCCGACGATCGTCGCCGATCCGACGATCTGTCCACCATCGTTAATTGCGTATGCACTATAGGCAAAACTTCTCAAGGGCTGCTTTTTTGTGGTTAAGACAAGCGGTCAAGTCACGGCGCCGGGAGTTTGGATCCCGGTCGCTCCTTTGTGAAGTGGCGTTGCGAACCTATGGGCTTAGGGATACCTTGGTTTGGATTTCCAATGCGGAATCTGAACCGTTTTACCAGCCGAAGGAGAATGACACATGGAAATGGGAAAACCTAACGAACACCATAAGAAACTCGAAACGATGGTCGGGAACTGGTCCGGCGAAGAGACCATGCACCCGTCACCGTGGTGTCCGGATACGACCAAGGCGAAGAGTCGAGTGGTTACAAAAATGGACTTGGACGGATTTTTTCTTGTAACGGATTACGTCCAGGAAAAGGACGGAAAAGTTTCTTATCGCGGACACGGCGTGTACGGATGGGACGGGTTCAAAAAATACTTCACCATGCACTGGTTCGACTCTATGGGCTGCGATCCCGGAGCTCCGGCGGTGGGCACCTGGGAGGGCAATCGGCTGTCGTTTCAGAGCAAACATGAAATGGGCCACGGTCGGTATACGTATGAGTTCGTCGGGAAAGACTCTTACACCTTTAAACTTGAACATTCGCAAGACGGAAAGAGCTGGATGCCGTTCATGGATGCGACGTATAAACGGGCCGGGAAGTAGTTCAGCTACCCTACTGGGCGATTTTTCCCCCGTATGGCATTGTGTAAATGGGCCGACCCGTGGTAATAAGAACGTGTATGAAAACCACTGTTATGCGCATGGTTTCAGTTTCCGGAGCATC
>JBBTCX010000213.1:0-3176 GCA_038043045.1 Planctomycetota bacterium | reverse complement strand
GTGCTCCTGCGTTTCTCAGGCGCGCGGGCGCGAGAGAGAGGATACGTGGCAGTGCGAAGCTTGGTTTAGGTTAGCTCGACAACCTTAGATTGCACTCAGCATCTCGCCCGCGCATACGACGTGACACGTAACGGACACACCGTAAATGGCGATGGAACTGGGTGAAGTGGCAAGGCGAATTGGCTACAATCTGCTGCGTTCGGTGGGACGGATTGCTTTGAATGGAGGCGAGTCATGCCGGGAAGACCAAAAGGAACGGCGCGGAAAGTTGCGGAGTTAGAGCGATCCGCGCTGGCGCTTTATCAACAGTTTGATGAGGCCACCCCGGCGATTCATAAGCAAGCCCCGGCCAATGGCGGGACATGGTCTCCTTGGGTGAGCGTCTATCAAGCGGCGAATCGGCTATTGCTGGCGACGGCGGAGCTTGGTGAGCATTGCCGCAACGCTGCCCAATTGGACGAACGCGGACCGATCGAATCCGGTCTTGGCGTTGAATCCTTGCGGCGAATTCACGCACAGTTCACCGATCGCTTCGGCGGACGTGACGCAGCGGATGGTGATAGTCTCCGAGAAGAAATAAGAAAGGTGGAGGGTCAGCTTCCGGCCCATGCGCATATCAGCGATGAAATCAGTTGGGTGGCGTCCAATCTTCACCGTCCCGATCCCGACGTGGCCAAGGCACCGAGTTTGTCGGCAATCAACATGTTTACGGATTTAAGAGCTGACCAGGCTATGCGCCGTGATTTCTGGAATATCGTCTGGTCGAAGCGGCTTAGCCCCGGCGACAGGAGGCCGCGAAAATCGGCGTTCGAGGGTGATGATTTGAGCGACGAAGAGGAAAAAGAGGCTAATGATATGATAATGCGCCGGATATTTGGGGATGGGGCAGCGGAGATCAAGAACTAGGATTTGTGGCCCCGGATCGTGTAGTTTTCCCCGCGCGTGCGTGCGTGAGGAGAAACGTAACGGAGTGGAAATTCGGGAATGTGTGTGTGAAATATGAAAATGGACCTATCGACGCAATTGGCAAGGGAACCTGGTGTTGAACCCGATGGGACTCTGGTTGCACGATCGCGTCGCCCGACCAAAGCCCATTCAATTCTTGAGACCACCGACGAGTTGGTCGCGGCTGTGCCGTGGGGGAATTGGCGCTCGGTGCTCGTTTTTCGTCGCCAGCACGCCGGGCGAACGTGGGTCCGACTTCGGACGTTTAACAAGCATCGGACCAAAGGGTGTTGGTACCCCTCACCACGATTCTTCGTCGTGCCGTTGGATTGCGCGGCGGGACTGGCAGCGGCCATCGAAACCGCCGCGAATGGAGGGGACTGTGAACCGGAGCCGGACTGGTATGAGGATTTCGATAAGCAATATGCGGCTGTCGGAAACAGAAAGCGAAACGCAGCCGACTTTTAGGCGCGGTTGGTTCTGACGCAGGGATTCCATTTCTATCTGCTCCTTGAATCCTGCATCTGTGGTAAACCGAGATCTTCTGACTCGCCCCTCATCGTTGCACAAGTCCCGTAAGTCCGGCCAGGAGCAATGTGCTCAGAATCCAGCCCGACGCGATATGACACGTGAGATAGAATCGCAAGAACCGGCCATAGGTTCGAACAAACCTCCCCCGCCAACCTTTAATCGCCCAAACATCCCGATTCAAATTCGGAATCCAATAATCCCCCTGCCGCAGATTGACCAGCGGAGCGAATTCATCGATCGAATACACCCACGCCCTGAACTTCGGATAGTCCGGCGAAATCTCACGGGGCGATTTCGTCGGAGTTTCAACATCCCGCCGCTTCCCAAGCAAGAACCGCCTTCGAACCCGCGACCAGTCCGTTTCCTTCGTTTGCACATAGGCCTTCTCATTCACCGGCGTCATCACCCCCAGAATCTGCCCCAACTTAAACAACATCCACCCCAACACCGAAACCCCCAGCGCCCACCGCAACGCCTTCATAGGCCGATACCCGTAATCCACCGTCACTCCGAGAATCCAATGCACGCCCCCTCGAAATCGTTTCCAGGTCTTATCCTTCCACTCCTCATTTCCAACGATCCTCAATTCATGCGCCGCCCGATCTTGCTCTTTGCCGACAAGAATATCCTTTGCATCCTCCACATGCCCCTGCTTCTTCAACACACTCGCCAATTGCTCATACGGCTGCGGATTAAACTTCCTTTTCTCGGGTGCCACTGCTCTGTGAGCAGTGGTCCTGTTCTGAGTGGCGTTGCGTGGATTGGGTGCGCCATCTCCTTTGGAGGTGGGGGACTCTATCTCATCCCCCGCCACCGGCTGATCCAACTGCAACCACTTCAACCGCTCACTCGCGCTCAACGGCGCATCCTCATGAATTCGATCATACGTAAACCCATCCAGCTTCAGTTTCCCCGCCCCAGGCCAACTCTCTTTATCATCCCACAACGTCCCCACATGCGCCGATTGCAACCACAGCCCAGTCCTGTCGTGTCGTATCAAATCATGCCAAAGAAAATACCCATCGACCTGGGCGCCCATAAAGTTCGCTGTCGCATGTATTTCGGCTTGGTTGTGAAAATATACAGAGCCTTTGATCTTCACTCCAACGGCGTTCAGAGCGACCGATTCGTCCGCGTACAGGAACTTGGCCCCACTACAATCCAGTTTTCCTCCGATCTCGGCACCATTCAAGGAGACAAGTCCCTCTGCCTTGAATCCATCTAAGCGAAAATCACCGGTTATTTTCGCACCGTATACATCAAGCGAGGCTAATCCATTCGTGCAGTCGTTAAGAAACCTTCCGCCTCTACAATCAAGATCTCCTTCGATTCTGGCACCCAATAAGCGCACGAACCCCTTTGCATTGAAGCCTTTGCGGAGAAACACGTCATTGTCCACGTGAAGCCCGTCGCCCTCTAAGGTCACTATGTGCGACGCTTCAAGGATGAGAGCACTCACATGAGCATAGATGAATCGCGTGCGGCGAGCTAGTCGGCATCTGAGCAGAGTCAAAGAAAATGGAATGGAGGCATCGAGGAGGTCCAACTCATTATCCACCCGCGCACCCCAGATTTGAATGCCCTTGTGTGTCACCAGCTCCTTGGCCTTCTTGTCCGTGCAAAGCCACACAATAACCTCCGCCCGAAGTACGCGCTCCGGCCCCCACGAATCCGCATTTCCCGGATAGTTAATGTCATAC
>JBBTCX010000212.1:0-17117 GCA_038043045.1 Planctomycetota bacterium | reverse complement strand
TCGGCCCGATAACGATCAAGCAAACGCCTTGAGCGACTCTCGCATCCGAGCCACATGGTAGTCGTCGTGTTCGGAATCAAAATAAGCGATGTCGACGACGCGCATCGGTTTCTTAAGTCGGGGGTGATGCGAGGATTTCCCCCAATCGGATTGAGGTAGGGATTCGAATCTCGCCACCAATTCGGCGCGATCGCGGCGAAATGTGGAAAGCAACGTTTCGATCTTTTTTTGATTGTGGTCGGCTTCGTGGGTCTTCCGATTCGACATGTCCGCAGCCACGAGTATTGGGTTACCTGCAAGGATTTCGTCGAGGCGTTGCATGGGCAGATAACCCAGGTCAAGCAAATGCCCAATGTTTTCTTGAATGGACCAGCCTTGGTTATTCTGGCGACGCGTTAGGTTCGACGAGGGCACCCCGCGAACCATTTCTTCTACTCGAGCCGGTGTACCTCGCACCCGTTCCAGAAGATCGGGAAACTTCGTGACTGGAAAGTCAAAGCTGAACGTTCGTTCCATCCAAGGCCAAAGTGGCATCATTGAATCCTTTGTGTTTCAATTCCTTCGCAACAGGACGGTCTATTCATTCACAATGGAGTCGGCCACGACCTCAATGGCGGAAACGCAAGAATTCAATCTCATGGCCCTTTCCCCCGAAAACTGGCTTGGTGTCGAACTATTTTTCCCGTCGAAAGAAATATCACGTCTTCGGCCACGTTGGTGGCATGGTCCGCGATTCGCTCCAGGTTTTTGGCAATGGAGAGAACGTCCAATTGCGAAGCCATCTCATCGGGCGTTGTGGGAGTTTGCGAAACCAAGTCCTTGACGAACTGACCATACAAGGCATCGACGGCGTCGTCCATGCTCAAGACTCTTGACGCATCCTCGGAATTCTCGGATGCATAGGCTTGGACCGAATCGCGCAAGACCTGGCGTGATAGGGTCGCTAGTTGCTTGAGGTACTGGTTCTTGGGAACGCCGACCGCTCGGCTTAGGTGACGAACGCGCTCACCGATATTGACGGTGCAATCGGCCACACGTTCCAGGTCGTTATTCACCTTGAGAATGGTGCAAAGTAGCCGCAAATCCGATCCCACCGGTTGATACAGAGCAAGCAACCGAATGACCTCGGATTCCACTTGAACCTCCGCGGTGTCCACATCCTGATCCCGAGCCACAACTCGAGTCGCTAGGGCTTCGTCTCCCGCGAAAATGGCGTCGCACGCTTCCTGGAGCATATCCTCCACGAGCCCGGCCATTCGAAGCGATCGTCGTCGCAATTCATCCAATAAATTCACAAAGTGGGTCGTCATAAACTTATCCGAATCGTCCGGTGATGTAATCTTGGGTCTTGGGCTTGCTAGGCCGAGTAAAAATCGTGTCGGTGGCATCCATTTCGATCAGTTCCCCCATATACATGAAGGCCGTTTGTTGTGAAACACGGGCGGCTTGCTGCATGTTGTGCGTGACCAGAATGAGCGTATAGCGGGCCCGAAGCTCGTCGATCAAGTTTTCAATTCTTGCCGTAGCTATCGGATCAAGCGCGGAACAGGGTTCGTCCATGAGCAACACTTCGGGTTCCAAGGCAATGGCCCGGGCGATGCAAAGGCGCTGCTGCTGTCCGCCGGAAAGGTTCAGCGCATTTTGGTGAAGTTTGTCTTTCACTTCCTCCCACAACGCCGCCTGCCGCAGCGATCGCTCCACCAAGTCAAAAAGGTTTCCGCGATACCCATTGATCGACGCCCCCCAAGCCACATTCTTGTAAATGGACTTGGGAAAGGGGTTCGGTTTCTGAAAAACCATCCCTATTTTTCTCCGAAGGTCTACCGGATCACATTGCGGGCCATAAATGTCCTTTCCGCGATATAAGAGCTTCCCTTCAACCGATGCCCCGACCACCAAGTCATTCATGCGATTGATCGCGCGCAGCAAGGTGCTCTTCCCGCAACCAGATGGTCCGATAATTGCGGTGACTTCGCGTTCCGAAATGTCCAGTGTAACCCGCCGGACCGCCTCAAAGCTGCCGTAACGAATGGTGAGTGATTCCGCGCGTATGACCGGCGACATCGTTGGCCTCAGGACTCCCGCTACAGCCGTTGGACCCTGAAAGTCCCCGTTGGGCTGAACCCCTTTGAAAAACCGCGGGTCGCAATTCTCCGGGTCCAAACGGGCACGACCTACAGTACCTTCTTCGAGCTTTGATACCACGCCCGCACTCCGATCGCTACCGCATTGAGCGGAATAAGAACTCCCAGGAGAACGACAATCGCTGCCGCCGCCAATCGATGAAACTCTTGCCCGGGATCTTCACACCAATTGAATATCTGAATCGGAAGAGCCGTAAACTGATCCATGGGACCACTGGGAACATGAGCGACAAAGGCCAAAGCTCCGATCACGATCAACGGGGCCGCTTCGCCGATCGCACGCGACAATCCCAGAATGGCCCCGGTTAGTATTCCCGGTAAGGCCACCGGAAGGACCTGTGCGCGAATGGTCTGCCAGCGGGTGGCACCAAGAGCAAAGGCCGCGGACCGCAAGGATGCGGGCACGGCGGCGATCGCCTCGCGACTGGCGATGATCATCACCGGCAAAACGACCAGACTCAACGTCAACGCACCGGCCAGGATGCTCCGTCCAAAACCGAGCGTTCTTACAAAAACCGTGAGTCCGAGCAATCCGTATACCACGGAAGGCACGCCGGCAAGGTTGGCAATATTGAGTTCAATCCATCTCGTGAGTCGCGTTTTGGCGGCGTATTCCTCCAAGTAAATGGCCGCACCCAACCCCAGGGGAATCGAAAACGCAGCCGTCAGCGTGACCAACCAAAGGGTACCAAAAAGCGCGCTTTTGACTCCCGCGTTTTCTGGGTCCAAGACCGAAGGGAATTTCGTGAAGAGCTTCAAGGAGAGAGCGGGCCAACCCTCTCGTACCACTTGAATCACCAAGGCAAGGAGAATGATTCCGCCGACTAGAGTGGTCAATCCACACACCAACGTAAAGCACCCCGACCAGAATCGGCGTGCCGCAATAGAGGACCCAAAATGAGACGCGTCAGGATTCAATCATAAGCCTCCCGAAAGCGGCGCATCACACGTTGAGCGATGACATTGATCAAGAGGGTAATGAGGAACAGCATCATGCCAACGCCGAAGATGGTTTGATAGACCGTCGAACCAGCCGGCGTATCCCCAAAACAGACCTGAACAATGTAACTGGTCATCGTCTGAATACTCACGAGCGGATTCAGCGTGAGCTTTGGGGTCATCCCTGCCGCCAACGTCACCGCCATGGTTTCGCCCACCGCTCGACCGAGCCCCAAAAGCACCGAGGCCACTACACCCGAAAATGCCGCGGGCAATACAACACGAAGAGAGGTTTCCATTCGCGTGGCCGCCAAGGCAAAAGACGCCTCGCGCAACGATCGTGGAACGGATCGGAAGGCATCATCACAAAGTGAACAAATGGTGGGTACGATCATGATTCCCACCACCAAGGCCCCACTTAATGCATTAAACACTTCCGTTTGCGGTACCAAGGGACGAAGCACATAAGGCGTGATAAACGTGAGTGCAAAATATCCGAACACGACGGTCGGAACACCGGCCAGAATTTCCAAAACCGGTTTTGCGACCGCGC
This sequence comes from Planctomycetota bacterium, assembly GCA_038043045.1. Lineage (GTDB taxonomy): Bacteria > Planctomycetota > Phycisphaerae > UBA1845 > UBA1845 > JBBTCX01. The sequence continues at coordinate 13,481 of JBBTCX010000212.1, read as the reverse complement.
GCAACGATGATGGTGCATATTCACTCAGATAAAGTGCAGCGCCCAAACCGATCGGCACAGCCACCACGAGTGCTCCGGCAGCCACCAGAAACGTTCCACAAACAAGAGGGAGAACCCCAAACGAACGCGGCTCCAGAATCGGGGACCACCTTGTCCCGAAGGCAAATTCCAATGGGGAGACTTCTTGAAAAAACCCCCAAGACTCCCATGCCAAAATCACGATAATGGCGACGGTCACCCCTATGGAAAGCAGCCCACATCCCAAGAGAATCGCCGACATGGCCTTCTCCCGGTACCTCTGAAACGTGGTCATGCCCGCTTAGATACCGGTACCGTAGCGCGTTCGCAACCGTCGACCGCGAAAAACCGATTCCCTGAAACCTAGAGTGCGGCAACCAAACTTGGAAGTTTAGGTAATGTCATTTGGCCAGGAATCGAAGGGTTAAGAAAAGGCCCAATTGCGTTTTGTCATTCAGCAGCTTGATCGGAGCTTTCGAGGTGCTAGAATCGCCTGTCTGCGAATATTATCGGCACTATCCTTTGCGAAGGGTGTCGCTCCGCGGAGAATGATGAACTTGTGAACTCTGCCCACTCCGATTTGTCGGCGTCGGGGAGCTAAGAAACGGTTTTTCGACGGATTGAAGAGGCCTGGAAGCGCGTGCAAGAGCCCAATACTCCACCAAGCAACATAGAGGATGACGGTGCTCGTTCCTCCGTGACGGTAAAACCGTCGGTCAAAATTGATAAATACTTTCGGGCGATGTGTAAGCATCAAGCATCCGACCTTCACTTGAAGGCCGATTCGCCGGCCAAGTTTCGCTTGAAGGGCGCCATTCGCAATATTGACTCGACTCCGATTCCCAACGACGAAATCGAGGCCATGATGTTTCAGATCATGACCGAAACCCAGGTGGCCAAGTATCAAGAGCTGGGGTCGATGGACTTCGCCTATCAGCTTCAAGAGGGCGACCGGTTTCGCATCAACATTTTTCGGCAACGGGGGAAGTCCTCGGTCGCGGCTCGGCGAATTCAACGGCTCATTCGTAATTTTGAGGAACTGAATCTTCCGCCCGGTTTGGCGAAACTCACGGAGTATCATCAAGGCTTGGTCCTTCTTGCGGGGATCACCGGCAGCGGGAAAAGCACCACCATTGCGGCGATGCTCGAACAAATCAACCAGACTCGCGCGTGCCATATCGTGACACTTGAGGACCCCATCGAGTTCCTGTACGACGACAAGAAGGCCTTCGTCAACCAGCGCGAAATCGGACTGGATGTGGATGATTTTCACAACGCCCTGAAATATCTGATGCGTGAGGACCCGGACGTTATTCTGATCGGCGAATTGCGCGATGAAGAGACCTTCGGAGCGGCGCTGGCCGCTGCGGAAACCGGGCACCTCGTTTTCGGGACGATTCACGCCTCTACCGCCTCGAGCACCATCGCCCGAATTCTGGAGCTCTTCCCGGAAGATGGTCGGGCGCTGGTTCGATCTTCGCTGGTGTTTAATCTTCAGGCCGTCGTGTGCCTGAAACTTCTTCCGGGGATTCATCCCGACATTCCCCGCGTCCCCTGTTGCGAGGTGATGATCTGCAACAGTACGATTCGCAAGATGATCGGGGATGCGCGGGATAACGAGATCAGCAACGCCTTGCGATCATTTCATTTGGAAGGGATGATTGATTTTACGGAGTCGCTACGGCGACTGGTCGAGGCCGAGTTGATCTCGGTCAAGACCGCGTATACCGTGGCCCCCAATCCCGATGAGTTGAAAATGCGACTCAAGGGGATTTCGGTGATGGCTGGCGGGATTATTGGCTAGGACAACGAGACTCCATTTTTCATGGCCTTTTCCGACGTATCCATTTTTCTCGCGGCGGTCCCCGAAGGGGGAGGGTACACCAGTCTATTCAAAATTGGGGCGGCTGTAGCCCTGCTTTTCGGTTGGGCCTTTGCTGCGGAGTGGGTGGATCGGGATACCAACGTCGTCAAAACGAAACGAGAGCATTGGAACCTGATCGTGCTCTCCGGGGGGTTGGTTGCGTTCATCGGGTTGCTGGTCCCTCCGTGGAGCGGAATTCTCTTCTGGGTGGGGATCGGGTTCTGGCTGGTCTTAGCGGGCGGATCTCTCCTGGCTTATGTGGTCCATCGAAACGGGCGCGTCGTTCCCGCCGCACGGGTATTGACCGGTGACCATTTCCGTAGTCTTGTCAGCGGCGGAGAGAAGAAGAGTGAAGTACAGGACAAGGGGCAGCGTGTTCGCCTCGCTGATTCTACCGGAAAATTTCACGGATTTCCCACCGAAACCGATGCCGCCAAGGATTACGAAGCCACCCAGGATTTTCTGCATGATCTGCTTTGGCGCCGCGTTTCCGATGCCGAGATCGTTCCGGGGAAGGAAAAATACAGGCTGTTGTATCGGATCGACGGCGTAGCCGGTGAACGACCGGACGGAGTTCCGGCGGAACAGGGTGTGCGGGTTGTCCGTTACTTGAAACGACTGGCCGGATTAAACGTCGAAGAGATTCGCCGACCGCAGACCGGCCGAATCCAAGCCGCTTTGCTCAGCCACAACGGCGATATTGGGTATACCGAAGTGCATACGTCGGGTACGACCGCCGGCGAAAAACTTCGATTGCGAATTCAAAGTGGACCGGTCCTGCGCCGGCTCGCCGAGCTCGGATTGGCTCCGCAACGGTTGGAAGCATTAAAGGGTGTTTTGGGAAAAGCTCATGGGTTGGTCCTGATGAGTTCCGCGCCCCAAAGCGGAATGACGAGTACACAATATGCGATTCTTCGCACCCACGACGCCTACATTCAGAACATCCATACCTTAGAACGGCGTAAGCTCGTCGACCTCGACAACATCACCCAACGGATCTTCGAAGGCGGCAACACCGACGTCAACTTCGCGCGCATGTTGCAGTCCATGCTGAGGAGAGAGCCCGACATCGTTTTGGTCGGTGAATGCGAGGATCGTGAAACGGCTCAAATCTCGGCCCGGGCCGCCGCCGAGGACCGAAAAATATACATGGGTCTGCTTGCCAAAGATTCGTTTGATGCTTTGGCCAAGTTCGGCGCGTTTGTCGATGACACCAAGCTCTGCGCCAAGGCCCTCATTTGCGTGGTGCATCAACGGCTCATTCGCATGCTTTGTCAACAGTGTCGAGAAGCGTACAAACCGGATGCGCCTACTTTGAAAAAGCTCAACTTACCCGCCGACAAGATCGAACAGTTTTATCGTCCCCCGACCGAACCCGCCGTCGACAAAAAAGGCAACCCGATCATTTGCACGGCCTGTCAAGGAAGCGGGTACGTGGGTCGCACGGCGGTCTTTGAATTGTTGGTCGTGGATGAACCGGTCAGCCAGTTGATTGCCGAAGGAGCGCCGATCAACAGGATCAAGAGCCAATGCCGAAAGAATCGGATGTACTACCTACAAGAAGAAGGTCTGCTCAAGGTCATTGACGGAACCACGAGTATGAATGAAATTCTGCGGGCGTTAAAGGTCGAGGGAGAGAACTAGGAAGCACCGGAGTCCTCGCCATGTTGTTTTCGTTGGTTCTGATCCTGGCTGTGTTGGCCATTGCCATGCTCCAAGCCACTCAGGGGTTGTTTAGCGCCCTGATCATGGCCGTTCTCACTGTCTGTTGTGCCGCGGCGGCTTTCGGTTGGTATGAATGGGTAGCCGTCCAATGGATTGCCCCGATTACGTTCGTCCAACTTTCGAACTATGCGATGTCCATTTCTCTCGCCCTTCTTTTCGGCGTCCCCCTGCTCATTCTCCGGCTTATTTCGGACCGCACGATTCGGCGCTCCGGCTTGGTCGCTTCTTGGGTGGATCGATTCGGCGGCGGATTGTGTGGGCTGGTCACCGGCGCGACCACCATGGGCGTGGCCGCCAATGCCATTCTGTGGATTCCCCATGGAACATCGGTTTTGGGTTTCGCCCGTGGCGATTTTCCCGCCAAGGTCAAGGTAAATCCGGACGATCCAGATCCCACCCCGCCGATCGTGGATGCCCCGATTCGTGAACTGATCTTGACCCCGGATCGATTTGCGGTGGGGTTTTGCGCGCAATTGTCGGATGGCGTCTTCAGCGGGTCGCGTAGCTTAAAGGGCGACAACCCTGATCTTGTCACCGCCAACGCCTGGTTGAATATGGCCAGTTCGGAGGTGTCACGGTATGCCAAGCCTGGCTCCGTAGGATTCGTCACCAGCGATTTCGTTCCGTTTGTCTACCGAGAAACCCCGGGCGAAGCCCCCACCGGACGCCGTGGAAACCAACCCCAAGAATCGGGCAACACCTATGAACCGATCTCCCCACAAGCGGGTCATGAATTTCGAATGGTTCGCGTCCAATTGAAAAAGGAGGCTTTGGATGCCCGAAAGTCCCATGCGTTCACTTTGCGACAATTTCGGTTGGTAGGCCGAGACCCCGAACAGTCAACCAGGCAATTCCATGCCATGGCCATTCAACAAAATCGAACAGAGACCGCCGCGCTGGACCCGGTGAATCGCCACATCAAAGTGCAGAAGACCCGATTCGGCGATTGGCACCTGCTGGACCAGCCGTTCGTACCTCGTGGGGACAACGACGGGCAAGTAGAGATCGTCTTCGAAATTCCGAAAGGATTCAAACCGGACTACTTGGAATACAAGCGAGGGGCTCGGGTGGCCGTCTCCTTCGACGCGCCCAAACCACCTTCTTCCCCGCAAGAAGTACCAAAGACGAACCCCAGCGGTGAACAGGCCGCCGCGCCGCCTCAACCGTCGACGTCTTCCACTCCTCCCACGGGCGGCGCTCTGCGGCGATATGCGGTCCGCCGGGGAAAATCGTTGTTCGGAGAGGATCTTCCGATCGAGCTCCGTGCCTATCAAAAACAGAAGGACTGTGAAATCCGCCGAGGGAAAATGACCAGCGGGCACTTGATCGGATTCGTCGATGAACAAGAAGGCGGAAAAAATGAGACCGTCAAACGCTTTGACGTCCCCGAGGACAAACGGCTTTTGCAACTCAACGTCGAATCGGTAAAAGCGCGCAGCACGTTGGGAAAAGCCAAAAGCTTCGCCATGGAAACGCTGCAAAATTTCTCTGTGCTCGATGCCAACGGCACCGCGCACGAAGTCATCGGCAAGTATGCCATCGCCGACGTCGAGGGTCGACAGGTCGTCGAAGTTCAGTATTTCAAGGAAAGGACCGGTTCCATCGGTCAATTGGGAAAATTCAGTAAGATCAGGGATGACCATCTCAAGGGGGATTACGAGCTGTATTACCTGTTCCTCGTCGACCCGAGGGTTCAGATCGTGGCCTTTAACGCCGGCGGCGATGCCGGTCGTCGTGAAGACATGGGAATGGAAAACCTCGTCGCTCCGGAGTGATATCTCGTGTCATCCGGACAACCGTCGTTGAGTCACATCGGTCCCGACGGAGAGGCCAACATGGTCGACGTCGGCGGAAAACCGGCGACTCTCCGCGTGGCCAAAGCCTCTGGAATCGTACGCATGGATTCCACGGTGCTCGATGAGTTGCTGAGCGGCGAACTTCCCAAGGGTGATGCGTTGAGCACCGCGCGGATCGCCGGAATCACCGCCGCCAAGAGAACCCACGAGTGGATTCCCCTGTGTCACCCCCTGCCACTGGACTGGATTCAAATCGCCTTTGAAAGAGCTTCCCCCGAAGTGCTGCGAATTGACTGTACCGCTAAAGCCACCGCCAGGACGGGTGTCGAAATGGAAGCCCTCACCGGCGTTTGCGCGGCCGCCCTCACGATTTACGACATGGCCAAATCGGCGGATAAAGGAATCGTTTTGGGCCCCTTTCAACTCGACATGAAAACCGGTGGAAAAAGCGGCGATTATCATCGCCGGTAGCCCTCCTGAACGTTCGTCGTCCTTTCACCGAACTCCCGGGCCGATCGCCGCTTTTCCGTTGTTTTCAAAAGGTTTGAAAGTTTCTGGACCGGCTGGTTTGAGTCGTTACAATCGCTGCGTTGCATCACCATGACTGGGTGCGGGCGGGTAAGGGTTTTGGCGAATAGAACGTATGAACATGACCGGAACCACTCTTTCATTGTCCTCGCTCTACGCTCCGATTCGCGCGGACCTTTCTCATGTGCAGCGCGTCTTTGACGACGAATTGGCCGGCGACCTTGCTTTTATCAACGACCTTTGCGGAACGGTTCGGACCTACCGTGGAAAAATGCTGAGACCCGCGTTGTTGCTCCTGTCTGCCCGAGCGGCGGGTGAGATTTCATCGGACCATCACACCTTGGCCGCCGTCGTCGAGCTTGTCCATATGGCCACGCTGGTTCACGACGATGTGCTGGACGAGGCCGATGAACGTCGCCGACAACCCAGCATCCGTGCTCTTGCGGGAAACCGGGCTGCCGTTCTGTTGGGGGATTATCTCATCAGCCATGCTTTTCATTTGTGCAGCCAAATACCTTGCAGACGCGCCTCCCAGCGAATCGGGGCCACAACAAATACGGTTTGCGAAGGAGAAATGTTGCAGACCTACAGCCGGGGCAACGCTGAACTTCCAGAGTCCACCTATCTTGAGATCATTCGGCGAAAGACGGGTGCGTTGACCGCCGTCTGTTGCGAACTGGGTGCGTTTTATGCTTCGGAAGACGAAACGGTGGTGAATGCACTGAAGGTGTTCGGTGAGTCGGCGGGAATGGCCTTTCAAATCATGGACGATTGCTTGGACATCACCGGCGACTCGACGACCCTGGGCAAAACAGCCGGTCGAGATTTCGTCATGGGCACGTTGACCCTGCCCACCATTCATTTCCTTCGCACAAACGAAGAATCGGCTCGGAGAATGATGTTGAACATGTTTCACGGATTAGATCCCGTGGATCCACCTTGGTTGCGAACACAACTCATCCATAGTGGAGCAATCGACCACGCAATGTCCATCGCTTCCGGACATGTTTCGGAAGCCCGACGCCAATTGGACGCGCTTCAACCCAGCGATGCCAAGTCTTCCCTGGTCGCCATGGCCGACTTCATGCTCGCAAGAAAGTTTTAAGAATGGATCGACCTATCGATGCCGCGACGTCGTTCCGCGGAAAACCTCGGTATCGATGAACGCCGTGTGCCACCGACATGTCGGACTTGTCCGCTCTAGCTGTCCCTTCCGAATTTTAGCGACTTACCACGAATGGCGCGAAGACCCTGCACGATGGGAGCCAACTCGGCGGCGTTCTCACCCTCGAATCCGGGCAAGCCGGAAATGAAATCCCGGATGTTCACGTTGGCGCCAGAGGTGTCGAGTTCGTTCAGCGCTTGGCGGGTCGTGGCACTGGAGGTTGCAACAGAAGTTTCCCGCGCGAGGATATCCGTGATTCGCTGGCGGTTCGAACCACGATCGATCGCCCTTCGAAATGGCCTTACCAGACCTTCGGGGCTTGATCCGCGATTGAATTCCACCGACTTCGTTTGAACCATCGCGGCGATTGCGGCGCGGAGTGCGGTTTTGAATTCGGCCACGGTGGGATCGGTGGACGCGGTGGCGGACGCACCGAGCTTATTGTCTTGATTTCCCGAATCGCCGGAGACGTGAGCATCGTTGAAAAACGACGTGTTGTCGTAGCTGTTGAAGCCCGACGTTTCGCCGTTGATGAGCAATTGCGAAATCAGACAACCCTTGTGGGTGGCGGCGCGTCCGTCACGCGGCGTCCATGCCGCGCAACATGATCAGTAGTCCGTACTCCGACCTTGCCGGGAAGGCTTCGTCCAATGGTTAACGAGAGTTTTTACGATGTCATCGGAAGTGCCTTCCCTGATTTTGGCCCACTGTTCAGCGTAGTTTTCGGCGAGCATCTTGAAGTACTCTTCGACTTCGAAGGCCCCATCGGCAGGTTCACTGAGGTTGGAGCCTCGCGCCTTTTGACCGCGCTTGGCGACTACAAACCGCCAACGAAACAATTCACACAATCATTTCAAACCCGCCGTCACAACCCAACACGGCAAACGAAGATTCCCCGTCCTATTCACCGTGCGACAAAGTGCTTTTTTGTGCGACAAACCGGCGTTGACCTTATATTTGTAACACCCAAACTGCAAAATAGCGATCACAAAAGCACAGGCCGTGTTTTCAGGTTTTGCGGCGAAGTTGAAAAATTCGACCTTGAATCGGCGGACCGGAGAAAAAATTCGGCGCCACACCCGATCGAATCTCCACCGACCAGCCGTGCTCAGCGGCCAATTCGGAAAAGCCATCGGCCACGGGACGATTCGGATCGGCGATCCAAGCCATTCCATCCCGAGCGAGTGCCACAGCAAGGCACCGAAGAATCGGCACATGATCGACACGTTGATAGAGCACGTCAGCCGCGAAAACTCGATCCACTCGGAGATCAGCAGGGGGATGGTTCCAATCGAACGGGGTGAATTCGGATACGGAAACTCCGTTATAATCCGCGTTGTAGCTCGCGAATCGAAGCGAAGTCGGCTCGTGATCGGCGGCGAGAACTTTCCAACCGTGAACCGTCGCGGCGATCGCGGTGAGACCCAGACCGCAACCGAGGTCCAAGGCGGATCGACCTCGGCCCGGTTCATCCTGCAAAACGTGCTCCGCCAACAGGACCGCCACAGACCAGAGCTCAAGCCCGTACGGCGCGATGTCGGCGTCGATAAACGGCTTTGCGTACTCCTCGTGATCGAGAAGTTGTGCGGCGTCTTGGAGCGACCAGATCGTGAAGTCTCGGCCTGCAAGTCGCAGGCATCGTTGCTGCACGGGCAAACCGCGAAAGGTGGCCACGCCGCTTTGCCATTCGAACAAGTCGCCCGTCGTTTCGGCGATGGCGATGTTGGTTTCACTCATAATCCTTTATCCTGTCTTTTGTGTTCGTCCCGCCCAAGAGCTAGTGTGGCGAACGAGTTGGTTTTTTGCAACGGTTTCAAAAACATGCCCGAATTACCTGAAGTGGAGACGATCGCCCGCGAACTTTCGAGTCGAATGCTCGGCCTTTCGATCCACCGAGTTTGGCTCTCGCGGCGAGACATCGTACGTGCCGGCATCGAGTCATTGGAAACCGAATCGTCCGGCAAACGCGTGATCGCCATCGCACGGCGAGGGAAGAGAATCGAAATTGACTTGGAACCCGAGGGCCGTTTGGTTTTTCACCTTGGAATGAGCGGTCGGATCACAATGTGCGACCCCGCGCAACCGCTGGAAACCCACACCCACTTGCGAATCGGATTCGGAGACGGTCAACGAGAATTGCGATTTCGGGATCCGAGAAGATTTGGTGGCGTCTGGTTTTCGACGGACAAAATGGATGGGCCGGGCCGAGGACTTCGCGAGCTCGGGGCCGAACCGTTGGAATTATCTCGGGCGAAATTTCTGCAATTGTTGGCTCGATCGAGACAGATCAAGGCCTTGCTGTTGGATCAGCAGGCGATTGCGGGACTCGGGAATATTTACTGCGATGAGTCGTTGCACGCAGCGGGGATTCATCCCCTCAGACGCGCGGAAGGGTTGACGCGGGAGGAAGGCGCGAAGCTGCTTCAATCGATCAAGAGCACGTTGCGTCGGGCGATTCGATTTCGTGGGACGACGTTGGTGGATTATCGCCAACCGGACGGCACCGAAGGGGGGTTTCGCCGCCATCATCGGGTGTATCAAAGAGAGGGAGAAGCGTGCCGAACGTGCGGTTTTCAGATTGTTCGGATTATCGCGGCGGGTCGGTCGACGTTCCTTTGTTCGAAGTGTCAGCCGGTGTCATACGATTGAATCAAGGTTACGTCGGGTCGAAGACCTGCCCGACAAACTCAACCCGCCGCCGAGCTCGCGCTTGGTGGTGCCACCGGCCCGCATGGATGACGAAATTCGGTCAGTTTGAGCACAATCTTGATTTACGTTTTTCTTGTTATTTATCGGTCGTTGGGGTAGTATATTCACGGTAATATTCGGGTTCACAAGTTTCTTTGAAAGGGAGAATGCAAATGAAGACGGGTCTGAGATCAATGCTTGTTGGCGTGTTTTGCGCGCTGTTGGCGATACAAATGGGTACGGCGGTGGGCGCTCCGCTGGGTACGGCGTTTACCTATCAGGGTCGGCTCATCAAAAACAGTTCCCCGATCGGCAATCCTTCGCCCGTCGTTTGCGACATGACTTTCGGCCTGTGGGATGCGTCGGTTGCTGGAAATCAGGTGGGTACTTCGCCGGTGGGGCCGCTGCCGATCAGCGTGGCCAATGGGTTGTTCACGACCAACATCGACTTTGGTCCTGATGCGATCAACGGCCAGGCCCGGTGGCTGGAGATCGCCGTGCAATGTCCCGGCGACGCGAGTGCCACGATACTGACACCGCGCCAGGAACTCAAACCCGCGCCATATTCCCACTTCTCCGCTGCACCCTGGCGCACGGAAGATTCAAACGTATACTATGCCAACGGATTCGTCGGGATCGGGACATCAACGCCAGGACCCGACCAACTCGATATTCGGGGAGATGCACCATATGACGGTTCCATTCGACTTGAGAACACACAGAGCGGGTCGGGCGCCTGGCGCATCCAATCGAATGGTGGGGTGGACGAGTTAGTCTTCTGTTCAATTACTGACGCGCAGTGTCACTTGTACATCAAACAGGGGGGCAACGTCGGCATCGGAAGGACGACGACAAATCTGACCCACCCTGGACAGGGTGCTCGCGCCTTGACCCTTCATGGCGGAAGTTCTGGAAGTACCGCTGATGCTGCGCTGGCCTTGCTTGAATTGAACGGCCTGAATTCGGTTGATACAGTCTCAGACACTGGTCAAATCCATTTTCTAAACAACGGCATAAGTTTGGGGTCGATTTCCGGCGGCAAGTCAGGTGCAGATAATCTCGGATTCATTCGCTTTGTGGTACCGAATGCAGATGCAACGGACGCCGTAGAGGCAATGCGAATCAAGACGCCAGGAAACGTCGGCATCGGCCGCACGCCGGGGACCAACCGATTAGAAGTAGAGGGCGACGCTTCCAAGACCACGGCCGGGAGCTGGTTGGCCAATTCAGACGCCGCGATTAAGCAGCAGGTTCAACCCGTGAAAGCCGCATTGGCCGTCATCGACCAACTACGGCCTGTGGCCTTCTACTACACCGATGAATACCGCGCCAAGCATCCTTCGGTGAAGGACCAGCCCTATTTTAACTACATCGCCCAGGAGTTCCGCAAAGTCTTCCCCGACTCGGTGCAGGACAGCGGCGAGGACGGCCTCCTGCAAATGGACTCCTATCCGGCGAACGTCTACGCCGTCGCAGCGATCAAGGAGTTGCACGATATCGTGCAGGAAAAGGATTGCGAAATGGAAGAACTGAAACAGCGCAATGATGCACTGGAAGCGCGGCTCGCCAAGATCGAAGCGATGTTTGCTGGGCAGAACGCCTCGAAAGTGGAAGGTGGTCAATGACTCATCCGCGAAGCGAAAAAGAAACAACGTTGAGTGGGACTTCCAACCGGATTCGCAAGGTCCGCTCCCTCACGGTCGCGGCTCTGATTTCTTGGGGATTGGCAACGCAGACGGCATTGGTCGTGAACGCTCAAACCGGCAACGGATATGACCTGACGTGGAGCACGATCGACAGTGGTGGGGAAATGTTCAGCACCGGAAACGGGTATGAACTAGGCGGGACGATTGGGCAGGCGGATGCGGGTGAGCTGACGGGAGGGACATACGCTGTCACCGGCGGTTTTTGGTCGGTGGGAATTCCGTGCGTTTGTCAATTGTATGCCGACATCATTCAAAGTTGTGTTGTTGATGTCGACGATCTGATCTGCCTGCTGAATGGCTTCGCCGTTTTCGCGGATTGTCCGGCGGGTGATCTCGCTCCGTGCGGCGGCAGCGGCCTCATTGACGTTGACGACCTGATTTCCCTGTTGGAGGCATTTTCCGGGAATTATCTCTGCCCGCATCCATGCCCGCCGTAGTGGGATGTCACGGCCCGGCTTTCTCGACTTAACCCAAGTTCGGCGATGAAACCGGCCTTGTCGCCGGTGCCAAGGCCGGTCGAAGGTGAAGGTCGTGACTACGTCGCGTTCCCTGCGCATCACTCCCCGTCCCGACCACACGAAGACCGATCCACCGCGAAAAATCGCCAAAGAATTCCACAAACTATGGAACTTGGGCTACCACAGCAACCTTGCCCGTGGCAACGTACATCCCAAGATTGCCCAACAGCGTGCCCGACATTCGACCATCACGCTCACGATGGACCGCTACTCGCACACCAAAGGTGAACAGCTCGCCGACGCGCTTTTCGCGCTACCGGATTTGACTCCCGAACCCTGTGAAAAAGAAGCTGCATTGGCCACCTGAACAGATAATCGCATCGTCGAATCCATCGCACGTAATAGTATGCCGGAAAACCTGCCGTCCGCGCTGCCGTTTCACATGGGGGAACAGGGTTCACCGAAAGCGTTTGCAGTTGCATCGAATCGCATTTTGTCGAACGAATTACCAAAAGGCGAGTGTGTGAAAAACCCTGGAAAAATAGGTATTATTCACACCCTCTTGCACTCATTCGCATCAAGAGGTGCCACCGATTTGTCACTGGGCAGAGGCGGAGTTGAACCGCCGACACACGGATTTTCAGTCCGCCCATGCCGTATCCGTAACGCCTCCCAAAGTCTTGCCACCAAGACACCTTTTAGCATGGAAATACCTGGATTTCAAGGGCTTTGCAGGCACCAGCACTTGCGAGAGGGCGGCTTTGTTCGCCGCATGCGACCGCATAGGACCACAGTGTAAAACCAATGTAAATGGCGCGGGCCCATGCGCGGTGCCGGGGTTATGACTTCGGATCGCAACGGCTCGCCTCGCACCGCTGTCGGATATTGGATCGTTCGTCCGAGGGCGGTGACACGCGGCTTGCCGGCACCAACCATGACTCGGACCGGTGAGTGACACCAAGTTCGGCAGCGTCGTGCAGAACTCAGGCGGGGGGAACTTGGCTGCGGCTCGGCCCAAGACCGCCTGCTGAGGCGGCATGCGATCTTGGGCCGCCTCTAAATCGTCCGGAGAATCCGACACGATTGACCACCATTTCGGCGCATCATCGTAGCTTCCGTTCGCGCTCACAGCAACGTTGAATGGATCCGATTCCAAATGTAGCCGCACGGACGATTCCCATCGGGTCGCCGCCGAGCCACACCTACCAACCTGCCGCTGTCGTCGATGGCAAATCACCCCCAGGATATCGACGCGATGTTCACGGCGTTATTCACGACGAGCACGTACCAGTGATGCTCGCCATGATGTATCCAGGGAGGCCGGGGCTCGACCCGGCGACGAATTCTTCAGTTAGACCCGGCGGTGCCAAAGAACGCTTAACCCCTGCCGAAGCGACTATCTGGAACAAGAAAGCCGATTCTGTCGTGGGGACTACGCCAAGCCATTCTTTCGTCCGGGTGATCACGTCGGCCACGTCGCTAGAGCATTTCCCTTTATTGTGTAGCGTTATATCCGTATTCCTCGAATAGGCC
>JBBTCX010000211.1:0-23388 GCA_038043045.1 Planctomycetota bacterium | reverse complement strand
CCAACGCCCAAAGAATGGGCCGACAGAACTTAAGCATGACGCGCTCCGTTCCTTCTTTCGCTGAATCGCTCAAAAGGGTGCAGTAGTATTATCGGGGCACGATTCGATGTCAAGGGAAAAATATGAATTCCACGCGAATCGCCGACCTTGCCCCCGCACACGTCAAACACCAAACAACACAACTGGCATTTCCACGATGACACAGAAGGTGCGAGAGGATTTTGCTCGACTTCCGAGTCAGGTTTTTGAGGTCAAATCGCCGATAGCAGGAACAAACCCAGAGGCATGGAGGCCGATTCGATGAATGTGTTACGTGGCGGAGTCACGATGGTCCTTCTCGCCGGTTTGGCGGGATGTGTTCTACCGACAAAGAAAACCGGACCATTGGCCTCAAGGGCCCTTGAGGATGCAAGTCCGGGTTCACCAACCGAGACGAAAAGTGAGGAACGTTCTCCTCAATTAAGCGCCGTCGAGGAATTCCTCGCCCGCACCAAGGAATATCAGATTCCTTCCCAATCCACCGCAAAAGTCAACCAAATATCTCCATCCGGCGCCCAAGGCCTTTCAACGAGTGACCAAGCCCTTCAGCAACCCACCAACAATGCAGGCCATTCTCCGGAGCGAGGAAACTCACCTTCGGCTTCTAAAACCACGAACGAAACATCTTCCTCTCACAAAATATCGAACGCTCAAATAACGTTGGATGACATTCAACCGACCGCTCGACAGCGCCAAGCCATTCCATCGATTAGCGGCGTAACCGTTCGAGTACCGGAATCCCCGACCAGTCGAAATGCTGGAGTGGCGGACAAGGTGTCGGTCAACCAACCGGTGGGTGTTGTGTTGGAAAGCGCGTCAGACTCTCTCGACCAACTTCTTAAATCCCTGGCGGAGAAAGTAGCTCTCGGTGAAGAGTTTGACGCGGAATGGCAATTGCGATTGCATCAACTTGCCATGCGTCGCGACCTCGAGGCGCAGCAAGTCTCAAATCATGTGTCCGAAGAAACTCGACGAGTCATGCAAACTCTTTTTGATCTGATTGTTACTATCCGCGGCGCGTCTCGTGGGTCATTAAGCAATGGAGGTAGAGTATTACCGAAAATAGACGCACTCCGAGAAGTATTTGCCGGAAGCTCGGATCCGGTCGTTTCCACCATCGCACTCTGCAAGCGCGTTGTGACCTTCGGAGTCTACGATGAGATACCACCGGAGGACTTGCAAGCAGGCAAAGCGTTGCAAGCCATCGTATATTGCGAAATCGGTCAGGTGCGCTCGGAGAATGGAGAAGATGGTCGATTCCGTTCACGACTTTCGTCTCGTGCCGAGCTTCTAACCTCTGATGGCCAAAGTGTTTGGCAAAAGGAAGAGGGCGAAATCGAGGACGTTTGCCGAAAGAAACGAACGGACTTTTTTCTGGCTCAAAGGATAGTTTTTCCAGCTACGCTTAAGCCTGGCGAATATGTATTGAAAGTGTTGGTTGAAGACAAACTTTCTGGACGTGCGGCTGAGAATTCCATGCCGCTGACCATTACTTTGCCCTCTGCTGTAACGTCGAGACGATAGGCGATTGATCGAAATTGGGGCGCCCAAGGCTGCATGTCGGCGGTTTGACAGCCAGAAAGACGGGTATTTCTGCAAACGCGATCACTCAAGACGAACCGATATCACGACTCAGGCCTTGTTTTTGGCCACGCTGAGAGCGTTTCAGTGAAGTGGGATGTTTTTGTTGTTCGAAATTGCCACAAAGGCAAATAAACCGACAGACTCGGCTTGGCGCGAGCCGAGACTAGGGTAGACTTTCGTGCTTTATGGGGCCAACGGAAACCGGCGCGGGTTACCGGGGCCTGAAATCGAGCGATTCAAGACAATTTAGGAGGTAATGCTGATGAGGCGATTTTTGGTATTGGCTTCGCTTTCCTTGTTTTTCGTGGGAAGCGCTTTCGGTCAACAAGGTCAACCGGCCAAACCGGCCGAGAAACCGAAGGCTCAGGAGTCTGAGAAGACGACCATCACACAAAGAGAATCCAAGATTGCGAAGGCGGGTTACGACGTGTTGACCGAACTCTGGTCTTTTGAGGATGCGACTCCGGTGTCAACCGGGCAAGTGGACCTTCGGTTGACACTTCGATGGTTCCCCGAGCCAGCGGTAGATGACGACGATGATTCGATCGTTCAGCCGAGTATCGTGTGGGGCGTTGCCGAGAACTGGGAATTGTCCGCGGCCGTTCCCGCGTGGTTATGCGATAACGGAAATCGCGGGCCGTATGAAGATGGCAACTACGATACATTCCTCGGCGCCTTGTGGCGCTTCGCGGAGCAAGAGGGTTATTGGCCGGCGATGGCGTTGGGGGCGAAGGTTCGCATTCCCACGGGGGAAGGTTCGGACGGCATTGATGGCGTGTTGCGATTGAATCTAACGAACGAGTATGATAGCGGAATTCGCTCGCACGTGAACGGATTGCTGAAGACGGTCAATACCAACAATGACAACAACCTGACGGACGACGACGACTTCAATTGGTGGACATACGGCAGCGGCGGTGCCCGCGACTTCCAGTGGGGCGTGGTGTTGGGTTTGGATGGACCCTTGTCGGATGACGCGCGATGGGTGGTCGACGTCATTCATCGCAGCAGCGAAACCAACGGTCAGCACAATATCACCCAGGCCGACGCGGGTTTGGAATATCAGCTTGCGGATAATCAGCGCCTCGGCTGGGCGTTCAACGCGAGCTTGGACCATGCCAACAATGATGCTCCGTACTACGGCGTGAGCCTTACCTATGCGTATAGCCTAGCACGCTAACCGGCTAGACTTGCATAACGTGTTTCTTGATCGGCCCGGGTCTGGCGAAGACTCGGGCCGATATTGTTTTGTTATTTCTATCCTCTAGCGGTTCAGGCCCGGTTAGCGAGAACGTGAAATGCACCTGGGAATTCTGACGAGTGTTGAAACACGACACCGATTCTTTGTGAATGCCATAAGGAAACGGTGGGATGTGGTTGCGGTTGGTCATGAGCGTACCGGGTATTCGCCGGCGGTGGTTTCGCATGATGATTTGAGCGAGAAAGAGCGGGGGATTGTTCGAGAGCACTATGAAGAGCGAACCCGGCAAGAGGCCATCTTTTTCGGCCACGATTCAGAGTTTATTTCGAAGGATGACGCTTGTCGCGTGGAACACATCGATGTCGGGGGGCTGAACCTCGCAGCGACGGTGCAGTGGCTGGAGGAGTCCAATGTCGACCTGGTCGTGGTGTACGGGACGAACTTGATCCGGGAGCCGTTGCTTTCGCGGTTTGCCGGTCGGATGGTGAATATGCACCTTGGGTTGTCGCCGTATTATCGCGGGACGGCCACGAATTTTTATCCGTTGCTCAACGAAGAGCCGGAGCATGTCGGCGCCACGATTCATCTGATCGATCCGGGAATCGACAGCGGTGCCATTTATCGGCACGCTCGACCGGAGATCGTCGCGGGGGATCAACCTCACACGATCGGTTGCAAGGCCATTCTGGCCGGAATTGGTGCCATACTGCTGACACTTTCCGAGTTGGAAAAGAAGGAGGCCGAACCGGTCAGGCAATGGGTGACGCCGAATTCTCGATTGTATTTGCGGAAGGATTTTCATCCGCGACAGGTTGTGGACTTGCATCGCAAAATGGAGGGCGGATTGATCGAGCGATACGCCAAGGAAGCCGCCCAGCGTTGCGCTCGCGTGAAACTGATCCGTGAATTTCGACTGCAAGAGGGCCAGGCGCAAACGTAGCCCTTGCCAAACTCAAGAGCACGGGAAGCTTCGCTTGCGTTACAGCTCGCCGCAGTTTTAGGGTGCACTTTTAGGTCACCATGAAGCTGGTGACGAGATTCCCAAATCGCATGACGACGAAGGAAATCCCGGTGGTTTTGTGCCACCGACTTCGCTTGCCGCGAGCGTTTTGGATGCCCGTGACGATCTGTACCGCGTAGAGAATCAACACCACCGTGCTGATACAGATATGGACGATCATCAACGGCCCCATTTTGGCGCGGGCGGCGGCGATGGCACCTCGGGTCACCTCGATATCAATCACGATGCCGAGATCGATGGCAAAGGCCATGAGCATGAGGGGAATGTGCAACCACTTTCGACGCCGAACCGCGACCCCGCACAGGATCAACGCACACGCCACAAGACTAAGCAGCTTTAAACCGGAGAGGCCCGCGATTGCGAGTGTCAACAACATGTCATGCATCCTTGCCGGTTCATCCGGTGGCGAACTCCCCGAGCGTCAACCATCGCATGACCGGTGGACGATTTAAGTTGCCTTTGTCTCGAGTGTCAACCCCCGTGGAATGAAAACTCCCCTCGACCGGTTTACGCCGCACGCCGCAAGATCAACCGACCCGCCGCGTGCGGCTGAAAACTCCGCAAATATCGAGAGAAATACAAGAGGATCTTGCCCAATCACAGGTCGTGGCACGATTCAATTAAATCCGTCGGTGGATTTCCAATCGCAGAGCACGCGCTCAACAGCAATGGCATGCGTGTGCCTCTCCGTGGCACTCATTACGGTTGGGCCATGGACTTAGAGGCCTCCGTTTCCACGGCGGCAACCGTCGGGCTTGAACGGCCCAAGAGGGTCGCCCGGAGAACCAGCAACGCCGTGTCTAGTTGCGGATCTTCCTTGGGCCGACGGTTCTCGTCCTTTTGAACGAGCATCGGAAGGGGCGGCGGTCCAAACGCCGGATCGTCCGACGGTTTGTCATTATCATCGGACTTGGTCGACTCGGCGCCATCGATCGGCCCGGCGGTTTCCGGATCGTCGGGAACATCGTCGGAGGTGGAGATGCCGGTGGATTTGGCCGGGACAGGTCCGAGTAGGTCGGCTTCCCGGCGCATTTGCCACAGGTTTTGTCGCTCCCAGCGAACAAGACGCACCGGAATCGTCGGATCGACGCCCCATTTCTCTGAACTTGGTGTCCGATGAAGCGAAACGCCGCTGGGTAAATAATAGCTGGCCGTGGTGATTTTGAGTTTTGCGCGGGAATGACTCAATGAAATCAAATTCTGAACACTGAATTTTCCAAAGGTGCGCGAGCCGACGACAATTCCGCGGTTATGATCGCGGATGGCGCCGGAGACGATTTCGGAAGCGCTGGCGCTGCTCTCGTCGGTCAGGACGACCAACGGGAGATTGGCGTGAGGTCCGTCGGTCTTGGTTTCAAAGTCGCGGTTCTCCTCGGCGATGCGGCCTTTGGTGCTCACAATGTTCTGATCGCGTCGGAGAAACAACGATGCCATTTGCCAAGCGGATTCCAACAAGCCGCCGGGGTTTCCGCGAAGATCGAAGACCAATCCCTTGAGGCCTTGCGATTTGAGGTCTTTTAATACGCCGTCCACATCCTCGACGGTGTTCTTCTGGAAATTGGTGACCCGGATATAGGCGATGCCGTTGTCGCGGTCGAGCCAGTAATTCCACTTTTGACTTTCACGATCGCGAACTTGGCCTTTGACGGACTGAATCTTGACTTCGGTTCGTTCGAGAGTGAACGGAATCTCCTTGCCATCACGGCGAACGGTCAGATTAACCATTGTGCCTTTGGGGCCGGTGATGGTTTCGACAACCTTGTTCAAAGACACATCGCGGAGTTCTTCGCCATTCACGGTCTTGATGATATCTCCGGCTTGAATTCCGGCGCGATAAGCGGGAGTGTCATCCAGCGGGGTGACGACTTCGATTTCGTTGGCCCGGTTTTTGACGATCTGGATCCCGACGCCGATGAAGTTTCCGCGCGTGTGCTTGTCAAAATCTTCGGTCTCTTTAGGCCAAAGGATGGAGGTGAATTCATCCAGGGGTTCCAAAGCGCCGCGCATCAACTCGCTGACGATCAGCTCTTCGGGGAGTTGCACGGTTTGTTTGTTGATGTCGCGGACCACGCGGCGGAAAATCTGGGCGCAACCTTTACCGTCCATCGTGGGACTGGAGCGAACGTGATCCAACCAAGCTTGGAGCCGCGAGCGGAAATCGGCTCGATTGTCCTCGTCTTTCAAGGCGTCAAACGTGGTTTGCGCGGCTTTGGAGTCGGCGAGCAGAATGAGTTGTTCTAGTCCCAGTTCGGTGATCTTTTTGAAGTCCGGCGGTTCCACGTAATAGGCGGCGATGTATTCCAAGGACTCTTCTGCGTCCTCCCATCGCACACGCTCCAACCGTTCCTGCCACGTAGAACCTTCGCGGAACATGGTTTCCAAACGCAAATGTGTCCCGGCTTCGCGCTCCAGTTTTTCATATCGGGGTTCGCGTTCATAGAGCGCGGTGAGACGCACGTACACTTCCCAGGCTCCTTGCCAGTCGTCGCGCTGACGACATTCGCTTGCATACGTGATCGAGTTCTGAATGAGTTGCTGAACCCAATCGGTTTTCAGAAATTCTTCCCGATTCTGTGCGACATCAGACGCCAGCCAAGCTTTATCCAGCGCGAGGACCCACTCTTTTCGTTCGACGCGGGCTTTGGCATATCCGACGTACTGTTCAAATTCCACGCGATCCGATTCGACACGGGCTTCTTGTTTTGTTTTGTAATCCCGCAACCAACCACGAAGTTGGTCACTAAGTATTGCCCCGTTGGTGGCTTGATTGAGCGCACTGGCTGCGGCATCGAAACTGCCGTGGGTGATGAGGTCTATGCTCTTCCGCCAAGTTTCGTCCGTGGCAACCGAACGCGCGACTTGGGTTGTGTCCGCAAGGAGCGCTGCACCCTGTCCAAGGCACGCACCCACCAGCAAAAGGAATCGCAACGTCCACTTCATCCAACCATTCGCCCAGCGCTTCATACTCACTCCTTCCGTCCGGTTTGTGATAGCCAATGCTCGTCTGATCCCATCCCGCCGGTTTCGCTCAAAGGGTGCCTTTCGGGTCATGGACCGTCGATTCGTCGACCATCCGTTCACCGTGGCGCACAAAAAAACGGCCCCTAAGACCGGATGTTCCGGGCTTGCCATTATCACAAGTATACGATTGGCTAGGTTAGCGGTCTATGTAACCTTTGGCGTTACCGCTACGTTTCAAACCTTACGGTTTGGCGTTACGGGGAAGTTCATTTTTTCCTAAACGACTGCTCCAATTGAATGCCGCGATTCCTGCTCAAGTATCCCTGCCCGATAACTCGACTGGACCTGTAATCATGTCGATGTTCCTTGAGAAATTGGACACTTTACTCGCGGCATGTCGCAAAGGCGGACGCGAAGTAATCGTTCTGGTCGCTACGAGTGCCGCCGGCGCGGGTAGGGGTGTCTTTGGGAGCAATGGTGATGTACTGCGAATCGTTCGGCCTTCGCTTTCCTCCATTTGAGGATCGGACTGATCCTCAATTCCTCTTTTCCACGCCGGAAATGGAAGAGACTCTGGCCGTTCTTGAGTATACCTGTCGCCAAGGAGGTAGTGCGGCCCTGGTTCTAGGAGACGCCGGATCAGGGAAGACGCTTCTGCTTCGCAGTCTCGTTTTGCGTCTGCAAAAAACGGATCAAGTGATCGCTATCAGCTGTCCACCGGGAATGGAGACGGAACCGGTTCGTGAGATTTGCAAACGATTGAAGATCGGGTTGCCGCGAGGTTCGGATCGCGCACGGGCCTTATCTCGTTTGCGGCGTCACTTGGCTCGACAGCGACAAGAGAACCGTCATTTCATTTTGACCGTGGATCAGGCCGAGAATCTTACTCCATCAGGGCTATCCTCTTTGGGTGCTTTGATCGACTTGCAGGACGAACAGGGTCGTTTGCTGACCGCACTCGTCGGAGGCCAACCGCGATTTGCACAGATTCTGAACGATCCGACTTTCGCCGCGGTGAAACAGTTGCTGTTTTGGCAACGCGTTCTTTCGCCCCTCACCCTTTCGCAAACCAAGGAATACATCTACCACCGTTTGCGAATCGCGGGCGCCGTCGACGATGACTGGTTTGAGGAAGCGGCGGTGAATCGCATTCATGAAGCATCTCGTGGAATTCCCAGGCTCATCAACCGCATGTGTGACGCGGCCTTGTTGGCGGCCTATGGAGCGGGAAAACGATATGTCACGCTGAGCTTGTTGGTAGGGACGGCGGGTCCACCCGAGCGTCGATCGTCCGAATCGCAAACAGTGCCATTAAATGGCACTCATTCAGAAACGGCGGATGATGCGGTTGCGGACCCACCCACGTCGCAACCTCGGTCATGGACTGCACCGACCGGGCCGACGGCGTTTCCCATCACAACCGTTCCCGTGCAGGAGACCGTGCTTCGTGGGGGCCCGAGTTTCGAAGAAGCCACAAGGTTGCGGAACCGTGTGGCCGATCCTTGCGAAACCAGCGAAGAAGGCGGCGCACGGGCCGTGGAAACATTGCTCGCCACGGGGGAGAACTTGTTCGCCCGTTTGGAACAAGTGCTGGCCCGGGCGGATTTGATCGCAGGTCGATCGGAAACCGCTCTCGCCCAACAGACCGCCATAGAAGCGCGATTCGACGGACTGTCATACAAGGCCAAGGAATCCACCGAACAACTTGCTCGAATGGTGGGGGAAGCGAATCAATGCTTGGTGCGCCTTGAAAGTCGGGTGCAGACTTCGATTCCGGACGTGGAACGTCGTCTTTCCACGCTGACAGGGCGTGTCACCAATCATTGCGCCGACGTTGAACAACAGACCACGCAACTCAGCGAGGTTTGCCGGCGGGCGGATGGGGCTTCCCATCGATTGCTGCTTATGACAACGCAGCTCGCCAAGCAATTGGAAGAGGCTCCGATTCGCACGACGCAGCTCGAAACCGTCACCGATATTGCTCAACAGGAAAGATCCGGGATTGAGCATCTGCTCGAACGCCTCCGCACGAGTAACTCCGACGGGGAAGAACGGCTCAACGCGCAGCGGCAGGAGTTCCACAAATTGTTGGAAGACCTACCCGCTCGCGGCCAGAAAGCGGCCGCCGAGTTGGAACAAAATCAATCGCGCCTGCACCGCGCGCTCGACGAGCGAGAGCGGGAACTCGATGAGTTGGCGAATCGCGTGCGTGCCCAGGTTACCGACGCGGCGCGCGACGCCCAATCGGTTCGCAACGAGGTGTCGACGATTCGGGAGCAATCGCAGCGAAATGAGCAGATTCGGGCGGATTTGGAGGTCCGACTAGACCAGGCCGAATCCGTTGCCGCGAACCTCGGTCTGGCGACCCAAAAGGCTTTGGAAACACAAACAACCCTTGCGGAGAACCTGCATCAGGCCTCGCAAAGCGTCGCCGAAAGCGCGACCCAGCAAAAACAAGTCGAAACCCATCTCGCGGCGCTTGGAGCAGAGAATCGTTTGGGCCTACAATTGCTAGAGCGGCTCGCGCCATTGTCCCAACAATATCATGAGTCGGAAACACGCGCCCAAGAGCTGACGGATCGATGTCAGCGGGCCATGGAAGCCCTTCGGTCTCAACTGACGGATGCCGAAAAAGCATCCGCGAGGATCGATACCCAACGAACGGAGGCTGATGAGTCGTCCCATCGTCTGACGGAAATGGATTCCATCGTTCAAACTACACAGATAACCGCCGAGGCGACATTGGCGGAGATGGGGCAACAACTTGATCAGTTACGAACCGCGCAACAGGATGGTCAAGAATTCCTTGCGAAGCTCGATAAGGCCAAGTCCGGTACCGTCACGCTCACCAACTATTTTGAACAGACTCGACAAACCGTGGAGTCCCTATTGGCCCGAGCGGACACATCCGTTCAAACGATGACCGACCAGATTCAGTCCGGCGAGAAAACTGTTAAGCATTTGCAAGATGGTCAGTCGGACGCGACGGAAACCATGGAACGGATGCGGGAGGGCAACAACGCAGCGTTGATGACCATGGATCAAACCCTTGCTGTTGCAGCGCAAGCCGAAGCAAAATCCGCGGAACTGGAACGAGTAAACGCATCCGCGGACCGTCTACGGTCGCAATTGGCTGAGACGTCATTGGGATACGAAAAGACCGCCCAAACGATGGAGTCGGAGGTTCGAAAAGCACAGGATTCTGCCAGACTTGCGGCGGAACAGATCGAACGACTGATTCAAGACGCCTGGGGACTGACGGGGCGAATGGAAGCGATCGCCAAGGAAACAGGGGAACGCTCGGCGCAGGGGTTTGAGCTCGTTGCGACGTTGCGGGAACTTTCGGATCCTTCGCGGCAACTGATCGGGCAGCTTCAGGAAGCCGTGGAACAAGCCAAGGTTCACGCCGCCGGAGTAGCTTGGGGATGCGGTCAGGCGAGGAAGGTCGTTCACCGACTCAGTTCAGTGACGCGACTCCTGCCTTCCGCGAGAACCGCGGAATCGTCGTTGCGAGCCACGGTTTCGGAAGCCCAAGGGATCCACGGAGCCATCACCGCGGCGACGGAAGGAACCGTCCACGTCGTGGATCAACTCCAAACGCTTTGCACATCGGCCCAGACCCTGATCGATGGTCACGAACGATTGCGCAAGGACGCGGAAGGGACCCAGACACGATTGCAAGAGCAGATGGCCGCTCATCGCGTATCTTCAGAGCACGGGGAACGTTTGCTCGACGACTTCATTCATCGAGCGGAGCAGATCGCACACCAGGTGGATGATCTTCAAAACACGGTGGGACAACTTCAACAGAGCGTGGACCAAACCACCGCACAAACCGGCGATGCCACAAAGGTGGCCAGCGCCCAAGCGGCACAGCTTTCGAAGGTCTGCTCGGTGGTGCGAAAGGTCCTCTCGGCCTTGGCCCAAAGCGGACTTCAAGCACGGCAACAAACCGTGGAACTGCAACAGGCCGAACGCCAAGCCAGTGACAAGTTATCTCGTTTGGCGTCCCAGACCCAATTGGCGGTGGGTTCCCTGCGTGAATGGGTTGCGGAAGCAGCTCGTGTGCAAGAGCGATTGGCCGGTACCGTGCGGGCGTGCCCTGGGATCGACCTTACTCATCCCGTGAGCGCGATTCAGCGATTCTGGGATGAAAACCCCATGCCATCGCAAAACAGCCCAAAAACCGCACGGGAGGATTGGGCTCGGGGGGGAGGACGACCGATTGATCCGACGCCGTCCGATCCCAAGCGCCGATTGTCCGCGCCGCCCACGGATGAAATCAGCCGGCTCATCGAAGAGGCCAAGGAAGCACCCCTTTCTCGGTCGATCTAGTCACGATTTTCTCCGGCGGCCAAGTCGGTGACAGCCCCTGGTTTACACATCCCTTCACGAACACTATAGTTCGCACAGAGTAACGTTTTTTGTGACTTGTTTGTTTGTATGCAAAAACATCCCGAACTTCCACAAGCGTTTGCCGATCTTGGAATCGAAGTTCCGTTCTTAAAGGCCCTTGCGCAGATCGGGTTTACCCAACCCTCTGTAATTCAGGAACAACTTATTCCGGTGGCATTGACGGGACGAGACGTGCTCGGTCAAGCGCGAACCGGTACGGGAAAGACCGCCGCTTTCGGTCTTCCGGTTCTGCAGCGAATCGATCCCGCGGGACGACTTCAGGCGATCTGTTTGGTTCCGACGCGGGAATTGGCCGTCCAGGTCACGGCCGAACTTCAGCGCTTCACCACCTCGACCTCCCTCCACATCATCGCCGTGTACGGCGGTCAGAAAATCGCCGCCCAATTGCACCAGCTTGGTCGCAAACCGCATTTCGTCGTCGGCACGCCCGGTCGCGTTTTGGATTTTCTACGCCGTGGATCGCTTCAATTCAATGAGATTCGGTTCGCCATTCTCGATGAAGTGGATCGCATGCTGGACATCGGATTCCGCGACGACATCAAAGAAATCCTCGGTCGAATGAGCGGACCGCACCAAACCATTTTCGTTTCCGCCACCCTCGATGGTGAAATCAAGACTTTGGCCAGGCGATACATGAACGATCCGATTGAGATCAACGTGTCGCAAGACAGGCTCACGGTGGACGAAGTGGACCAGTCGTTTGTCACGGTGGAGGGACCGGAGAAGTTTCGCCTGCTTCGGCACATCCTGACGCATGAAAACCCGCCCATCACCATCGTCTTTTGCAATACCAAAGCCGCCGCCCGGAAATTGGCGAAAAAGCTCTTCGACGCGGGAATCGATGCCAAAGAAATCCACGGCGATCTTCTTCAGGACAAGCGCGAGCGGATCATGGCCAAATTTCGCAAACATCAACTCCGCGTGCTGGTGGCGACGGACTTGGCATCGCGGGGGATCGACGTGAGCGCCATCACCCACATTATCAACTACGACGTACCGCCCGATCCGCAGGTCTACGTCCACCGCGTCGGTCGGACGGCTCGCATGGGCGCACGCGGGACGGCCATCATGTTTGTGAAGCGCGAAGAGGGCAAGGAACTGACCGCGATTGAAATGTTGATCAATCGTCAGCTTACTGAACGCATCGTGACCGGATTTGAGGCCCGACCAGCCGCCGAGCCGCAGCCCGCCGTGACGCAAGCTTTGTTCTCGCGTTATCAGGCTTCCGCGAGCCCAAATCCCGAGACTCAATTAGAGAAACCGTTGGCCAAGACGCTGGGGAGCAAGTTTCGTCCCTCGCGAGGTCGGCGACGATAAGTCAAAGGTGACACCCAGTGCCCTTTGCTATTAGAAATGGAAGGGGCGAGTGTCCATGATGGCGAGCGATCGACAAATCATAACGATAAGAACCAAACAACCCGAATCTAAACTCCAGGCCATGTTGGATAGCGACGAAAACCCCTTCGACGACGTTGGAGAATCATGCGGCGATGTGGAAGAGGAGGGTCCCCGCGATCCGAACTCCGAGGAAGTAGATGACGGCGAGCCGAAACCGCACGTGGATCGCTTTCGGATTCGAAAGCGCATGCTGGGACGCCGATTGGACAAATATCTGCATGGCCGATACCCACGCATTTCTCGTACGATCCTTCAACGATATATCAAAGACGGAAACATCACGGTCAACGGTCTCCCCACCAAAGCCAGTCATGAGCCAGCCGCCGGCGATGTCGTGGAAATCGTTCTCCCTCCTCCACCGCCCACTGACCTGCTTCCGGAGAACATCCCCCTCGATGTTTTGTACGAAGATGATTGGATGTTGGCGATCAACAAACACGCCGGCATCGTGTGTCACCCGGCTTTTGCCGGACAAACCGGCACCGTGGCCAACGCCGCCGCCTTCCATGCAGCACACTTAAGTCAAGGGTCCGATCCTTTTCGTCCGGGGATCATGCATCGACTAGACAAAAACACGACCGGTATTTTGTTGAACGCCAAATGCGAGGAAGCACACTGGCGCATTTCGTTGCAATTCGAGCGACGCACCATTCACAAAGAATATTTTGCAATCTGCGAGGGTGAGTTTCGCCTAGACGGCGACGTGATCCGAAAACCCCTCGCCCCGCATCCCAGCACGACGCAACGGATGGTCCTCCACGGAACGCAATTCCCGCCGCGCCAAGCCATGTTCAAAGAAGCCATCACCGAGTACCGCGTGTGTCAGCGCTATCGAGGGTTTACGACGGTGAATCTCTTCCCCAAGACCGGACGCACCCATCAACTTCGCATCCATATGTCTTCCATCGGGCATCCCGTTTTAGGCGATTCCCTATACGGCGGTCATTTCCGTAGCGAGTTCGATTTATCCAGCCAAGGCGACCGCGAGCCGCTCATCGTGCACCAAGCCTTGCATGCCCGACGGATTCGCCTGACCCACCCGATTCGGGAAACCCCGCTTGAAATCGAAGCTCCTTTCCCGGAAAACATCGAGCGAATCGTCGCCCTCTTGGACTGCCATCGCCATTCATAAATGTCCAATGCGGACCGAGGTGCCATCTACTTGGCACGCGCCCTTCCGGAACTGACTGCGCTCGTGCTCGCTCCGTTTCCCGATCTCGACGATCCAAAGGGCACGCCCGGATCCGTCAGACGGTCCAGATACGCATGCAGATCATCGTTGGAAAACTGTGCAAGAAACACCGCGTTGGCCGTAGTGTTGATCTGTTGAATCGCGGCGATGGCTTCGCTCTTGGTCATCATCATCGTGTCTCTCCTGTCGTTGCGTCCGATCGATTCCCGTTTTTTTCGGGGTCCGACGTGTATCGACGTGCGCCGCCCTTTCCCTTGAAGCCTCGTCTTACGGAAAACCCCAGGGACTTCTCCATTCCATGGACAACCGGTCACGGTCCTGATGCTGGGAACAACCATCGACAACTCGAAATCACTATTCGCAATACTGCCAATAGCATCGAAAAAAAGGATTAATCCATCGCATTTCCGCGCATTGACCAACGCGCGCCGACCTCGCTACGATACGATCGATGGCCATACGCTTTCTATGTGTCGGGTGTACCCAACCGATCGAAATTGACGAACAATGGGCCGCCAAGTCCGTGGCGTGTCCCTATTGTCGACGCACCATGACCGCGCCTGCGGAATCCACCCTCGATGATCTTCGTTTGGTTCCCGTGGCCACGCCATTGGGGAATCCCGCGACTGCGGTCTTGAGAGATGCGGCGTTTCCGATCACGACTCCGCTTGTTTCCGTTGAAGCCAATCGCATCGCGGTCGTCGCCCTCGTCCTCGCTTGCATGGCCGCCGGTTTCGCATTACTCGCCATGATCGTGCTTTCGCCCCACGCCTTGGAACTCACCGAGATGCAGAAGTCCAGCGCCGATGCTCCCTCACAATTGGAATTTGCCAAGCGGGTCATGGAAAAACACGGCGGGGTCTTCCCCGCTTGGATGATCGTCTCCAGTCTTCTGTACTGTGCGGCGCTGGCCGTCTGTATCGCGGCCATCATTTGCGGCATCATCGGTGTTCGCAGAATCCAACGGCGCGGAATGGCGATCGCCGCCCTCATTGTCTCCGGCGGAATGGTCCTGTTCGCCTGCGGAAACGTCGCGCTATCCCTTGTCATGCACGGAAAGATGATCAGTCACTGACGTAACCCGCAGCGAGAATAAGACAAATCCCTTAACCAAGCCCCCAGGGTGTTCGGAAATGCGGCGCTCGATTCTTCAAAGTTCGTTGACTTCCTTATTATTGGGCCCGATGATAACCCGGAATTGGTGACTGGGGTTTGGTTTTTCTGGACTTTGGAGGCATTTGGAGGCATCTGATTAAGTATGACAACTCTGTCGACAAGTAGGATATTGAAACGATCAGATCGACATTTTCCACCCCCAAGCCAGATGATCGCCTACAGCGCGCTCCAAAACTCTCTTTACACATTACAAATGGCCAAGATCGACCAGCGTCAGCGCAAGGGCAATTTACCGGCGGCGGAGCAAGAATCCATAGACGGCGCCATTAAAACCCTAAAGGCAATCTTGACCGCAGAACTCGACGCGCTACGGGAGACTCAACACCATACGAGTAATGGGGCGGACTTGACTGATCCCGACACGATCCTCGACAATCGAGAAGTTCCGGAGTGCAGTGCAAACATCGCATCACTTTTGGCGACCCTAGAGTCCGAATCGGTTGATTCTCTGGACGACGGGTTCTTCCATCTGATGGATTGCTTTGCTGCGAACATGCACTCCGAAATCTTCGATGACGACGGAGATTAGTAAAACTCAACTTCTAGATCTGCATCGAGGATTCTTCCGTCGGGCACGACATCTTTTAAGATGGACGGACCTGATCCACAAGCGAGTCGAGAAGCTGCGACCGCCAAAAGATTTGAAAGGCGCGACCTTCCTTTTTGATTTTGCTCACTTCTTCTTGACCCGTTCGCGCAATACTCTTCGTGAGATTTCCGATACGCTTGAAAAATTGGAAGTCTCGCTCAACCAGAACCAACCCAGCCTGAAGTCAATTTCAGATCAGATGTGGCTCCTCTGGCGATATAAGTTTGATCAGGTGGAGTCGAACAATCACGCGATCGAACGCCACTTCCATCCCGTCCTGGCCGTTCGATCCAAGTCCGACGAAGCCTATGATCGGTTCATTCTCAAATTTTTGGTCGAAATCGGACTCCCCACAATTCATCCTATTTCCGTGCACAAGCTGATCAAACAGTCGTCCGCCGCTGCCGTCGAAAGGTTTACATTACACGACAAACTAAAACTACCACCACATCAGCCGAAGCTCGGTTCTAATTTAGAACAAAAGTACGGGAACGTCGTTTTTGCGATCTTCTATTTCTTCCCCTCTGTCCGATCGCTTACCTCGCTGACCCTGCTTTACCATGAGGTCGGGCACGTTTTCTGGGAATATGTTGCCACACGCGCGGAAAGGGAGAGGCTGCTAATGAAGATGCACCAGGCGTTCATCCCCTCATGTCATGATCATCTCGAAAAAGAAATCGCAGCGGATGCGTTCGCCGCCCTTGTGGGGGGCTATTCTTTTTACGCAACCTTTTGTCCATTCCTCCTCACAAAACCAGAGGGATGGTCTTCGAGAACCTCGGGATACCTTCCGCCCGACCAGCGAATGTGGATTACTCGACACGGAACCACTCTCACGAGAGTGTCAGAAAATGATCTTGGAGACAGTTTTTTCCGTGCATGGGATTCTTTGGAGCGACTCTTCAGGAGTCAAAACAACCCAAAGCCGCTCACGCGGATTACTATGAACGGTAACAAGGCAATCGAGTTCTTAAAAGAATTCAAGGAAGTGCTGGAAAGACATTCCGTGAAACTGGCGGACAAACCGCGGGAACCCAATTACAACGAGAACGGCTGTCCAGTATTGCCGTCTTCGAAATCAGATCTCAGAATTCGTGAACTGTTCACAACTGCCACGTATTTCCGCGATAAAGTTGATTCGGCCGAAGAGTATATTGCTTGGGAAGAAAGAGCGCTCGCCCTAGCCGGCTTGAGACCCCCAATGAAACCGCCCGTTCACCCCGGTTGCGGTAGCGGACCGCCGCCAAGATCAGGGTGAGGCGTGGGGTCGACTTGCACGGGCCTGGCGAGACCCACGTTCGGTTGCGATTCCAAATGCGCAAAGAGGTCGGCTACCCCGGTTCGCTCCAAGGTCTCACCGCGAATCAACGAATTGACCTCGTCACCTGTCAGGGTTTCAAACCGCAACAAAGCATCGGCAATCGCCTCCACTTTTTCTCGGTTCTTGATAATAACTTTGAGGGCCGCGTCGTATGAGGTGTCCACCAACCGTTTCATCTCGACGTCAATTTGCTCAGCCGTTTTCTCGGAGTAACCTCGTGAGGAGATATCAAAAAAGTTGGCCTTGCTCTCGTCTTCGCCGTAGAAGACAAACCCGATGTTTTCACCCATGCCCCAATCGCAGACCATGTGCCGAGCGATCTCGGTCGCTTGCTTGATATCCGCGGAGGCCCCGGTGCTGATTTCGTCGAAGAAAACTTTTTCCGCAATGCGCCCGCCAAACGTGACCCGCATCGTCGCCAGCAAATAACTTCGAGTGTAAAACATCCGGTCCCGTTCAGGCAACGAGAACGTGGCTCCCGCGGCCGGACCACGCGGAATGATGCTCACTTTATGAACCGGATCCGCGTCCTTTTCCAAGGCCTGAAGCAACGCATGACCCGCTTCGTGGTACGCGGTGATCTTTCGATCGCGCTCATCCACATTGGCGTTCTTCTTGGCCCGTCCCCACCGGACCTTGTCGCGCGCCTCCTCCAAATCCTCTTGTTCAACAAACTCCTTGTTGCTCAGCGTCGCAATCAACGCGGCTTCATTGACCATCGCCGCCAGCTCCGCCCCGCTAAACATCGGCGTCCCTCGAGCACTCCGCTTGATGTCCACATTCGGACCGAGTTTGATCTTCCGCAAATGGACTTTGAGAATCTCGTATCGGCCCTGCAAATCCGGCAACCCGACATACACTTGCCGGTCGAACCGCCCTGGTCGAATCAGCGCGGGATCCAACACGTCCGAACGATTGGTGGCCGCGATCACAATCACCTGCGAGTTCGTTTCAAACCCGTCCATCTCCACGAGGATGGCATTCAGCGTTTGCTCGCGTTCATCATGCCCGCCGCCTCCGAAGCTTGCTCCGCGTTTTCGACCCACCGCGTCAATTTCATCGAGGAAGATGATGCAGGGCGAATTCTCCTTGGCCTGCTTGAAGAGATCGCGTACCCGCGACGCTCCCACGCCCACAAACATCTCCACAAAATCGGAACCGCTGATCGAGAAAAACGGTACATCCGCTTCGCCGGCGATCGCCTTCGCCAACAGCGTCTTTCCACATCCAGGATTCCCCACCAGCAGGATTCCTCGGGGGATACGCCCGCCCAGTCGCTGAAATTTCTTGGGCGATTTCAAAAACTCGATAATCTCGCGCACCTCGTCCTTGGCTTCATCAATGCCCGCCACGTCCGCAAAGGTGATGTTGGTGTGTTCCTTGTGACTGATGCGATGGCGCGATCGTCCGAAGTTGCCAAGCATTCCCCCCGATCCGCCCGCGGCCTTGATTTGTCGGAAAATGACGAACCAAACAAATGCAAACAGCAGCAGCCACGGAAGCAGATTGACCAAAACGACCATAAACTGGTTGGGACGATCAGAAAACACTTCCGCGTCGGGCAACGATTTTCTCAACCGTTGCACCAGTTCACTATCGATCGCCTCTGGTGGATACAGAACGCGAAATTGTAGGGACTTTCCGGCAGGGGCGTCGTGCTCGGGCCCGGTGCGAACGCCCTCCAGCACGCCATCCGGCTTAATCTGGACAGTCTTAATCTCCTTGGCTTCTACCCAGGATTCAAACTTGCTAATGGAAATGGTTTCGGGGGACGCGAAGGAACTGTTTAGAAGCGCCACCAGCACCATCGCCAACCCCAATAGAACAAGCCAACTGGCAAGATTACGAGGAACCCTTGCCGTTGGACCGCTCGGTCGCTTCGAACCGTCGGCTGGGGGTGGACTAGAATCGTTTCCTTCTGACATCGTTTCCTTAAAAAAAAGAGGCCGCCGACACGTCTAAAACTCGTCCATTTCCGGGCGCATCTCTGCGCACCGGATCATACTCCCATTACCAGTCGGTTTCTATTGCCTCGACAACTACTTCCGCCAAACCATCCATCGCACGGGTCATTCCGTCGGAAAACGTCTCTCCAACCGGGGGTATGTAGCTGGATTGATACACGAACCTTGGTCTTTCGACAAGCGTTTCACCGGTCCGAAGGTCTTGAAACCGTACCCTCAATATAACCGTAGAACCAATTTCTCTTGGTAAATCCGTCTTGAAATCGTCAGCAAAGGTACGGTTCTTCACTTCCAGGATTTCGCCACTCAATAGCGCATCGGCTGTTTCGCGGGTACCCAATCGATAAGGAGTGTCCATTTCCAGGCGCTTTCCAACCGCCTCTGTCAAGCGAAACTCTAATTCTCGTCGAAACTCCTTGGACTGAAACATCTCCACGTGAACCGTTTGAATATCGGTCGGAAACGGGCGCTGGGTCGTGTAAGAGCAACCACCCGCCAACATCCCATAAAATGAGTACGGCAATACCAAAGAAAACAAAAAACGCAACGTCGACCTCATGAATCACACTCCGGTCTATTCGTTGCTTCCGGTTCCGGAAGGATCTGAACTTGACGCGTCTTCATCCCCGATTCCCAGAAGTTTCAATCGTGCGGTGGCTCGATCCGCGGCAATCGTCCCCTGCCACTGATCGCGCGTTTGCCGATAATAAAAGGCCGCCGAGCTTAAATGGTCCGTTCGTTCGTAGTAGGCGCCAATGGCGAACTCTTTCTCTGCTCGGCGGACGCGAATGTTTTCCAAAATCAGATCGACGCCTTCCTGTCCCGCGGATTGTGGAAACCGAGCTTGGTAGTCTTTATATCTCTCCTCGGCTTCGATGACTGCCGCTTCGTCATAATCCACGCCGCCGAAGCTCGCAAGAGCGGCATCCGCCGATCGCCGCATGCCAAAGGACTGATAGCGACTTTGCGGAAAATCACGAAGCAATCTCGCATAATCCAGTTCAGATAGGGCGTGTTCGCCGGTTGTAAACAGATGATCGGCCTTCAGCTTGACTGCCAGTTCCGCAAGCGGACTTTCCGGATAATCCACCGATATTTCGTCGAGAATCTTATAAGCTTCATCCACGCCGGAAAGCATGGGGATGCCAAGAAACCGTCTTTTCACGCCGCTCAAATAGGCCTCGGCGATGACGAATTCCAATCGCAAGGCCTCTTCGGTGATGGACATCCCGGAGAATTCATTCAAGAATGCTTGAAGAACCTTGTAGGCCTTGTCGTACTCACGATTCCCCACCAGCGCGCCGGCTTTCGCGACCAAGACTTCGGGGTAAAGCGAATCCTCCTCTCCATATCGGTTGACAAAGCCCTTCACGCTCTTGAGCGCCTGGCGAAACTCTTTCTCTTCAACACCCATTCGAATCAAATGCAAATCGCCGGCAGCCGTTCCAGGCGGCGGCGGTGGCAACTCCACCCAGGTTTTTCGAACAGGGTCGTAATCCAACTTCCGAGTTCTCGGCTGATCCGCGCCGGTTGCGAATGAAGCGCCCAATATGCACACACTCAGGATTCCAACGAAAAATCGCAAGTCTTTCATGCCTGCGGCATTCTAACGACGGTCCGCTTCAAACGCCAAACGGTCTACAGGTGGATTGGAATTAATAGAATCACAAAGGATTGCTTCCACCAATCCCGCAAAAGAGTATAATCTACTGGCCGCTATGGGCTGGTGGAACCGACTTCGGACCCCGGCCCTTGCGTTCATCAAATGCGAATGGAGGGAACATATGTCGGCAATCAAACGGACTTTGCTCTGTTGCTATGTAGCCGCGCTGATTGGCGTTCATGGGAATCGCGCGAGCGGGCAAGAAACCGGCAAGATCATCGGCTGGGGAGGCCAGGTCACCGGGGTGGACTTGAACTGCGGTTTCATCGTCGTCGCGGCGGGCTATGGTCACAACCTGG
Source organism: Planctomycetota bacterium (assembly GCA_038043045.1). GTDB lineage: Bacteria > Planctomycetota > Phycisphaerae > UBA1845 > UBA1845 > JBBTCX01. The sequence continues at coordinate 2,564 of JBBTCX010000211.1, read as the reverse complement.
CCCTCAAGGCCGACGGGTCCATCGTCGGGTTGGGATACAACTATCATGGTGAAACCATCGTTCCCGTTCCCAACACCGGTTTTGTGGACATCGCGGCAGGCGATCGGCATAGCCTGGGCCTGAAGGCCGACGGGTCCATCGTCGCGTGGGGAGACGATTTCTTGGGTGTAACCAACGTTCCCCCTCCCAACACGGGCTTTGTGGCCCTCGCGGCGGGCTCGCAACACAGCTTGGGCTTAAAGGCCGATGGGTCCATTGTGGCGTGGGGTAGCAACAGCTTCGGTCTAAACAACGTTCCCGCACCCAACTCGGACTTCGTCGCCATCGCCGCTGGCGGTTTCCACAGTCTAGGCCTAAAGGCCGACGGGTCCATCGTCGTGTGGGGAAGCAACAGCACGGGTCAAACAAACGTTCCCGCGCCCAACACGGGTTTCGTCGCCGTCGCAGCGGGCGGGCACCACAATCTGGGCCTCAAGGCCGACGGGTCCATTGTCGCTTGGGGATACAACGACTTCGGTCAATCCAACGTCCCCGCCCTCAACACGGGTTTCGTTGGCCTCGCGGCGGGCACATGGAACAGTCTAGGCTTAAAGGCCGACGGATCCATCGTCGCATGGGGACGCAACGACCACGGTCAAACCAACGTTCCCACTCCCAACACGGGCTTTGTGGCCCTCGCGGCGGGCAGGGCGCACAGTCTGGGCCTAAAGGCCGACGGGTCCATCGTCGCATGGGGATACAACTGGTTCGGTCAAAACAACGTTCCCGCTCCCAACACCGGTTTCGTGTCCCTCGCGGCGGGCCCGCACCACATTCTAGGCTTAAATGCCGACGCGTCCATCGTCGGGTGGGGAATCAACGACTTCGGTCAAACCGACGTTCCCACTCCCAACACTGATTTCGTGGCCGCCGCGGCGGGCCTGTACCACAGCCTGGGCCTAAAAGCCGACGGGTCGATCGTCGCGTGGGGCCGGAACAATTACGGGCAAACCGACGTTCCCGTTCCCAACAACGGTTTCGTGGGTGTCGCGGCGGGCAGGATCCATAGTCTGGCCTTAAAGACAGATGGGTCCATCGTCGCGTGGGGAGACAACTACTACGGTCAAACCAACGTCCCCGCTCCCAATTACGGTTTCGTGAGCGTCGTGGCAGGCGATGACCTTAGTCAGGGCCTAAAGGCCGATGGCTCGATCGTCGCGTGGGGACAGAACGACTACGGTCAAACCGACGTTCCCGCTCCCAACACAGGTTTCGTGGACCTCGCGGTGGGCGAGTCGCACAGCCTGGGCCTAAAAGCCGACGGGTCCATCGTCGCGTGGGGTGACAACGACTACGGTCAAACCAACGTTCCTGCTCCCAACACGGGTTTTGTGGCTCTCGCGGCAGGCAGCTACCACAGTCTGGGTCTAAAGGCCGACGGGTCCATCGTAGCGTGGGGATGCGGCAGCAGTCCCCCCTACGACGTCGGTCAATGCGACGTTCCCACACCGAACTCGGGATTCATCGCCGTTGCGGCCGGCGAAACTAGAACCCTGGGGCTCAAGAAGTTAACAGGCGACTGCGATGGAAACGGCGTCGAAGACGTATGCGACCTGAGTTGCGGGACGCCGTGCGGGGTGTGCGATGTTCCCGGTTGTGGCCAGGGCAAGGACTGCAACAACAACGGCGTCCTTGACCATTGCGAAGTCCCGCCGCCGCTCTGCCCGTGCGTCGGCGACATCGACTGCGACGACGGCCTCACTTGCACGTGCGATCTTTGTCTTGAAGGCCACTGTGTTCACTCCCCAGTGACTACCGGTGACACCAGTTGCGACTGCATCGGACCCGACATGGATGACCTGATTTGCGTGCTGCTCGGCATCGCCAAAGACACCGACTGCCCCAACGCCGACCTCGCCCCGCAATGTACCGGCGACGACCGCATTGATGTCGACGACCTGATCCTCGTCCTCGAAGCCGTTGCCGGCCGCCCCAGCCCCTGCTTCTGCGGCATCTGCGGCGGCGCCTGCTGCCAACCCGGTGGAGTTTGTTCCTCGGAATCGTTATTGAGTTGCGATGCCTTGGGAGGAATCTTCCAGGGCGCCGGCTCCTGCTGCGACCCCACCGCCATCTGCATCCCTGCCACTTGCCCCTGACCTCGACCACCCCCTTCACCACCCCCGGACCCTCGACGGTGTCACGCCGTGGCACTTCCTTGGAGCGGCGGTATTTCCAGCCCGCGCCGCCACCACTCCGATCCGCATCGCGACCGTCAGGGAGCGGGAGTTTCTATCCGCGACAGGGCGGAATCGTACACCTTAATTTCGATGACCAAATTACGAAATGACAACATTACAAAATCCCAACTCACCCTTCCCGATTCGACCTTCGCCATTCCCTCCCCCTCGACTTTTCCTGAACTTGTGTTATTATTATGTATGGTACGACCAAAAGCGCACCGGAGAAAAAACCATGACGACTCGTAAAGCGATACTTTCAAATGGCTTCGACACCCAAATGCGCACTTTTACTATGAAAGAAAAGGGAGTTTTGTCAAAGCTTCTTTTGCTCGTAAAGCGTTGTGT
>JBBTCX010000210.1:0-6173 GCA_038043045.1 Planctomycetota bacterium | reverse complement strand
CTCGAACGCGCGGCGCCGCGCGAGGGAGAGCAGATCATCCACTAGCGTAGAGGGCATCTCTTCGATGATACTATGAGCGCGGATGGTTGCCACCCGATAGGCCGGTGGGCGACCAAATATTCATGAAGGCAGAAAAAGAAACGCTCGTTAGCCCCGGACCGTTACTTGAAACGGAACGCTCGTCGACTTGGACGCAGCTCAAGCACACCATTATTGGAAAACCACGCGATTTGCGCGATCGGTCGGTTTTTCATAGTTTGACCTTGATCCCGTTTCTAGCTTGGGTCGGGATGGGAGCCGACGGACTTTCGTCGTCGGCCTATGGTCCCGAAGAGGCATTTCGCGCCCTCGGTTCTCATACTTATTTGCTGGTGGCTTTGGCTGTGATGACCGGCTTCACCGTGTTCATTATCTCCGCGGGCTATAGTCGAATCATCGAGGTGTTTCCACACGGCGGAGGCGGGTATGTCGTAGCGACCAAGCTTTTGGGGGAGCGCGCCGGAGTCGTGTCCGGTTGCGCGCTCTTAGTGGACTACATTCTGACAATCACGATTTCCATATCCGCAGCCGGAGACGCGCTGTTTAGCTTTTTGCCGCTCGCGTGGCATGGTTGGAAGCTCTCGGTGATCGCGGCGCTTATTCTGATGCTGATCGTCCTCAACCTTCGCGGCGTTCGAGAGTCGATTCTGTTCTTAACTCCGATTTTCGTTCTGTTTTTGCTCACTCACCTCCTCTTGCTTGGATTTGCGATTGGACCACACGTCGCGGAATTGCCCCCGGTGATGCGGCAGGTGGGCGACGGATTTAAGCACGGGCTATCCAGTTTGGGCATTTGGGGAATGCTCGTACTTTTTCTTCACGCCTATTCATTGGGAGGCGGTACGTACACAGGAATTGAAGCCGTTTCCAACGGACTGCCGCTGATGCGCGAGCCCAAAGTGCAAACGGGTAAGCGAACGATGATGTACATGGCCTTTTCCTTGGCAATTACCGCCGCCGGATTACTCGTTTGCTATTTGGTCATGAAGGTTCAGCACGTGGAGGGCAAAACTCTGAATATGGTGCTCGCCGAAAACGTCGCGAACTCCCTCCCCTTGGGCGGCGGGCTGTTTGTACTGCTCACCATTCTTGCAGAGGGAGCGCTCTTGGTGGTCGCGGCGCAAGCCGGGTTTATCGATGGACCGCGCGTACTTGCGAACATGGCCGTTGACTCTTGGATGCCGCGAAGATTCGCCGCACTTTCGGATCGACTCACCACGCAAAACGGCATTTTCCTGATGGGGTTAGCGTCGTTGGCCGCACTTTTTTATACGAGGGGTCAAGTGAGCAAACTCGTTGTCATGTACAGCATCAACGTGTTTCTCACGTTCACATTGTCCATGCTGGGGATGCTGAATTGGTGTCGGCACACGCCGCCCGCCATGCCACGGAGAAAGCGGACTGTCGCGCTATTCGTCGTCGGCGGTCTGTTGTGTGCGACGATACTCGCCGTGACCATCGTCGAGAAATTCGGCGATGGCGGATGGGTGACGCTTGCTGTCACCGGGACCTTAATCGCGGTCTGTTTTCTCATTCGCAATCATTACCGTTCCGTCGCGGCTCACTTGGCCGAACTCGACAAGGTCTTGGATCAAATGCCCGATCCCGGTCCGCGGCTATTGGATGAACCGGACCCGACGAAACCGACGGCGGCCGTCTTGGTCGGATCCTACGGCGGGTTGGGGATTCACACGGTGTTGAATATCTTTCGAGCTTTCCCCGGACACTACGGGAATCTGGCGTTCTTGTGCGTCGGGGTAATCGATTCCGGTCAGTTCAAAGGCGAACAAGAGATGAAGGCCTTGCGGAATTCGACCAAGCAGACGCTCGATCGATATCTCGAGCTGGCCCGTCGACTCGGAATCCCCGCCACCTCGCGCTGGGCAATCGGCACCGACGCGGTGGATGAAGCCGAATCGTTGTGTCTATCCTTTCGAAAGGAGTTTCCCAAGACCACGTATTTCGCCGGTCAGGTCATTTTCCAATTGGAAAACTGGTACCACCGGTTCTTGCATAACCAGACCGCTTTTTCCGTGCAGAAGCGGCTTCAGTTGGACGGTATCACGATGGTGATCCTGCCCGTTCGGGTGCGTCCCGCGCCGAAGAAAGTGCAAACGGCACACGTGGGTCACCGTTCCGGCTGAGCATCGAATTTCGGGCACTGGTCATGGAAACGAAACCGCTTGGGGCGGGAATGGAACTTTCGGAGGTCGGATAGCAGGTGGAGACCGGCGGCGGTGAAGAGGTGGCGGGGGCGCCGCAGCGACGCCGGCCGAGATATTCGGGCACTCATCCCAAGCGCTTCGACCATCGCTATAAGGAACTCGATCCGGTTGCTCATCCCGAAATTCAGGACCACGTGCGGGCCCAAGGTCGCACGCCCGCAGGGACCCATGTGCCCGTTCTCGTAGAAGAGGTCTTGGCCGTACTTCGTCCGCAGCCCGGCGATATTGTGGCCGATTGCACGATTGGCTACGGTGGTCACGCCTGGGAATTCATTCAGGGAATCGGTCCGACCGGGCGACTGATCGGGCTCGACGTCGACGCCGCCCAAATCAAGCGGACTTCCGCTCGTCTTGCAACACTCGTGCAGCCAACCAAAGAATCGGAGCCTGCCGCAATCGATCCTGACCGCGCCGAAATATGTATCCATCGAAGCCATTTCGCCGGGATTGGCAAAATACTCGCCCGCGAAGGGTTGGACGGTTGCGACGTTATTTTTGCGGATTTAGGGGTGTCGAGCATGCAGATCGATGATCCAGCCCGCGGGTTCAGCTACAAACACGATGGGCCGCTGGACATGCGGATGGATGAACGCCTGCCCCGTACCGCCGCGGATTTTCTGGCCCAACTTTCGGTCGAGGAGTTGTCCGACTCTCTGACCAAGCTTGCGGACGAGCCACTCGCAGTGCGCATCGCCCGGTTGGTCGTTCGCCAACGCGTCGTCACACCGCTTTCGCAAACTCGGCAACTCGTCGACGTGGTGTTTGAAGCAAAGGGCATCTCTCGCCGCGATTGGCGCAATCGACCCCCCGACCAACGCGATCAGCTTCATCCTGCCGCTCGGACATTTCAGGCGTTGCGCATGCTGGTCAACGACGAAATGACCGGCCTGGCCCAGTTTCTCCGCGTCGCCCCCCACTGCTTGCGACCCGGCGGAAGGATCGGGGTTATCAGCTTTCACCGTGGCGAGGATCGACGGGTACAAGAAGCGTTTCGCGACGGATTGAAGACCGGAACCTACGCCGCAATTTCCGAAACGCCGATCCGACCCACCTCGAATGAAATCGCGTCCAACAGTCGAAGCCGATCGGCCCTTTTTCGCTGGGCGGTGAAGGTGACGAACTGAGATGGAATGGTCGGTAATGAACCACGACGACGGAGTGACTATTTACCGTTGCGTGAGTGCCAACGATTGTCACGAGCGTGCTTTGGTCCTTCAGGCCGTCGGGGTTGCGCATGAAGTCCGCCAGGACGCGGATGGGTTCTCTATTCTGGTTTCGGCCACGGACGCGGATCGAAGCGCAGCGGAACTTGATGCTTACGCCACGGAAAACCGCGATTGGATTGCGGTTCGTACCGAGATTCCCAATCGGGCCAATGGATGGGACGGCGTGCTCTTTTTTGGCACGGTGTTGCTCTTGATAGCCGTGTTGGAGCAACGGCGCGCCTTTGGCCTCAACTGGTTTGCCTTCGGCGAAACAAACGCCGGCTTGATCCGACAGGGCGAATGGTGGCGGGCGGTGACCGCGCTGACTTTGCACGTCGATCTTGGACACTTGCTCGCCAACCTTTTTATCGGCAGTCTGTTGGGGCTTTTTGCAGGCCAGTCCCTTGGCTCGGGATTCGCGTGGTTCATGATCCTCATGGGGGGCGCATTGGGAAACCTTCTCAATGCCACGGTCCGTCACTCTGACCACACATCCGTCGGCGCTTCCACCGCTGTTTTTGCGGCACTCGGACTTCTGGTGGCGAATGCGTGGCGTCAGCGGCGAATGCCGCGAACTTCCAAACGGGAAAGGTGGGTACCGCTTGTCGGGGGCGTTCTCCTGCTCAGTTATCTCGGTACGAGCGGCGAGCGAACCGACGTCGCGGCCCATGTCTTTGGTTTCATGTGCGGCACGTTGACGGGCGGATTCTCTGGAAAACTTGGTGATCGATTTTTTGCGCCGCGAGCACAATTTCTGTTTGGACTCGCGGCCCTGACTTTTCTCGCGCTCGCATGGACACTCGCCCTGGTTCCGCGTACTCCGTGACTTTGCCGGCAACCTTGGCGACCCCGACCGTCCAATTGAATCGTATCCAGATCAGCCAGGCGCCCGATTCCGATACAAACTTGACCTCCTCTTGACCTCGCTCGACTCTTATTGCACAATACCCCCCGTTATTTGACGAAGGATTTGAGAGAGGTTGTCCCCATGGGCCTACATCGTACATATCGAAAGCGAGCGGACCGGCAAGAAGCCAATGAAACCCGGGACCGGAATCGCGTTTTCAAAGATAAAGAGCGTCTCCGCAAAGACGCGAAAATGGTCAAGGAACTCCAGGCGAAAACCCTGCCTTATTCGCCGACGGTGATGAGCTGGTTGAGCCGAAAGCTGGAAAAACCGTCACGCAAGATTACCCCGGCTGACGTGAAGACCCTCCTAACTTAGCCTGCGGCGAGTGAAATTTCCCGGACGAAATGCCGGGTATTGAAAGTGTCGTTGTCAAAGGCCGGCGTGTCTGTGTGGCACGGCCGGCCAATTTTTTGTTCATTCTCGACTCGGATTAGGCTGTGACTTCGCCGATTCAATACGTCTTTTTCGCAACTCTGTGCCTCAATTTGTTAGGTGGAGCGACGGAAAAAGAAGTCGGGCCGCCGGATCTATGCGCCTGTGAGACATCCAAAGTGAAAAATGGATGGTGCTCCAGGTGCAACACCGGATTTGTGGCCTCTTTTCGCGTTAGTTCCCAGCTTCTTTTCGAAGCTCTCGACGCTCATGGGCATGATATCGATCCAAGCTGCATCCAGTGTCCGACTTGCAAGAAAGCCATGGAGTCCGACGGATATTGCGACGGATGCCGGATGGGGTTCGTTCGCAAGCAGCTTTACATGTCGCGACTGTCGTACTACTTGGCCAGGGGTGAGGCCAAGGAGGTATCGACGATCACATGTCCGATTTGTCGGAAAAACGCGGAGAAATTCGGGTGGTGCGACGCTTGCGGATTGGGAATGTTGGGAAACGTCGCGATCAAAAACCGCGAGGAATTTGAGCAGGGCGCCAAGGTGTTTGAGCGATTCTTAGCGGCGATGGAGATATTGAAGACATGCGAGATGTGCGCGGCGGCATCGATGTTTGATGGGAAGTGTCCGAAGTGCCGGTTGGAATTTAAGGATGGAAAACCGAAAAACTCACCCAACCCCAAAGTTGTTGGACCGTAGAGGAGTGTTTCGTTTGCGGGCGCATTTGTTGCAAACTTTCCGAAAAGGAGTCGTACCTTCCGGTGCGCAGAATTGACGAAAACGCGGAAGTTAGCGGACGTTGTGCTGGTCCGATAAGGTTGTTACGCTTTTTTGGTGTTTTGGCGTAAAGCGCTGTGGTTAAAGGAGTTGCGGTTGGTTCGCGTGATATTCGCAAACTCGCAGTGGAGCTTTATATCAAGGGACGTAGGCACGCGGGCACAAAGAGATGGCGAGAGTCAGAAGTCACATCGCATTCTGCATGAAAAGTGCCATGACGTGGCACTTGTTGAAGTGACCCCCACCCTGGCCCTCCCCCTGTTCAGGAGGAGGGGAAAAGAACTGGACAGTAAGGGAGCGAAGGGTCACGGTACCCTGGCACACAGTGTCGCATGATGGCACGTCAATGGAATTGGGAAAACGGATGACACTGCCAAGCTGTGGTTTGGCAGTGGCACACGCCGCTGTACGGATGTCACTGCTCAAGAGAAGTGGCACGCGTGGATGTCATGTTGTGGCACTTGTTGTGACGACCCCCCTGTAATCCCCCCTGGCCAGGGGGGATGGGGATATGGGGCTGTTGTCTTCCACGGGTTTCGTTCGCCTGCGGCGAACTCCACCCGTGGCTACAAGCCTTATCAGCCCGTGGCGAAACCCCTTCTACGCGGCGAGGCAGACGCGCGGGGGCGGG
>JBBTCX010000209.1:0-25539 GCA_038043045.1 Planctomycetota bacterium | reverse complement strand
ACGCCGGATCGTTGGGGTCGAAGCAGTCGCGCGGCGGACCGGCCGCGTTGGATTGGTTTTGAAATGTCCAAACCGACGAAAACGGAAGTCCCGCCCAAAGTAAGTCCGCATTCTCAACCGCCGGATCCACCTCCAAGAAAACCGCGTTGAGTCCCGGCAGTAATGGAAACTGTTGCTGAACCCACTGGCCCTTTGAGCTTTGTGCAGCGAGAATCAAAAACAGAATGGCGGCCCAGACAGAGACCGACCTTCGATGAGACGCAAATCGCCGTCTCACAATTCCCCTCCTTCAAATCCCCCACCAGGGAAACCAAGTTGCTCCCGGAGCCTACGGTGCGATGTTCTTTCCGGGTGTCGCGCATCCGAACCAGAACTTCAATGCGGCAAATCAAGCTTCGCTGCTGTTTGGTTTTCTGGAGCCCACGATTAGCCGTTATAACCGGTGGCTTCGGCAATTGCAAGGTTCCACGGAACCAATGTCGTGCCCGAACTTTGAACTTTGTCGGGATCGAGAGGCCGGTTGCAGGTTGGATTGGCCTAGGTATACTAAACTCAAACGGCCGTCACCTAGACTCTTATTGAAGCACGACTTTCGCTATTACATAGATCGTGATGCCGTAGTAGGATGAGCCCATGCGAACCGAGACCTCTCCCATGGTGGCGGCTTCCGACTTGAACGCGCGGACCAGCGCGGTCTTCATGCTCGTTCTCCGCGCGATGTTTGTGTTGGCAATCGGCGCCGTGGGCTGGGGGTTGGCTGCCGATAAGAGACTTGTTGCCGGCGGATTGGCCGGTCGCGGGGATGTCATCATCACGGTATTCCTGGCGGTCGCGTTGGTGGTCATTCTTCTGGACATTTTTGTTCCCCGGAAATCGTTGGCGGCGATTTCGGGATTGTTCTTCGGTCTCATCGTGGGGATGGTCGTCGCGTACGGACTTGGGCTGATCGTGGAGTTGCTGGTTCAGGCGAATTCGCCGGGCGGAGAATTGCCGGATCAATGGAAGCCCGTTTTGAGTTCGCTCAAACTTGGGCTTGGGGTGGTTTGTTGCTATTTGGCGGTCAGTTTCATTCTTCAAACCAAAGATGATGTGCGCTTTGTGATTCCGTACGTTGAGTTTTCCAAGGAAATGAAAGGCGGACGCCCGTTGATTCTTGACACATCGGTCATTATTGACGGTCGCATCGCGGACATCATCACGACGCGGGTGATCGAATCCGAACTTGTCGTTCCTCGGTTCGTGTTACAAGAATTGCAATCGGTGGCGGATAGCAGTGACAAGCTTAAGCGAACTCGCGGTCGTCGCGGGCTGGATATGCTCAACAAGATGCAAACCAGTGAGCATATCGGGATTCGAATCCTCGACACCGAGCCCGCCCGAGGGGCAAAAGACCTCGGCGTGGACGACATGCTCGTGGATTTGGCAGTGCAGCTTGAAGGGAAAGTGGTCACCAACGACTACAACCTGAACAAGGTCGCACAACTTCGCGGGGTCACGGTGATCAACATCAATGACTTGGCCAACGCGTTGAAACCGGTGGTCCTTCCGGGCGAGCCTCTGATGATTAAGGTCATAAAACAAGGAGAAGAATCGGGACAAGGAATCGGTTACTTGGACGATGGCACCATGGTCGTGGCCGAGGGGGGCCGTGAGCATATCGGAGAGACCGTGCAGTTGACGGTCACGAGCGTGTTGCAGACCTCCGCCGGTCGGATGGTTTTCGGGCGAATGGAAGGCGTTCCGCTGGCGGATCGTCGTCGGGTTAAGATGGAACGCGGTCCGGGCGGACCTATCTAAACCGAGGGGGTTGGGAAGCTCGCATATGTCCGCGGATCAAGCGAAGTTTTGCGTCATCATCCCCGCTGCCGGAAAATCAGAGCGTTTCGGAGGCGAGGAAAAGAAATCGTTCGTCAAACTCGATGGGCGTCCCGTCTTTCTACGAACAATCGAGCTGTTTATCAGCAGAGATGACGTCTGCCAAACCATCTTGGCGGTTTCTCCGGAAGATATGGGTACCCTGAGAACTCAATACGGGGCCAACTTGGGCTTCATGGATGTCCAGCTTGTGGAAGGTGGACCTCGGCGCTGCGACACGGTGGCGGCGGCCCTGAAAGCCGTATCTCCCAAGGCCGATTTTGTCGCCGTGCATGACGCAGCCAGGCCTTGTACGGCCCACGATCGGATTGATGCCGTTTTCGCAGAAGCGCGGAAGACCGCGGCGGCCATTTTGGCTTGCCCGATCGCGGGAACGATCAAACGAGCAACACCCCAACGTGTGATTGAAGAGACTCTTTCCCGAATCTCACTTTACGAAGCCCAGACTCCGCAGGTTTTCCGAGCCAACGTTTTGATCGACGCCTATGCCAAACTGTCGCCAATGGCCGATGACATTACGGACGATTCCCTGGTCGTTGAGCGATCAGGACATCCGGTTTCCATTGTGATTTCTGATGCCTCAAACCTAAAAATCACAACCAAGTCGGACCTCAGTTTGGCTTCGGCGATTCTCAAGTGTCGACCCCACCGCCCTTCGACTCGAATGGGTATATTTGAGGAAGCTCAATGGTAGCTGGGGTAGGATTTCAGTCACAACGAAATGGGCGGCAGTCCCTTGTAACTCTTTGTGTACAAACTCGTTCTACCTTGACATCACCATTGGCGACCGCTGTAATGCAAAGCCAAACGTGATTGGGAAGACACATGCTTATTTGCCAGGGAGAGGCTATGGGTCACCGAGGAAATGATTCCAACAGTGCGTCCGGTCGAGAATCGATGAGTATGCCCGCTGAAGTGAATGCCCTTCGGCTCGGTTTGGCAGCTTGTTTGATGTGGGTCGCGGCCTTGGCCGGCGGCTGTAACACCGATCGATTTCATATTGAAAAGCGCCCGCCAAAAGGTGCCGAGCTTGCAAACATTTGGGAGAATCGACCAGGACCCAATTCGCACGGACTGGACGTCGACTCTGCGGAGTCTTCGGAAGTTGATTTGGTGGAGGCCGTGGTATCCCATCGTGCCCAGTATGTTCAGAATTTGGAAGCGCTTCGGGATTACTATGGTTCCCGGGGTTACGCCGCGAAGCGGTCCTGGGCGGAGTACGAATTAAGCGGCTTGAAGAAGGTCAAGACTTTTCTCTACTTGAATGAGGCCGAAGTTCCGACCGCTCGACTTCAACCGACCGATTCGGTGGGCGAGGCCGATGCGATGTACGATCGCGCGATGGAGTTGATGCGCAAGGGCGGTCACGGCGTGCCGATTTTTTATCGAGAGAAAGTGATGGTGGAGGCCGCCGACGTCCTTCGAGAGCTTATCGAGAAATATCCGGCCAGCGACAAGATCGATGATGCGGCTTATTTTCTCGGTGAAATCCACAAAGAATACTTACCCGGGCAGGAATTGATCGCCGTCAAGTGGTATGAGCGAGCTTGGACTTGGAACCCGGACACGCCGCATCCCGCCCGATTCCATGCGGCGGTGGTGTATGATTATCGGTTGCACGATCGAGACCGAGCATTAGAACTGTACAAGGCCGTGGTAGAGGGTGAAACAAAGATTCAAAGCAACGTGCGATTTGCGCAGCGGCGAATCGGCCAGTTGGCTTCGGGTGAGCATGCGGCTCGGTCAGAACCCTAAGCGTGAGGGCGACGTTCGTCCGCCACGCGGTTCTGAATTTTGTTCTTTTCTAGAAATCCGTCATGCCTCGTATTTTTTTGTGCATGGGTTTCGGACAGTTGGTCGTGGTCTTGGCGGCCTTTGTATTGGGGATGCTGCATTCCCCCGCGACCGTTACACGACATGTCGCGCTGGGCGTTTTCGCACTTTTGCTGTCGTGCCTTGTTCAGGTGATTGTTTTCACATACTTCACGGTCACGGGAAAAATGGTTGCTCAAGCGCTACATCTGGGTCGCTTCGATCTCGCGCCTCTATTTGAGGTCAAACGACTGAAACGAATCATGACGGTTGCGATGGCGTGTGGAATTGCAAGTATCCTCTGCGTAGCCATCACCGGTGGCAACCACTGGCGAACGGCTGCCGGGGCGAACGCTCATTTCGTCACGGTGCTCGTCGCGTTCTGCGTCCAAGTGTGGGCGTTTTATAGGCAATACGGTGCCGTTTGCGGGAATTTTGTAATCGTCCGAACAGTGCTTGAGGAATATGCCGCAATGCGTCGGTCACCGAATTGCAACCAGCACCGAATTCCCAGAGGGTTTGAACCAACATGAGCGATCCCCGAAAACCGAACATTCCGGCTGCCGATTTGGAAACTGTCGTTTTGGTGGATGAATTCGATCAGGAGGTGGGTGTAGAGGAAAAGGTAGCGGCTCATCAAAACGGTGGGTGGTTGCATCGAGCGTTTTCCGTCATGATTTTCGACGGAAACGGGCGAACGTTGTTGCAGCAGAGAGCCTTGCAAAAGTACCACTTCGCCGGTCGTTGGACCAATGCTTGCTGCGGACATCCTCGTCCAAAGGAACTCGTGGCGCAAGCGGCGCGGCGACGGTTGTTAGAGGAAATGGGTTTTGAAACTTCGTTGGAACCGGCGTTTAGTTTTGTCTATCGGGCGGAAGACCCCGCAACCGGACTTGTGGAGCACGAATTGGACCATGTTTTCATCGGCCATTATGCTTGCGATCCTTGTCCTGATTCCAAGGAAGTGGCCACGTGGAAGTGGGTTGATTTTGACGTGCTGATGCAAGACCTCGCCGCAAAACCTCAAGTTTATACTCCGTGGTTGCCGCATATTTTGCGACAAATCGCAAGAGAAGAAGTGATGAGTCGCTGAGAGACCTTTCCCGGTGCATTCCGCGGAAGGTACTTCCCCGCTTTGAATGTGACGTAGCATGAACCACAGACGGCGACGATTTTGGTGAATTCATCCTACGATGCCATTGTGATCGGAGCCGGAGGAATGGGCAGTGCCTCGCTGTGGCACTTGGCCCGCCGAGGCTTGAAAGTCCTTGGGTTGGAACGCTTTCAAGTCGGTCACGTTCGCGGCAGTTCCCACGGTGAAACGCGAATTATCCGAAAAGCCTATTTCGAGCACCCGGATTATGTCCCACTACTCCGCCGCGCCTATGATCTTTGGGCGGAACTGGAGCAAAATTGCGGCGAGAAGCTTTTCGAGCCTGTCGGAATCCTCCAAGTGGGCCAACCGGACAGCGCGCTGATCGCGGGCGTCCATCGTTCCGCCAAGATTCATCGCCTGCCCGTAGAGTCGATTTTCCATCACGAGGTTCCGGCACGCTTTCCAGGGTTCATCGCTGATCCGAACATGGATGCCCTTTTTGAAAAAAATGCCGGATTCTTGCATGTCGAAGCTTGTGTTCGCGCACACGCTCGGCTCGCCGTGCGGCACGGCGCGGAAATCAGGGAAAACATCGTCGTTCAATCGTACGCGCGAAGTCTTGATCAAATCATCGTATCAACGGACCAAGGCACGTTGACAAGCTCGGCCTTGGTCCTGTGTGCCGGACCTTGGTCAAGTACATTCCTGCCGCATTCCCTCTCGCTTCGCCGCAAGGTCGTTTTGTGGTTTGAAACTTCGGATGATTCGTACAACATGGACCGCGGCTGTCCGACGTTTTGTTTCGAAACTCCCGATGGCTTTTATTACGGGTTTCCGAGCTTGAACGGACGCGAGGTCAAAGTGGCCGAACACAGCGGCGGGCGGGTCTTCGACGACGCTGACAAGATCGATCGCCAGGTGACGCCTGCGGATGAAGTTCGCATTCGAGCGTTTGTCGCCAAATATCTGCCGAAACTAACGAACCAGGTGACCCGGCGGTCTACTTGCATGTATACCATGACGCCGGATGAACATTTTATTCTGGACGGCCAGTTTGATCGACCGCGCGTGGTTTGGGCGGCAGGGTTCAGCGGCCACGGATTTAAGTTCGCGCCGATCATCGGATCGGTCATGGCTGATTTCGTCATGCATGGCGAGACCCAGGAACCGGCGGGGTTTCTTTCCGGTCGGCGTTTTGGAGGTCACGGGTGTGAGGAGGAATGAATAGACACAATCGATCGTCCTCTTTCCCTTCCAGGGCACGGAGCATCTTTGGCGGGTTCCCAACGGGTCTGTTTTTTTAGATCCTCTGTTCCGCTTCGATCACTGCGCAAGCTTTTTTCGACCAGGAGATTCCGAGTCGCGTTCCCGCCAATGAAACGGACACTCGTGAATGGCTGGCTCGCGTCGCCGGTGACATCACCAAACTCGAATCAGAGGCCGAACTCCGAACCGACGCATCACTCGAAGAATTGGACGAATCCGAATGGACCCGCTATGGACCCGCTACGCCATCGTCAACATTCTCCTTTCCAAATTTCGATCGTACAAGTCCTCGCGGGCGCATGACCGTTGCGAACCACAAGTCGATGCCCCTTTGTGTCCACCTGATCGGCGTGCCGATCGATGTAGCCCACCACCTCCGCTTCCACCTCCGCGGCCAACAACCGCTGCGCGCCGTCGCGGAGAATCTCGGTCAGCACGTCCCGGGGAGAACCCGCCAACGAGTCCACGGAACTCGCTGACAAAACGATCGTGCCTGTCCAATCCTTCCTCATGGCGTATCCTTTCAAAAACGGGAGATCGAAATCACACCCAGGGGACGCCGCTTTTTTTTCATTAGGCTGTTTATAGCATTTGGTTATACCTCTTGGTTCTTTTGTACAGTGGGTTCCTGAGTACGTATTCGGTAGTGAATAGGAAGGTGGATTTCGTCCGATAGTATAGTAGGATTCTGTGGCTTGGAGATCACTCATGACCAAAACGCTTGCATTACCCCCTGTATTGGCTCCGTTGGTGGAACGCCTCGAACGATTGGACCGCCGGGCAAGAGTAAACGAACTCGAAGGCTGGTTGCACGAGTTTCAGATTACCGCGAAGGACGTTTCGCTTTTCGTTCGGTTCGGCGAGAAAAACTATTTGCGTAATCTCGTATGCGCGGGAGAGTGGTTTCACCTGTTGGTCATTTGCTGGCGCAGCGGGCAGCGTAGTCCCATTCACAATCACGCCGGGTCGACCTGCGGCGTGCGTGTGCTGCGGGGAACGGCCACGGAGACGCGATTCGAATTCACCGCAAGCGGGCTAATCCGCCCGACGATTTCGCATGACATGCACGAGGGAGAAGTGGTGGTGTCTCAGGACGCGGAGATCCACCAAATTTCCAATCTTCAAGCCCGCGGCGAAGACTTGATTACCCTCCATATTTATTCTCCGCCTCTCGTGCGAATGGATTCCTATTCCCTGACGGAAACCGCGATTCAGGAGTATCGACCGATCACGCATGAGTTTTCCATGGGCGATGGAATCTGATCGACGGAGAACACCGCGATGCCGACGGTCAGCCCGCCAGTCTTAACGCCTAAGCACACGAGGTATTCAACGGCGAAGTCGAACGCACTTTCCCCACCCCTCAGCAATGAAGCCTTTTGGTCTTTGGCGTGCATGGAGGGCGTCTATGACCCCGTCGTGACGCCTACTCAACTTCCGCGACGACAACCGGGTTCGCTGCGATCGGGATACCTTTTCGCTGGCATGCTGGCCGCCGGAGCGTATCTACTCCACCATTTGCCTATGGAGCCGTTCAGCGTGCCAAGTCCTACGGGTGTTCGCCACCCGATCAGCGCGGCGATCATCGCCATCGTATCCGGCCTCTTGGTCGGAAATCTTCTGACGCTGCCCACCGGGATTCGATCCGGCTGCAAACACATCGTCAAGAAAATGATTCCCGTTGCCATTGTCTGCACCGGAGCGGGATTGAACTTGGGAACTATGGCAAAACTAGGACCGATAACCCTAGCGATCACGGTATTTTCTTTGGTTATTGGACTCTTGGGGAGCTACGGCATTTCACGCTTGTTGGGACTTGGATCGCGGGTCTCCATGCTCTTGGGGGCCGGAACGGGAATTTGCGGAAACAGCGCCATCGTCGCCGTCGCGCCGCTCATCGACGCCAAGGAGCGAGACGTGGTACTCTCCATAGCCGTGGTCAATCTGTTCGGGTTGGCCGCGATGTTCGCTTGGCCGGTCCTCGGTCGACAGTTCGAGTTGGCTCCTGATGCTTTCGGAATCTGGTGCGGCACTTCGATTCACGCGGTGCCACAGGTTGTCGCTGCAGGGTTTGCCTACGGTCCGGATGCCGGCGCCGTGGCCACGCTGGTCAAGCTCGTTCGTGTCACCCTTTTGGCACCCCTCGTCTTCGTGCTGGCGCTTATTCATTCGAAACATACGACGGAAAGTGAGAGTTCCTCCCGCGCACTCTCCGTTCACTATGCCCGCTTGGTCCCTTGGTTTGTCTGGGGGTTTCTCGCCTTGGCTACGTTGAATACGCTGGGATTGATTCCGGCGCTGCAGTTTCCGACGCGCGGATTCTGGTCGTGGGCGGCGACCGAGTCAGCCACGATCAACCTGGGAACCATGCTGACCACTCTGGGGGAATTGCTCTTGACTCTGGCCATGGTGGCCATCGGCTTGGATGTTAATTTGAAAGAAATCGGCGGAGTCGGTGGTCGCGCGGTGGTTGCAGGGCTTCTATCAACAGCCACGCTCGGAGCGGCCAGCTTGATTTTGATTACATGGCTTGTCTGAACTTCTAACCGTACCGAGTCGCAACAAAAACGCATGCGGCGTATTGAGCAGCCCCCCAGCCACTCAACACGCCACATGTTTCCAAAGGTATTGGATTCCCCGTGCAACCTCTTGTCACACGAGAGGACGTTCTGTAATCACCAATTGCTCGAAACCCCTACTTTTTGACCGGCGGTGAACCAACAACAGACTCCGCCGGAAGTAACTCCCCGGATTCCGCATCGACTTCGACTCCCGCATCTTCATCGCTTACTGGAATGGCAATTCCATCCGTTCCCGTTCCCATGGAACCGCCGCCATCGACATACGTAATCAAGTCGTCGTAGATTTCGATGGGGTACATTTGCCCGTAAAAGAGTTCATAGGGTACGGAAGCCAAATCGTTCACCGGCGCGCCGCGAACCCCTTGATTCGTCACTGCGAAAACGTTTTCCGCGATGAACACGCCTCGCGTGTACGAATTCCACGAGTTGAAGCCTTCACGTTCGAAGTTCGTGGCTATTCGACCCAGCTCGGAGAATCCGCCCGTCGGCGAAACGCGATAAACCACCAACCCTTCAAAACCGGGCGAAATCAACGTCGGCTCGACATAGTCAATGACGCCAATTGGTGCCATGCCGATGCCGTCGATTACATCAATCAGTTCGTCGCCACCCACCGATATCAAGCTCGGTTCGCCGAGTTCGATTGTTTCTCCACCCGTAATCACACCGGGATCGATTGCGTCTCCACCCTCGGCAGCGACTTCGGATGTCGTGGTCAATGGATCAGGCCTAACCTCGCCTTCAGCGACCGGAAGCGGTTCAAAAATCTCCGGCGGCGGATAAACATTGGAATAATCGTAAACCGCGTTGATATAGACCGGCAATGCCAGCAATCCTTCATCCTCGAAGTACGTGAACGCTTTCGGGTCATACAACGCCTCCGACCACGCCCCGCTGTCTCCGGTAAGGACGACCTGGTGAGTCTGCACTGGATTGGCGAAATCCGTCACATCAAAAATCGAAAGCTGCACGCCGCTCGGTCGAAAGTTGATTCCGTCTTCCTCGGGAATGTATTGGCCGACCGTGAGCAAGTGATTCTCATCGATCGGTCGGATAAACGTCGAGAATCCCGGAACTTTCAATTCACCCACGATTCGCGGATTCGTCGGATCGCTCAAATCCAAGGTGAACAACGGATCGATCTGCTCAAACGTGACCACGTAACCACGGGTTCCCACGAATCGCGCGGATTGAATGGTTTCCCCAAGTGCAAAGTTCTCGATTCGCCCAACAATGCGCAATTCACCGGACACTTCCTGCAAACAGTATACGTTGTTATGCTCGATGGTCCTGCCGTCCGTACCAATCTCCTGGAGGCCCGTGGCCACGCGCAGGAATCCGTTGTGCTCGCCCATCGAATACTGATTCAGGATTCGACCGGGGACTTGACCCGTCGCCACCGGAATCGCTCGACCGCCGACATACAAAAACTTGTGCACGTCGGTCGTCTCGCGCTGTTGGTTCTGCCAATCGTAATTGGTGTTTGTGAGATAGAGAGCGTCGATCGACGAATAGATCAACCCCGGTTCCGCGATGATGCCGACGGCGCTCAACCCGGACTTGTCCGAAGCGGAGTTGGCGGAGTCGAGACTCAAGATGGAGACGACTCCGAACCCGTCCGGTTCGATCGGGCGATAGATTTCGCTCCAGGTGAGCAAATCGCCACTGCTCGTGGTTCCATCGACTCCGGTGCGCTCATAGGTCGGTAAAACTTGGTCCACGTCGACCGAATCGGCCGCGAAGTCGACCATCCCCAAACGCGGCATTACATCGAAATAGTAATTCTGGTAGTTGGCCAGAATCATATGGAGTTTGCCGTCAATCATTCTGCTGGATGTGGCCGATCCGTCGAATGTCGTCTTGGACACCACGCGCGGATTGGCCGGGTCGGCCACTTCGACCACGGTGACGGTTACATTCGGTCGCTCATAACGATACGACGGCGGAAGCAGATCGGTCGGCGGTGCAATGATGTCAATGGCATCGGCCGCATCCGTCGGCGGCGGTTCGTCGGACACCGCGTTATCGGCGTCAATGGCCTCAACCGTTCCATCAGATACTAGCGGAGCAACCGCGATGCCGCTGGAACTCGATCCACCGCCGCTGGCCGAAGGTTCCGCGACCGCAATCCCCGGCTCACCTAGTGCGACCGGACCATCATAAATCAAACCACCGAAAGTGGCCGTGATCGCAATGAGCTTTCCGTCTTGCAGATAGATCTCTCGGCCATAGCCTTCCAAATCCAATTCGCTCATGACCGCTAGCAGACTGGCGGGATTCGCACGCACAATACGAAGCTTGCTGTTTGCACTAGCGTTGTCGTCGATCAGGTACAGATAGTTACCATCCGTCTTCACCACGTCGGCTTCGTCGACGCCAACCTCTTGCACGGTTGTCGTCGAAAAGCCGGGCGATGAACCATCGGAATCGGATGTGAGTGAATTCGTGCTTTCCGCCAGCGGAGGCGACGCTTGCGGTCCGGCGTTCCCGCCACCGTCAATTGAATCTGCCCCTGTTCCTGGCGCGGATACGGCTTCGTCGTCACGATTTTGAAGCATGTTTTGTTCGGACAGGCTGGAGTTTCGCGTCGTCAATTCGGATCGGAAATAACTTTCGAATTCCTCCCGAGACGCAAACGACTTTAGGGATCCGCCGGCTGTAACGCCGTTTCCCGGATCCGTTCCGGAATCAGGAACGACGTTTTCACAACCGGTAGGCAACCAAACGATTAAGGCGAACAGGGCCGTCGAAATTATGAGCCGTTTCATGGCTTCACCTCCATGCCTTTCTTGTTTTACTCGGCGGGGAAAAAACGCGATGCGCCCCAAATCGAGCGCCAGTATCGCACCACCGAGCCACTACCATTAAGTATGCGGTACACAAATGACCGGTCAAGCAAATAGCGGTCCAAGAGGGTAATCCGATAAAACAAATCGTTCTAAAAAGTCATATTTTACAATAACTTACGGCGTTTACGGGCTATTGGAGCCGTCGCTATCAGACCCTTGTAAGAAGATGTGTCATTCAGAATGCCAACGCGAAAAAGGGTTACGGGTTTCTCAAAACCAGACAAGCAATTCAAGCGTGTCCGCCTTGCAGTTGAAGGGCTTCTTGATTACCCTGATGGTCTTTGGTTTGTTGGTCCGAGAACAGCAGAGTAAGTGATGAAATACCGGGTGGTTTTGATTACAGGGAGATTTGCCCAATGATGAACAGGAGATTAGGGGTGGCAGGAATGATGATCGCGTTGGCCACGACGGCTGCGTTTTCACAAACGGAACCCGCGAAGCCGGCCGCCAAGGCCAATCCGCGAGTCAAGCTAGAGACAACGTTAGGGAATATTGTCATCGAATTGGATGTCGAAAAGGCTCCGATCACCACGGCCAACTTTCTTCAATACACCCGCGACAAGTATTACGACGGCACCATCTTTCATCGGGTCATGCCGGAATTCGTGATTCAAGGCGGGGGATATTCCGAGGCGCTGGATGAGAAAAAGACGGGACTTCGCCCGGGGATCAAGAATGAATGGCAGAACGGGTTGAAGAACGTGAAAGGCTCGCTTTCCATGGCTCGCTCGTCCAACCCGGATTCGGCCACTTCGCAGTTCTTTATCAATGTGAAGGACAATGCCAATCTCGATGACGGCGCGAACCCCGCGTACGGTGGGGCAGCCTACGCCGTTTTTGGAAAAGTGGTCGAGGGAATGGACGTGGTCGAGAAAATTCGAACTACGGAAACCAAGTCGGACCCAAAACTTCCGATGGGCAAAGTCGTACCAGTGACACCGGTTGTCATTAAGACAGCGACAGTGGTCGGTGAAGCCGCACCAGCGGCTGCGGCGCCGAAACTCGAACCCAAAAAGCCGGAGGCCGTGCCCGCCCCGGCCCCAAAGAAGCCGGAAGATAAACCGGAACCCAAAAAGGACCATTGACGCCGAGTTTGAATCGTTAGACTGTACAGGCCTCCGCGCGGTTTTTTCGAACCCGCGGGGGCTTTTTTTTATGGAGGACGCGGGAGGAGAACGTTGAGCAACGAATCCGCGCAAAACCCATCGTATTGCTGTCCTGATTTCGCGGGACCCTTGCGCGCCACGGTGCGGATCCCCGGTTCGAAGAGCGTCACCAATCGCGCATTGATTTGCGCCGCATTAGCAGATGGCACAAGTCTCCTGAAAAACGCTCTGTTGGCGGAAGACACTCGCCTCATGATCGAGGTACTTCGCAACCTTGGTATCGCCGTGACCGTGGATGAACTCACCTCCGTGGTTGAAATCACCGGCTGTCGGGGAGACATTCCGGCCAGTGAGGCAGAACTGTTTTGTGGAAACGCCGGGACGGTGATGCGCTTTGGAAGCGCTTTGGTCGCTACGGGATACGGGACTTATCGATTAGACGGGGCACCAAGAATGCGAGAAAGACCGATCGGCCCATTGGGTGCCGCACTGCAGGAGTTGGGAGCCGGGATCGAGTATTTGGATCAAGAAGGTTATCCTCCGCTGCACGTTCACGCCAATGGACTACGAGGCGGATCCGTTTCGTTTTCGCAATTGCAATCAAGCCAATTCGTAAGCGCCCTGATGTTGGCCGCACCTTATGCCCGGGGAGACGTTTTTATCGAAACCATCGGCGATGTCCCTAGTCGTCCCTATTTGGCCATGACCCAAGCCGTCATGGAGCGGTTCGGGGTGAACATGCTCCGCGATGAACAGGACGGCTTTCCCACCAAAACCGTCCGGTTGATCGTGGAGTCGACGCAACGGTATCAAGGCACGACCGTTGCCGTCGAACCGGATGCGACGAATGCGACCTATTTTCTGGCCGCTCCGGCGGTGGCAGGTGGTACTGTGACAGTTGAAGGTTTCGGAACGGAGAGCGTGCAGGGTGACGTGAAGTTTGTCGACCTGCTGGAAAAGATGGGATGCGCGGTTGAACGAGAGGCCTCGCGAATTACAGTATCACGTTCGCCAAATGCGGGGCGACTTCGGGCCATCGATGCCGATCTCAACGCCATGCCGGACACGGTACCTACCTTGGCCGTGTTGGCGCTTTTCGCGGATGGACAGACGACCATACGCAACGTCGCCAACCTTCGAGTCAAGGAGACCGACCGACTGGAAGCCCTTGCCAACGAGTTGACCAAGTTCGGTGCAACGGCAGACTCAACTTTAGATGGACTAACGATTCACCCCCCCGATCGAATTCTGCCCGCCACGATCGAAACCTACGACGACCATCGAATGGCCATGAGCTTTGCTTTGGCAGGACTGAAATGCCCTGGCGTCGTAATTCGCAATCCCGGATGTTGTGCGAAGAGCTTTCCGGACTTTTTCGCACGGTGGGAGAGAATGATCCATGCCGCGAATGAAACTTGAGCGCATCGCCGTCGAACAAACCTCCCTTCTATTTCGATCCCTCTCAAGTCCTTTGGACCCCCGCCCCGATATGACCTAACAGACGGATGAAGTTTTTCGCGGGTTTGGAAGCACGACATGGCCGACGTACTCGATCAGAATGAAATAGATGCGCTTCTATCGGCGGTGGACTCCGGAACCGTCGACACGATGGTCGACGCGATCGCTCGCGGTACCCACACAAAAAAGGAGGCCCACACCTACGACTTCAAGCGTCCGGAGCGCGTGAGCAAGGAACAGATGCGGGCGCTGGAGGGCATTCACGAAGCCTTTGCTCGCAATTTCGGCGCGTCGCTATCTGGTTTCCTTCGTACCATGGTGGAAGCGCGCGTCGCCACCGCCGAGCAACTGACGTATAGCGAATTCATTCACTCCTTGCCCAACCCAACCAATTTCAACCTGTTGAGCGTGGAACCCTTGGATGGGCAAATGTGCCTCGAGGTCAGTCCACTGATCATTTTTCCGATAATCGATCGACTCTTGGGAGGGACGAACTCTGACCTCTACATCCCCCAACGACCGTTGACGTTGATCGAGCAACGACTGGTGGGAAGGATCACGGACCGCGCCGTGGTAACCTTGAAAGAAGCTTGGTCCGATCTCATGAAGATTCAATTCAAGATCACCGAAGTGGAAAGCAACCCCCATCTTGTGCAGATCGTCGCTCCGAACGAAGTGGTCGTGGTCATCGGTTTGGAAATCAAGATGGCCGGTCGCGCGGGAACCATTAGCTTCTGTTATCCGTTTAAGGTCATCGAACCGGTTATGGGAAAGCTTCTGTCCCGTGGATGGCTCGCCTATCAAAGACGATCGGAAGCGGACAATCGTGCCGAGGATATTGCACGAGGCATCGGCGTCACACACGTGCAACTCTCTGCCTATTTGGCCGAGACAACTCTTACGGTGCGAGACTTGCTCAACCTACAACCCGGCGACATACTTCAGACTACCAAATCCTTGAATGACGAACTAATCCTCCAAGTGGAAGGGTGCAACAAGTTCGCCGGACGGATGGGACGCTTCCAAGACAGCCGAGCAATCAAAATCTCGCGCTTGGCCGAAGTCGAGGAACCGCTGTAGAACTTAGTTTTGGTCCGGCGTGTTTTCTTCACCCGGGAAACGCATCCCCATCTTTGGCGAAACGGCGGGCGATGTCGACCGAGATTCGCCCCGTCTGAAGCAACCGGACAAGCTCTTCGTCCAGCGTGATCATCCCATCGCGTTTCCCGGTCTGGATGGCCGATTCAATCGAGTCGATCTTCCCCACGCGAATGGCGGATCGAACTGGTTGGTTGACATGGAGCACTTCCAGCGCCAACGCTCGCTTTTGCCCCGGCTGTTTCGATGGCAGGAGGTGTTGGCAAACGACGGAACGAAGACTCAACGCGATTTGAGTTCGGATATCATCTTGAACGTCGTAAGGGAATAGATCGACAAAACGAGTGACCGCCCCTTTGGCGTCTTTCGTGTGCATGGTCGTCAAAATGAGATGCCCCGTCTCGGCCGCACTCAGCGCCATTTGGGCCGTGTCCCGATCACGAATTTCTCCGACGAGGATCACATCCGGGTCCTGGCGAAGCCCGTATTTCAAACCCTCGAAAAACGAATCGACATCACGACCCACCTCGCGTTGAGTGACGACACTCGTGCTCATCGGACGGTGGACATATTCCACCGGCTCCTCCACCGTGATGACCCGCGTGTCTCCCTTTGCATTCAAGAGATGGACCAGTGCGGCCAACGTCGTCGATTTTCCCGAACCCGTGACTCCTGTAATGATGACCAAACCGTTGCGATGAGCAATCAAACGTTGGGCCAGCCCGTCAGGAAATCCCATCCATTCAAACGACGGAATTTCTTCGGGAATATGTCGAAGGCAGGCGCACCACTGACCAGCGGACTGGAAAAGATTCGCCCGAAAACGGCAGGGCCCACCGCCGTTTTCCATGCACACCGAACAGTCAAAATCTTTTCGATCGCCGAGATGCACCCGAAGTCGTGGGGGAAGGACGGCCTCGAGAATGGACTGGGCCTCGATTGCCGAAAGCGCTGCCTCTTGCGTTCGTTCGAAGCGGCCATGAACGCGGTAGGTGATGGGATGTCCAGGTACCAGGTGCACATCAGAGGCCTGGAGACGAATGGCCGTCCGCAAAATATCTTGCAAATGAACTTGTGTCGCCTTAGTGGGTTCCACGACCATTTGTACACGTTCGGCGTGCAACAATTGCGGAATGCCGTCGTATCAACTCAACAGAGATTCCGACTGCGCGAGGGCGGCTATTTCGGATCGACGATCATCTCACCAGGGGCGACCATGTGCCATTCGCCGTCGTCCTCGACTTCTACTTCTTCTCCAGGTTGAGAAGCCGGCCTGGCTCGACCCGGATCATTGTTATAGTCGTACATCCGGACCGACTTGTGCGACGAAGTTTGACAACCCGCCGTAACCATCAACACCCACGCACCAAGTGCGGCTGCGGTGATCGCCCGCATCGCCGTGTAGTTCATAAACTCAATCTTCATGGCAGCTCCAAACTTCATTCTCCGACGCCGAGCGCCGGGAGTCAGTATGTACGAGAACGTTTACTTTCTTCGAGCAATGATGATCTGATGTTGGTTCACCACGGTCCAGACGTTCCCTGCGGGAATCGAGATACGAACCTTGGCGATTCCTTCGGCAAACGTCGCCGGATCGGAAACCGCACCGGCAAGCAGGGCGTCAACCTGCGAACGAATTTCATCATTCTGCGTTACGAAATCCTGCACGGTGGTGTTGCTGCTGATTCGTAACCCGTTAATCTGCTCGGCCAACTTTCGCATCCCGTCCATTTCCGCGGCACGAGCGGCTTTGAGCTTTCCCTGAGCCGTGTCAATGGCCGGGTCGGTCCCCTGTCCAACGACCTCCACGCGATCCGCGACCCACTCGGGCATCTGAAATCCGGCGCTGGTCGCCTGTTGGATGAATCGCTTGGCCGGAACTCCGGAACCCGTCGCCTGAACCGTCTCACGGACGATGGATTTTTTCACGTTGGTGATATCCGTCGTGGTTACCTTGTTGCCGTGATAATGTTCGGAGTGAAGTTCCTTGATCCGAGTAATCACTTTTTCGAGCGGTATTTCCACGGTCACGTCGACGATCAACTCATCCGTGTGCAGATATTTTCCGACTTCCTGAGCCCCGACCACAATTCCGGCGGCGTGAGCGGATATCTCATCGGATTCCGTAATGAAGTCTCGAACGAGGGTGTCGGAGGTCAATCGTAACCCTTTGATTTGTTCGAGCAACTTGCGGACGGCATCGAGCGTCGCCCCTCGTTCGGCCATCAGGCGCGCTTGCGGACCGACCGATCGCCATATCGCTGGGACCGACATCGGTGGCGGGGAGTACCCTTGCGGAAGCGGTTCGATGACCGCCTCGATTCCCGCCGGCAAATCCGGCGGCAATTCCGGTCGCGGGGCTCCGTTTCCAACGGCTTTGATGATGTCCGTCTGAATTATTTGCTGGATTTGCTCAATGTCCGTGGTTTTGACGGTATTGCCTTTGTAGTGAGTCGCGTGAAGTTCCTTCAGCTTCGTGACCAGTTTGGCCACAGTGACCTCACCTGGCACTTCGCAGGCTCCATCTTCATAATAACGTGGCGGGCCCAACTTGACGCCCTTAATGAAAGTGTCGACGCTCGCTCGAATCTCGTCGCTCTCCGTGACGAAATCACGAACGGTTGTGTCCGACGTGATCTTCACCCCATAGACCGACTCCGCGAGCTTTCGATAGCAATCCGCTTCCGCCGCTCGCTTGGCAAGCAGCTTATTCTGTGCCGACTTGGCCGGATCGTCTTGGGCCAGCGCAAACGACGCAAACCCAGCACAAAAGATACACAAAAAACCAACTGGAATTCGTAAATTCAACCCCATCATAAAACGGGCTCCAAAGAACCAACACTTTCGGACGTTACCCCACTTCGGCGGGAATGCGTCGTCTATTAGTGCGGTTCACTCTAGTTCGACATGTCCAATTCGCCAAGGTTAGAACAAACAACGGGTGTGTCTCAACAACAAACACCAGACCGATAATCAACAACTGGCTTTTCCTTCGGCTAGGCGTTCTTTTTTGCCCTACTGCCGAACGCTTTCATCCGATCCCGAGCTTCCATATAGACCGGGTTATTCTGTCCCGCGGCCGCGCGCTGGTAAAACCTCAGGGCATCATCAAACTTGCCAATTGCTTCGGAAGCAACACCGGCGCCGAAAGCCGCTCGATGATCGTCCGCGCTGCTGTCCAGTGAAGCTTTAAAGAGTGCGATGGCGTCTTCATAAGCTTCGGCTCGGAGCAATTTTACGCCTTGAACACAATTCTTGTTGGAACTAGCCACAACATCTTCGTTGATTTCAATCCGCACCGGCATGAAGCGACTTACGAATTCCCGGGCGGCGCGTTCGACCAGCGTTCCAATGATCTTATCTTGCGGAGTTAACGCCGCCTCTGTTTTGCTGCTTCCGAAGAACGGGCTAACGTGTGTTTCTTCCGTCCCCTGTTGGGTTGACGAATACTGGTCCCAAATCTTGTTGTTGGCGGTATCAATCAGTTTCAAATCGGTTTGAACGGTCATGGTCCGCGAAACAGTTTCAACCTCATCCGTCTGAACAGCCGCGCGACCGCCTCGGTTGTGATCGCCCAACAAAGCTCCGATATCGATCCCGGATATCGTTCGCTCTTTGCCGACATGTCGCTCAACTTTAACGTTGATATTGCCTAGGATCGCGCCTTGGGCCGCAAGGAGTTGTCCACCGCTGCCGCCTTTGGCCGTGGACATTCCCGTTGCGCTGAGGTCTGCTTCGTCAAAGGTAATCTGTGTATCACGCCGGTCAGCCACAGTGACCGGGGTTCCGAATCGGGTGTGCGATTCATTGATCAACGACTGAATGACATTGGCACTGAGTTCAGACCATTTTTCATCCGTGGCCGGTCCGAGCTTGGCCGGTTGGATGTAAATCGTCTTCATGCCCGCGGGTAGGGCCTTTCCCGGTTCGGGTTGGACGACATAATCGAAACGGACGGAAGCCCGCTCGGTCGAGGTACATCCCACAAGCATCAACAAGTTTGGCAACAACGTAACACAAACACTGGCGGAAATTCGCCGCATCATCTTTTTGGTCTCCATGCAAAACACCTTAGACTTCAGGGTGAAACCCGCGAAGTCACACCTCATGGGCGCCGCGCGCTTCATCCTGCCTTCAGGGCAACAGCGTAAAGTCCATCCAAACCCCTGTCAATAAAATCGGCCAGATTGAGACCAGTCCCCAAGAATACGTAAAATCATGGGTTTCACGTGCACGATTGGGGGACAGCAGCGATGTACAACGATGTCACATTCCGCGACAAGCCCAAGAAATCTTGCAGCGGACTGATCGGAGGTCGGCCCTGGTTTCGTTTCCGGTTGGAGGTTGACGAATCCGCGTTGGCTTACTACAAGAAGCTTGTCGCTAGGTGTGCCCGGGATAAGCCGGGCTGAGAGCATAGCCTTTGAACCTGAACAGGGAGCGGCCCTAGATGGCCGACACGGGTCCTGCGTAGGGAAGCGACGACGTGGTTTCGCGGAGGACGGCACCTACCCCGCGTGGCCATGAAGCACCTCGCAGAATCCTGTCCCCAAGGAGTTTTTTGATGAGCGACCAAGGATTGCCTGTTGCCCAAGGTCCGACGAATGACGTTCTCGAGGCGTCATCGAGCGGGGCAAAACCGCAGGAGTCGGGATGCACGACGGGTGCGCTGCCGGGTTCGCGGAAGGTGTACGTGCAGGGTTCGATGTACCCTAGGATTCGCGTGCCGGCGCGAGAAATCCAACTGTCTCCGACCGTCGGGCCGAATGGCGCTCGTACGGAGAATTCACCGATGACGGTCTATGACACTTCGGGGCCTTATACGGATTCGGCCGTTTCGATTGACTTGAATCGCGGGCTTACGTCGCTTCGATCCGAGTGGATCGTCGATCGCGGCGACGTGGAGTTCTATTCCGGTCGTACGGTGAAGCCGGAAGACAACGGGCGTCGCAATGGGCGAGAGAAGATTGACATCGCTGCGTTTCCTGATGCGGCCAATCGCAAGCCGTTACGAGCAAGACCGGGCGGCAATGTCACTCAGTTGCACTACGCACGTCGCGGGGTCATCACCCCTGAAATGGAATTCGTGGCGATAAGGGAGAATCAGCGGGCCGAAGGTTATCGCGATCTCATCGTTAAGCAGCATCCGGGGCAAAGCTTTGGGGCTGCGATTCCGCGCGAGATCACGGCGGAGTTCGTGCGGGACGAAGTCGCACGCGGTCGAGCGATTATTCCGGCCAATATCAACCACCACGAACTCGAACCGATGATCATCGGTCGCAACTTTCTCGTGAAGATCAACGCAAACATCGGGAATTCCGCAGTGGCGTCGTCGGTTGAAGAAGAAGTCGAGAAGATGGTATGGGCGATTCGATGGGGTTCGGACACGGCGATGGACCTTTCCACGGGCAAGAATATTCACGAGACGCGAGAGTGGGTCTTGCGAAATTCCCCGGTTCCGATCGGGACGGTTCCGATTTATCAAGCGCTCGAAAAGGCGGGCGGAAAGGCCGAGGAGCTGACGTGGGACATTTTTCGCGACACGCTCGTTGAACAAGCGGAGCAGGGCGTTGATTACTTCACCATTCACGCCGGAGTGCGGCTTCGATATGTCCCCTTGACCGCGAAGAGAGTGACAGGCATTGTCTCTCGCGGCGGGTCGATCTTGGCCAAGTGGTGTCTCGCTCATCATCAAGAGAATTTTCTCTATACACATTTCGAGGATATCTGCGAAATCATGAAGGCGTATGATGTTTCGTTTTCGCTGGGGGATGGTCTGCGACCGGGGAGCATCGCCGACGCCAATGACGCGGCCCAATTCGCGGAATTGGAGACGCTCGGTGAATTGACGAAGATCGCTTGGAAGCATGATGTACAGACGATGATCGAGGGTCCGGGACACATTCCGATGCACATGATTCATGAGAACATGACCCGACAGTTGGAGGTATGCGGCGAAGCCCCGTTCTATACGCTCGGTCCGCTCACCACAGACATTGCTCCCGGATATGACCACATCACCAGCGCCATTGGGGCGGCCATGATCGGGTGGTACGGCTGCGCGATGCTATGCTATGTCACTCCCAAGGAGCATCTGGGCTTGCCCAACCGCGATGATGTGAAAGCCGGCGTTATTGCGTATCGCATCGCCGCACACGCCGCGGACTTGGCCAAGGGTCACCCCGGTGCTCAACTCCGCGACGATGCGTTGTCCAAAGCCCGGTACGAATTCCGTTGGCAGGACCAGTTCAATCTTTCTCTCGACCCCGACACCGCCCGCGAGTTTCACGATGAGACGCTTCCGCAAGATGGGGCCAAGGCGGCGCATTTCTGCTCGATGTGCGGCCCGCAGTTTTGCTCGATGAAGATCACTGAAGAAGTTCGGGCCTATGCGGCAAAGATGGGGGTGGAGGAACGTGATGCAATACCGGTTGGCCTGCGTGAAAAAGGAAGAGAGTTCTTGTCGACTCAATCATAGTAGGTTATTACTCAAACTGACCGATTTTCGTTATAAACGCAGATAGGGCAACAAAAAAGCGGTGTTTCCAGCCGATACCGGTGTTGGAAAAAGACACCCGGTCAGGAGGACCACCGCATGATGACCATTGGCGCGATGCCCCGCGTTTTGTTCGGGTTTTTTCGTCCGCAGCGCCGTTTCTTTTCCAAACCCGCCTGGCCGCACTTCTGGGGGCTGGTCACGGCGATGGCTGCGGGAGTCGAGCACAGCGTCGGACGGCTCAATGCCCTGCTGCGCGAGCACACCCATCGCACCAACGACGGCGAATTCCCTTGGCGAAGCCAGTGGGACGAATCGGAAATCCTGCGGGCCATTGCTCTGCAACAGTTCAGCCGACTCTATCGCCGGGGGGAAACGATGTCGATTGCACCAACGCCTGCCTTACCCACGTGGGCTTGGAGGCCCAACGTGCACTTGGAGAAGCTCCTCGTGGCGTAAAATCGGTCAGTTTGAGTAATCTCCCAATTTATGGATGGAATCCGTAAAGCTGGGATGAATAGGGATTTTGGTATGCAGATCATCGCGCGCTGGCGAAAAAATTAAAGGGAAAGTGTATTTTAGATTGCATGACTGATTTTCTAGGAAACTTGGACAAATTTCAAAGTAACGCTAGCGTAAACGGTGCAACACCCTATAATAGTTCCTATTGGGTTTCGGGAATGTGGGCTGTGTGGGAAAAAGAGGACCGCGTTACTCCCCTTTAAGTTAGGTATGCAAGGTTCTTCCAAATCCCCCGGTCGCCGCGCATTCACCATAAGTCGGTTCTGAACGAACTTCGACGTTGAAGTCGTGACGGAAAGGTCTGCGACTTAGAACGCTAGGTCGAAGTTAGGAAACCGGAACCGTCGGTTGCTGTTTTGGCGACGGTAAAGAAACCTGCGGAGAGATATTTCGTTTGTTGCATCGAGGATGGAGGCGAAGCTGATGAATCGTGGAATGAATGCGGCGTTGCAAGAACGGCGTTTTAACAAGTTTGCATTTTTGGTTTGCGCGATATTACCAGGGCTGATAGGGGCGAGCTCAGCATTCGCCACGCGAACCGTCACCGCGATTTCGTTGGATGGCGGAGCGCCGTGGACATTCAATTCAAGCGGAGTTCTCATCACCGCTGGTGATCCTGTCAGTGTTGGCGCGGGGGATTCCATCTCGGTTTCCATGACGGTGGTGACGTCGGGCTCTAGCAGTGCGGACGATTGGGAATCTTCTTCTTGGCAGATCGCTACGGCCTCTGGAACATGGCTTTGCACGAACTCCGCGAACTTCACCAGTTCCGGAACTCACACGACATCCTTTACCATTATAGCGCCAGCGACAACGGGGGTTTACCATTCGTATTTTCGCGCCCACGACGGAGATACCTGTGGAGGATCTGCGATCAGCAAGCCCGTTCAATTGGTGAACTCGGTGACGATTGAACCGCAGGAACCGAATCCGGTATTAGATGAAGCATGCGGGTTGGACATTGTTCTTGTACTTGACGTATCTGGAAGTATTGGTGGCAACATCACCCAGGTAAAAGATGCCGCCAACGCGTTTGTCAATGCCTTCCTTCCCGGAACGCCCACCCTGATCGGTCTCGTCAAATTTAATGAAACCGCAGTGGTCCTGGAGGATTTGACGAGCGATACGGCAGCGCTGTCGGCCGACATAGCGAGTCTTGCTTCGGGCGGGTGGACGAACTGGCAAGGGGCGATCATGGCAGCTCGCGGGTTGTTGGAAGGTGGTCTTGATCGAGACGATCTTGTCCATCCGGACATGATCGTGGTGGTGACGGACGGCGACCCGACGGCCAGTACAGCCGGGGGAAGCACCTCCACGCAACCCAACGTTCACTTAGCACCGGCAGTGATCCAAGCGGACTTGGCGAAAACTTCCTCTTCATCGATGCCTATTCGCATGATTGCAGTGGGTGTGGGGGCGGTTACGGAGAGCCGTCTTGTGGCGATTTCAGGTCCGAACGTGTCGCCGCCGAACCCGATTGATTCGACGGTGGATGTTGTATTAGACGATTTCGCCGGTCTGGCCGACGCTTTGAATGATCTGGCATTAACGATGTGCGGCGGAACCATTACGGTTCACAAGATCATCGATCTGGATGGAAACATTGCCACAACGGGCGACCAAACCAATGGAGCCGGTTGGACCTTCACCACCAATGTGGATGCGCCTGACTTTTCCACGCCGCCTTCGGGAGCGACGGATTTGGGTGGTTTCATCAACTTCGCGATTGATCTGGGTGTCAACGGTACGGGCGTGGTGGATGTTCTTGAGACGCTTCAATCCGCTTTCACTTTTATCTCGGCCAGTTGCAAAATTGGATTAACCCCGGTGGGCACGCCTGGCACGAACGTGGTGAACAATATTTCCATTGGGGCATCGGATATTGTTACTTGTACGTTTTATAATCGACCCAAGTTAGGGGCATGCTGCAATACGAATATCGCCGGAAGCAATTGCACGGATAGTTTGACCCAATCTCAATGTTCGGGTGCGGGTTTCATTTGGACTCCCAATATGTTGTGCAGCGCGGTGTCCTGTTGCAGCGCCGGCGAATCCTGCGCGGATTCCGATCCTTGCACGACGGATATGTGCATCTCCGGGACGGGTTGCGTCCACACTCCGATTGTATGCAATGACAACAATCCATGTACCACGGATGCTTGTGTTGGCGGTAGTTGCGTCTATACGCCGGTCACCTGTGCGGACAATGGAAATCCCTGCACCGATTTGGCGTGTGATCCCAACGGGGCGAATGGAAACTGCAACCTGACCGTTCCAGTGAATAACGGAGCCGCGTGCGATGACGGATTGTATTGCACCGTCAGCGAAGTGTGTTCAAACGGTACTTGCGGAGGCGGATTGCCCCGCGACTGCGGCGACTCGGTATCCTGCACCAACGATTCTTGTGATGAAGCGAACAACGTTTGCGTCCATAACCCGGTGAATGCAAAGTGCAGCGATGGGTTATATTGCAATGGTGTCGAGACCTGTCACGAGACCTTGGGCTGCCAGGCGGGAACGCCGCCTTGCTCGCCGGATGGCGTCGCTTGCACCGTGGACGGTTGTGACGAAGCCACCGACACGTGCACCCATACTCCCAACGATGCCGCATGCAGCGACGGACTCTATTGCAACGGAACCGAAACGTGCGATGCGCTGTTGGGGTGTCAGTCCGGAAGCTCTCCCTGCCCACCCGACAGCGTGAGTTGCACGGTAGACGGATGTGACGAGGCAACAGATACATGTACGCATATACCCAATGATGGGGCGTGCAACGATGGTTTGTATTGCAACGGCGTGGAAACTTGTCATCCGACCTTGGGATGCCAAGCGGGCACGTCGCCGTGCCCACCTGATAGTGTCGATTGCACGATGGATGGTTGCGACGAAGCCACGGATACATGCACGCACGCGCCGAACCACGCGGCATGCAACGACAGTTTGTATTGCAACGGGGTGGAGACGTGTGACGTTCTGCTTGGATGTCAAGCGGGGACCACCCCGTGTCCACCTGATAGTGTGGCCTGTACCGTTGATGGTTGTGATGAAGCCACCGACACCTGCACGCACGCACCAAACAATGCGGCGTGCAGCGATGGTCTGTTCTGCAATGGTACTGAAACGTGTGATCCGTTGTTGGGGTGTCAACCGGGAACTCCGCCATGCTCGCCGGATGGTGTGGCTTGTACCGTCGATGGTTGCGATGAAGCCGCGGATGTTTGCACGCATGTGCCGACCGATTCCCTTTGCAGCGACGGGTTGTATTGCAACGGCAACGAAACGTGCGACCCCTTAAATGGCTGTCAGCCGGGCGCTTCCCCCTGTCCTCCGGACAGTGTCAATTGCACGGTGGACGGATGTGATGAGGGAACGGATAGCT
>JBBTCX010000208.1:0-7056 GCA_038043045.1 Planctomycetota bacterium | reverse complement strand
GAAGACGGATCAGCCCGTCGAAGACGCGGACCTCAAGTCCGACAGCCTGCTAGGCGGTGTGTTTCTAGCTGACCGCTAATCTCGGTCATGGCATCGGCGTGCTTGGCGCTCTCTACAAACTTGATTTCCAGATGCTCGACTCCCGGTACCGCGATCTTGGGAACAAGCCGAATGCGCCGTAACCGCACAGTGTTGACACGATCCATTGGCTCCGTGCAAAACGCAAAATTCGGATCAATCAGGTGGTCCAGTCGGTAGGTAGGTCGGATGAGGGCGTTGCCATCTACGTCGATGTCGAGAACCGCCTTGCAGAAGGCCTTTCGCAAAGGAAGATGAACCTTCTTGCCACCCTTGGCGATCAATTCGATCGCACCTTCTGAAGGAACGTAAATGAACACGTTTGTAAACGTGTAACTCTCCTCCCGAGGAGTCAAATTGCCTTCGGTGTCAAAAATCAGACACTTGTCCGGCCAGTCCGGCAGGTAAGCAAAAAAATACTCCGCACCATTGGATCGACTATAATGATGGACACGGCAGTGCTCACCACGCAATTCTTTCTTCCAGTAAAAAGAATGTACTTCGTTCTGCAGCGCCGCAATTTTTGCTTCATTCACTTCGATTGTTTGCACGGGCAGGCCGTTCCAGCGGTAAGCAAATTGCCCACTTCGCAGCGCCTCCGCCCGCGCAAATATGGCGGCCTCGTTGAAAGCTGACGGCGCCTCGAGATAGGCCCAAAGCGCCTTGTCGAGGAGACTCTTTGGCCCCGCAAAGTCCGGCATCTTGTCGGCACAACGCCAGATAAGTTCCTCGGTAAGCACTCTGTGACCACGCTCGTCCCCCAATTCATTGACGTCTCGCAGAATGACTTCCACTTGGCGCCGACGAACCTCAGGAATTGCCTCCCACATATTGATCAGTGGTTCAACTCGATGCGGTAGAAGCGAGTCACACGAAAAGTCGATCGATTCTCCGTGCTCCGCAAAAAGCCGACGCAACAGTCCCTTGTCGTGCAATTTGAACTGCTTCCTCAGATCAAACGGCTTCGCCATGATTCATCTTCTCCTTCGGCATTCGTCCATGTGCCATAAACAGTAAACACAACACACAAAAAAATGTACCTCGCCGAACATGCGAATCAGAACAGCATGTCGGGCAACCTCCGAAACAAGAGTTTCAGTTCCTCCAAGCGGATGCGCATCGCCTCGGCCGACACCTCGAACTGGTCGGCTAATGGGCGGCAGAATCGCTCCATCGTCGCATTCTCATTTCGCTTGGCCTCAGCATAAAGCGCAACGGTGGGCAATTGCTTTACGGTAACCGGTTCGAGATTGCCGCGCCAATCCCGCCATGCGGATCGCACGACATCGCGCGGCATCAATAGGCAGCCGGCGAAGAAGTCCGCTTGCCATTCAGGCCGAGGCTTCATGGAGGAGCGACAGATGAACGACGGTTGGCCCCTACCATCGAACAGTTCGTCCTGGTTTGTGTCTTCCTGATAGTACGGTCGGTGAAGCCGCCAATGGCCAACCTCGTGCGCGAGCGTGAAGCGGTAGCGACCGAGCAGATTCGGATTGTTCGATGGATCCAGCCGCACATCAACTCGGATTTCTTTCGTCTTGAGCCAAATCGCACCAAGAACATCATCGACACCCAAAAGAACTCGAAGGTCCTCAATACCAAACCCGAGCTTCAGATGCAGTTCTATGATATCTTCTACCGGCACAGGCGCGGAAACTTGCCAGTTGCCCGTTTGCGCATATTCCTCCAAAAGCAACAGAGCTTTAGCTTCGATGTGTTCATCCTTCAGGAAAGGCACGCCGTCGCGCACCCATGTCGTACTCGCCTTGACCATCATTCTTCCTTGTTCTTCATCTTCTTTGCTCGCTCGAGCAGTTCGCGCATCTGCATTGGTGTGAGCCCCTTCGTCGTCCGAAGGAGCTCTGGTATCGTGTCCGGGCGGCTCTGAATTATTCCCGGCAGATCCTCCTGCACACGCCCCGCAAGTGCTGTCCATTCATCAACGTTTGCGCCCAGTATTTCGGCCATTTTGCGCACGCGCTCTGCCGTCGGAGGATCGGCATTGCTCTGCTCAACTTGCGACAGGTAAGTGGGGCTTACACCAACTACGCCTGCGAACTTGCGAAGGCTGAACCCCTTCTCTACGCGCGTCTCGCGCAGGGTCTGGCCGAACTGCCTCTTGGACTTGCCCGTCATGAGAAACGCCCTGTGCTCCAATCACCCTTCTGGCGATTGTGTTGTGCAATTTGCATGGTCATTATTCCTTTCAAAATCCTCTAGGCCGCGATCGGCCAGTCCGCGAAGAGCGCGACCGCCTGCGTCATGAACCGGTCGACGAACTGGTCAAAATCCTCTGTGCGGACGCCACGATTCCGCAGCACGCGCTTCACCGCCGCTCGGACTTCGGCCTTCACGTCCTCGCGGTGCGGTTGGGTCCAATCGACCCTGAGGTTGCGTTTGATGGCCTTCACCACTTCGTGAATTAGGTCGCGCAGAAATGCCCGTTCGTACAACGCCTCAACGTTGGCGGCCACGGCGTCGTAGAAGGCCAGTTCCTCGGGCTCCAGGTTCAGTGCGGCAGCCCGCTGCTGTTCGGAGTCCATGTCCTTCTTGATCTGGATCAGCGACTTGACGACCGCCGCTGCGTCGATCAAACGGTTGTGGTACTTCCTCAACGTGGCCTCCAACATCTCCCGGAACGATCGGGCTTGGGCTAGGTTCTTCTCATGCCGAATGTGAATCTCGTCACGGAGCAACTGCTCCAGTAGTTTCAAACGCAGGTTTTCCTGGGGTCGATCCTTGAACGTCTGCAAAAAATTGTCGTCAAGGATCGATACGTCCGCCTTTTCAATTCCTGCTGCCTTGAAGATGTCCACCACGCCCTCAGATTCGACACTGTCGTCTACGAGGTCTCGCACCGCACGCTCCAAATCGCGCCGAGGCTTCTTGCTAGGGAGGGCCTTCAGAATCTGCTTGCGCACGCGCTGGTAGAAGATGATTTCGTCCGCGAACACCCGACAATCGTCCAAGTGCTTGGCCAAAAGGAATGCGTTGCTGAGCCGCAATTCGGCGGCAAGGAATCCGTCCCGTCGCTCATCGTCATCGGCCAATATGCCGTAGACAAACGCGTACAGGTCTTCCATTTCTATTTTGGACATTTTCCGCCAGCCGCCGTAGTTCTTGCCTGCAGGAAGATATTGGCGAACCGCATCCAAACACTCCATGAAGATTGGTCGGGCGGTTTCCTCGACGCTCGGTGCGGGTTCGCCCTTCCCGCCACCGCCGGTGTATTTACCGGTTGCTTCTCGCAAGTCGTCGCCTATTCCTATGTAGTCGACGATCAACCCATGTGGCTTGTCACGAAAGACGCGGTTAACCCGCGAGATCGCCTGGATCATGCTGTGGCCTTGCATGGGTTTGTCCACATAAAGCGTGTGCAGGCACGGGATATCTGTTCCGGTGAGCCACATGTCGCACACAATTACCATCTTCAATGGGTCGTCGGGGTCGACCATCTGCTTCTTGATCAACTCGCGCTGCGCTTTGGTGGTCAGGTGCCCGTCCCGCGCCCATTCCGGGGGGTCTTCGCTGAGATTTCCAGTCATCACAACTTTGATGTCCGGGCAGCTTGGCAGCTTCTTCAATTCGTCGAAAAGCTTGACGCAATTGGCGCGGACCATGCAAACGACCATCGCCTTGCCGGCCAGCGTCGCGGTGCGGTCTAGAAAATGGGCCAACAAGTCCTTGGCCAGCTCTTCGACGCGATCTTTGGCCCCCGCGGCAGCCGCCAGTGTCGTCCACTGGCTCTTGCGGCGCTCCAAGTCCGAAATCGGGCGCTCGTCGGTAAGCTCTTTCAGCGCCGCATCGATGTCCTTTTGGGTCAGATGCAGGTTGATCTGCCGCGGCGCGTAAAAAATCGGCACTGTAGTCTTGTCATCTTGGCTTTGCTTGATGTCGTAAGTGTGAATCAGTTGGCCAAACACCTCGACGGTGTCCGCTCCACTGAAACTGATCGGCGTGCCGGTGAATCCGATACGCCGGGCGTTGGGCAGCGCTTCGGCCAGGTAGCGGGCATACCCCTCTTTGAAACCGTACTGCGATCGATGCGCTTCGTCGGCGATGATCACGATGTTCGACCGCTTGGACAACACCGGGTGCTCAACTTCGACGATCCTATTTTCCGGCCCCGTCTTGAGCCGAAACTTCTCGATGGTGGTGAAGACCACCTCGCCGCCCTCAGTCTTCAACAGTTCCCGCAGGTCATCCACGCTCTCGGCGTGTTTCACATCGCCCACGAGCGACCGCGCTGCGACGAACTGATCGTGCAACTGTTCATCCAGATCTGTGCGGTCCACCTGGATCACGAACGACGGGTTTTGCAGTTCCGGCGCGCGACGCAGGATACCCACCAGGAACGCCATTGAGAGACTCTTTCCTGATCCTGTGGTATGCCAGATGACGCCGATGCGCTTGTCCTTGCCCGCCGTGAATGTCTCAATCGTCTTGTGCGCCGCCAGGCGTACCGCGAAAAACTGGTGATACTTCGCGCCCTTTTTGGCAATCTTCTCATTAGCCACTTCAAAAGCAATGAAATCCCGGAGGTACGACAGCAACCGATCTTTGGGAAACAAGCCCTCCACCAGAGTCTTCATGCTACCGGTCGTGTTGGGCTCAATCTCAAAACCGTCGATGCTCTTCCACGGCGCGTACCACTCGTCGCTGGCCGGCCACATGCTATGCAGCGTCGTGACGCCATCGGATATCACCACCAGCGCGTTGTAGTCGAAGAGCTGCGGAATCTCATAGCGGTAGTGCTGTATTTGATTGTAGGCGTCGTCGACCGTCGGCTTATCTGAGTAGGGATTCTTCAGCTCGAAAACCACCAGCGGCAGGCCATTGATATAGATAATGATATCGGTTCGGCGGTCGTTCTGACCGTGGATGGGCAACTGGTTGATCACCCGCCAGTCATTCAAGCCGGGTCGGTCCCAATCGACGGGATAACTGTGCCGATGGGTCTTCTTGCCGCCGGGTAGATCGATTCGCAACTCCAATCCTCGCACGAGCATTTCATGGAAGGCCATGTTGCGGCGCAGCGTGTCCACGCCCTCGGGCCGGGCGATCCGGGCAACAGCTTCGTCGAGCGCACGCGCTGGCAAGTCTGGATAACGGCGTGCCAAGTTCTCGCGTAGCACATCCCTGAGCACCACCTCATCATGCGGGCGCTGGATGTCAGGTCCAGACTGCCAGACGTACCCCAACTGCTCCAACCGTTCGATGGTGGTCAGTTCAAAGGTCGTCTCTGTGCCGCGGTTCCCGGACATCGTTGGTTCCTTACACAGCCTGTGCCACGAGCTTCTCGGCTTGTTTCACTCGCAGCTCGCCGGACATCAACTGCGGCAACAGCGCATCGCGAAGGGAAGCTAACCACGCTGATTGCCTCTCGTTCTGCTCGATCCGGTCATCGAGCGGACGAGCAGTCGTGTTGAAACGGCAGATCAGTTCGTCCGGCGGTGACACGTACTGGATACCTTCGAAGTCCGTTTTGCCGATTGAGCCGAAGAGCGTCCCGTCACCGTCAAACGTAGCGAACGCATCGGCAAACGCCCCCATCGCATAGTAGGTGAACGACCGGCTGCCGCTCTTATGCCGAACGCCAGCAACGCCGCGCCCAACGGCACATCGCTCGATGGCCATGTTGATGTCTCCCACGGGCGCACGAACGCTCACAAGCGTGTCCTGCGGATCTGCGAAACGCGTCGGTGCCGTGCAGTACACGCGGCGAGCGGGAAAGCGAAACGTGAAGTCTGTTCGCCCCTGAAAGAACGGCGCACCGTTTCCTTCCTCGTTGTAGGTTCCTCCCGGAGGCGATTGGCCCATGGTCAGCCTGAACTCATCGCCGACGCGCGCCACCAGCCATCCTTTCGGGATCGGACCGAGGGTGGAGTCCTGGAAGCAGTCGGGAAAGAGGGCGGCGGTTTGGGCCGACATGCCGACGGGCTTCTTGCCGGCGGCCTTGGCGACCACTGGGTCGAAGTCTACGAACCAACTCTTGAACATCGCCCGCGCCAATGCTTCCAGCGTCTGATTCATCCGCCGGTTCAACTCGATCTTGTCATCCAAAGCGCCCAGCATTTGGGCGATCGCTCTTTGTTCTTCATGCGATGGAAGTGAAATGGGAAGTCCGCGAATCACGTCCTCATTCAGATTTGGCATCACCGCACCCACTGCATGCGCTTTAAGCCATAGTCTGCTTGATTCCTCAACTAACAGGAACGAAAGGAAAGATGGATCGACGCGATCGGGGCGATGAATGCGAAGCCGCAGCGCACCGGTGCTGCAAATAAATCCCTCATGCTCAGATTCGACGAGGGCCGAAAGGCCAGTCGCTTGTGCGCCCCGGCGGGCAAAGAGGATGTCGCCAGTGTGAAGACGGTGACGCTTGAGTCGGTCTGCCATCACCGAACTTATTTGCGGCATCATCTCGACCTTTAGTCGACGAAATCCGATTGCCTCGGTGGAAACAACCCGGACGCCTTGCTCGACATAATCATACGAGTGCAGTTGCGAGCCGAATGGGCCCGTCTGCACGGAAGCGATGCCGTCATCAAACAACAGCCCAAGTGTAGTGTTGACCCATTTATAATCTGCCATCGCCCACTCCCTTGTCCTTCGGCTTGCGGCGCGGGCGCTTTGGCGGTGCACTGGCAGCAGGCAGTTTCTTGCGTGACTGCTGGCCGAGGCGCTTGACATGCTCCACGGCCTTGTCGAAATCGCTGGTGGGCTGCCGGGCCTCCATCTGTCGGCGCTGATCCTCGAATTTCGCAAACTCTCCGTGCGCGTGCTGCTCGGCCAGTTGATGCGAGACCTTGCCGGCGTGCTTGAGGATGTTTCGCTCATTGAATTGAAGGAAAGCGTCGAGCTTGACCACCCAATCCGCCATGTGCATGGCACTCTTGCGGCGGGCCTGATCTTCGGCGTAATCTAGTGTAGTGTCTCATTCAGATTCAACATTATTCAGTACCTGCCGTGCCCTGC
>JBBTCX010000207.1:0-5492 GCA_038043045.1 Planctomycetota bacterium | reverse complement strand
CCGGATTACCTCCTGGAGGTCGTCGGCCAGAAGATTTAGATGCGATTGCCCTGGGACTTCCCCTGACCCGCCACCCACGATCCTGCCAAAGCATCCCTTGCCGGTTGCCCGGAATCAAGTAAAAAGTGTTCAAAGTATTTCGACGGCCTCGTGAGGGAGCGGTTCCCTGCGGATTCGCCAGCTGCAAAGCAGCTTCGACTCAAAGCAAACTTTACCAGTACCCGAAGACTCAGATGTATTGCTGAACAATAAGCTATGACGATAAACTATTGCCGTGAACAAGGATACGCAGAAGATCAAGAAGCGAGCGACAGAATCCGTC
This sequence comes from Planctomycetota bacterium, assembly GCA_038043045.1. Lineage (GTDB taxonomy): Bacteria > Planctomycetota > Phycisphaerae > UBA1845 > UBA1845 > JBBTCX01. The sequence continues at coordinate 5,170 of JBBTCX010000207.1, read as the reverse complement.
GCCGATCGTATTCGCCGAAGAAGACGAGAGCTTAACCTATCTCAAACCGAGTTGGCGAAATCGGCTGCCGTGAACCAAGGGTATATTTCCGAAATCGAGCGGGGGTTGGCCAACCCGTCGAAGAGAACCATCGATGCCTTGGCTGTGGCCCTCAACATGCCCCAAGGAGTCCTGATCGGCGGCGGTGACGAACACGATTCGCCGCAACCGCTGGAGACACGAGAGCTGCCGCTTTTCGGCTCCATTCCAGCCGGTCCACCGTCCGAATCACAAGAGCAGCTCGAAATGTTCCCTGTCTTGCGACATCAATGGTCGCCCGATTATTTCTGCCTCCGCCTTTCCTTCGACAGCATGGAACCCACGCTGAAACCCGGCGACATCGTCTTGGTTCACTACCGTCCGGCCGTGGAACCCGAGCACGTCCAAGGCCGCATCTGCGCCTGCCTGGTAGATGGCCAACCCACGCTCAAACGCGTTACAGTGGAATGGCGGGATGCTCAACGTCTAGTGATCCTCCGCGGCGACAACCCCAAGACCTCGCCGATTCTGATGGACCCAACTTTCGAATTCTCGATCCAGGGCGTGGTCCTTCGACTTGTCAGTCGAGACTTGTAGCGGTTTCTTCCACCGAAACTTGCCTGTTTTATTGGACCTTGCCGCCTGGTTATTGGACCTAAAAACTCGTGTTATTGGACGTAAAAAATAATCATTTTTCTATTGACAGGCAATAATCACGGCGATAAAGTTAGGAGTAAGTTTGGTAAAGGCTGGAGGGCTATATGATTCATTCGGCGCTCGAAAAACCGGAAACCCCTTCGTCGTTGTGGGTGGAGTCTGAACGAACGCCGCGCGTCGGACGGCTTTCTGAGCGAATGTCGGAACTTGGGGTTCGCTTCGGCATTCCGCTCTATACCACGTCAAGGGTTGTGTTGCGGCGCACAAAAATCAACCTGAGTCCGGGACGATTGATCGCTATCGTCGGGCCGTCGGGATCGGGAAAATCTACGGCGATCGGCGAGATTGGAAAGGCGATCTCTCGCGCGAGCCTTGTGCAGCACATCAAGTTTCCGCTGGACACCGCGGTGATCGACGCGGTGGCGCCGGGCGCGGAATTGAACGAAGTCATCGCTCTCTTGACCAGCGCCGGTCTCGGCGAACCGCATCTTTGGATTCGTCCCGTCACAGAGCTTTCCGAAGGGGAGAGGTTCCGCGCCCAGCTCGCTCGCGCGATCGCGTTACAGCATCGCGCGGGTGGGGGCGCGCCGCTTTTGTGCGATGAGTTTTGCTCGAATTTGCATCGACGGTTGGCGAAGGCTGTCAGCTATAACTTGCGCAAGCTGGTGACACGTCGTGGCATTTGTGCTGTAGTGGCGATCAACAACCCGGACATTCTGGACGACCTGCAACCTGATACGATCGTGCACCTCAAAGGAAATGGAGCGGTCGAAACGGAAGAGGTGGCTCGTGAAATCTCTGCGCCCTTCAGCCTGCTTCATCGTGTGCGGATCGAGCGCGGTTGCAAGCGGGACTTTGAGCCATTCGCGGGGATGCACTATCGGGCCACGAATGAATTGGGATTCGTCGACAAGGTCTTTGTTCTTCGGGACATTGTCGAAGAGGAATTGCTCGGGATCGTCGTGTATTCGCACGGCCCGTTGGAGAATTCTCTACGAAACGCGGCGACGAATGGGCGATTTGTTCGTGATCCCGAAGGAGTCAATCGACATTTTCGCATCGTTCGGCGATTGGTGATTCACCCGGACGTTCGCGGTTGCGGCTTGGGTCACTATTTGCTCAGTCAAACGCTGCCACGCATTGGCACAAAATATGTGGAATGTCTGGCGTCCATGGGTGAATTCAACCCGGTATTTGAAAAAGCGGGCATGCGCCGAATCGGTCAATACGAACTTGCGGCCGATCGACAGGCGGCGTTGAACGAATTGGCTTCGATGGATGTCGACCCGAACGGGCCGGATTTCGCCTTGCAGGTCGCCCAAAATCGGCGCGTGCGGGCGACCGTGACCAAGACCGTGCACGATTGGTATGCAGCCACCACGGGCAGCGGTCAGTCGCGGGTGGAACGGCAATCGCCGCAACTGCTGTCCCAAACTTTTCGCGGGCTGATCGGGTTGCGGCCGGTGTATTATCTGTGGCAACGACCGTCGCTCAGCGAGACCAACCGAAGCGATTCAGGCCTCACACGACCAGTCGGATTGGTGTCACCATCCCTCATGAATCAAGGGGAATTACCCCAAAAACCGTTTACGCCACCGGCAACGGAATGGGCGGATTCCTCCGCGACTTTGAAGGACCTTGGATCGGCTACGCCGTCAAAGACTCGAAAGCGCGTCGGCATGACTTCGTCGAAGCGGCATTCCCCGACAGGTGATTCGTCCGCGCGGCCTGGTCGTCATGGCAAAAAGAATAAACACGATCCGCGAGGGAGACGATGAGTTCGTTATTTGAAGAGACATTGACCCGCTCGCCGGGTACTTTGATAATCCCACGACCACCGTGCGTGCGGCCTTACGAAATTGCTCATGATGCCGGTAGTCCAGTGTGGTCGAGCGAGGTTGACTTCATCGATATGCACGAATCATCGAAACCTATTCTGCGAGTCGAAGGTGTTGGTAAATCTTTTCCCACGCGATCGGGGGAGTTGACGGTTCTTCGGGACGTTTCGTTTTCGCTGGCTGCCGCGGATGGTCTGGCGATCATGGGGCCGTCTGGTTCGGGAAAGAGCACGCTGTTGCATATCATCGGGACGCTGGAGCCGCCGACGAACGGGCGGGTGATTCTCGACGAGCAGGATCCGTGGACGCTGTCGGCGGGTGATCTCGCGCGGTTTCGCAATACGCGGATCGGGTTTGTGTTTCAGGATCATCATCTTCTGCCGCAATGTTCGGTGTTGGAAAACGTTTTGTTACCGACGTTGGTTTCTTCAACTGAGGGCGCTTTGTCGCGGGCAAAGGGTTTGTTAGAGCGCGTGGGACTGAGCGAGCGGTTGGATCATCGACCGGCGGAATTGTCCGGTGGAGAGCGACAGCGTGTGGCACTCGTGCGAGCGCTTATCAATCGGCCTCGAATCGTATTGGCCGATGAACCGACGGGAAATCTTGATCGTGTGTCGGCGACGGTCATTGCGGACCTCTTGGTGCAACTCGTGGGCGAGGAGTCGATCGGCCTCATTGTCGTGACGCACAGCGAATCGCTTGCGGATCGGTTTTCGAAGCGGATGGAAATGGTCGACGGAACGCTGGTTTCTTGTTGAGCGCGGCGCATGAATCGGTTGAAGCTTCATCTTCGCGGGTTGGGGTATTACGGTCGGTCCCATGCGGCCGTTGGGTTGGCGGCGGCGGTGGGGACGGCCACACTGGTTGGGGCGCTGTTGGTCGGCGATTCGATGCGGGCGAGCTTGCGGGATCAGGCGCTTCGTCGACTTGGGCCGGTGGAATATGCGATCACGTCGCCGCTTTTTTTTCGGGAAGCGCTGGCTGAAGACGTCGGACGAATGATTGCCAAGCTCCCTCTCCCTCTTCCTACCCCTTCACGCACCGGGGAGAGCGGTTTGAGTGGCGAGCCAACACCAAAGAGCGAAAAAGATTCTGTTGATGTGGCGGTGCCGCTCATTCAGGTTCGCGGGAGCATTGCCCATGCGGTCGGACAGGCTCGATCGGGTCGGGTGAACTTTTTCGGCGTGGATTTCCGTTTTTGGAATGCGATGGGTAGGGAAAATAAACTTGCGGATATCGGAGACGATCGCGGAGTGGTTTTGAACGAAACGCTGGCGCGGGAGTTGGGCGCGAACGTTGGGGACGATGTGTTGATCCGTATCGGAGCGGCCGCCACGGTTTCAGCGGAAACGCTGTTGGGAAGGCGGGATGAAACATCGGTTTCCGCGAGATTGGCGGTCGCGCGAATTATTCCCGACGACGGAGCCGGATCGTTTGGATTGACGCCGTCGGTCTTGCCGCCGCGAAATGTCTTCGTGCCGCTTCCCATGATGCAGAGGATTCTCAAGAGGGAATCCAAGATCAATGCCATCTCCTTGACACATTTACCCGTGCTCGAAACCCGCGTCGCGGATTACGACGATCAGATTTTTGGCGTGCTTATGAACGCCACTCAATTGGCGGATTACGGGTTGAAACTACGCGTGGATGAAACTCGCAATTATGCGTCGTTGGAGAGTGAGCGGTTTTTGTTGGAGCCGGCGGTCGAGCGTGCGGCGCGCGAAGCGGTCAAGATGAGTGGATTTGAATCGACGAGCGCTTTGACGTACTTGGCGGAGTCGATTTCCGTAGTGAAGGAATCGGAGGAAATCCCCCCCACCCTGCCCTCCCCCTCTTCGGGGGAGAGGGGAAAGAGCGGCGGAACACGGAAGGCGATTCCGTATTCGACGATCACGGCGGTGGATGAGATTGGCGGACACATGTCGCCGTTGGTGTTGGCGGGGGCGGAGGGGAAGAAGGAGCGGATTGGCAAGGTCGCGGCGGGCGAGATTTTTCTGAATGGATGGGCGGCGGAGGAGTTGCAGGCCAAGGTCGGGGATGAGATTGAAGTGTCGTATCTTGTCACTGCGGAGTTCGGGCGGTTGGAAACGAAGTCGGAACGGTTTCGCTTGCGCGGCATCGTTATCCTGGATCAAGGGGCCAACGATCCGGGTTTCACGCCGACCTATCCGGGGGTGACGGACACGAAGCGGATTTCGGATTGGGATCCGCCGTTTCCGATGGACCTCAAGAAAATCACGCCGCGAGATGAAGAATACTGGGATCGATTTCGGGCGACACCAAAGGCGTTTATTTCGTTGGAGGATGGGCAGCGACTGTGGGCGTCGCATGGGGAGCGGTTTGGGAGGATCACTTCTTTGCGTCTGGCGGATATTCCGTTTCGCGAGCGGCATCCACACAGATACCCTCACCGTGGCGATGACTATCGTCCCCCAACGATTGCTGAGATTCTTAGTTGGATGAGAGATCGGTTCGCTGCGGAATTGCTGAAGCGGCTTGAGCCGGATCGGCTGGGAATACGGGTTGAACCTGTGCGGCGGCAGGCATTGGCCTCGAGCGCGGGGACGACGGATTTTGGGGGGTTATTCATCGGGTTCAGTTTTTTTCTCATCGGGGCGGCGGTGATGTTGGTTGCTCTTCTGTTTCGGCTTTCGGTG
>JBBTCX010000206.1:0-4782 GCA_038043045.1 Planctomycetota bacterium | reverse complement strand
TCGCCCGCGAAGGCCTCGGCCGTTTTTTGTGCCACATCGATGACACCCATGTCGAAGGCGAGGTGCATTCGAATGACCGTGGGGAAGGGCGTCTTATCGTTTTCGGTCAAGTCACGCCCTTTTATGTCGCGCGATCAAAATCGAAAATTGATGTTTGGATTCGGGGTCGCGTGTATTCCTTCGAACGGGTCGAAATGTCTGCCCGACGCGCCGGTGGAGCAAGTGCGGGGCCCACGCGCACGGAATTGACCGCCCCCATGCCCGGGACCGTGCTTCGGGTCAACGTTTCCGCCGGTGACACATTCACGGCCCATCAACCGCTGATCATCCTGGAATCGATGAAAATGGAGATGACCCTTTCGGTTCCACATGGCGGGCGCATCACCACGCTCCATTGCCAGGTTGGACAACTCGTCGACATGAGCGCCGTATTGGCCAGAATTACGCCGAAACAAGATGAAGATTCAGTTTCCTAAACAAGTTCACATCGTCGAGGTCGGTCCTCGCGACGGTTTGCAGAATGAATCGCAAGCCATACCCACCGATGTCAAACTTCAGTTTATTCAAAAACTCGCCGATGCGGGACTTACGCAGATCGAAGCCACGTCGTTCGTCCATCCCAAGGCGATTCCGCAACTCGCCGATGCTGAAGAAGTCGCAAAATCGCTTCTTCGAAAACCGGGCTTGATCTACTCGGCTTTGGTACCCAATGAAAAAGGTCTTCGCCGCGCGCTCGATTGCGGAATTCGCCGATTGGCCGTTTTTACCGCGACAACCGAATCGTTCACCCGCAACAACATCCACATGACGGTCGAGGAATCGCTTCAAGCCTTTGCCCCGATCATTCGAGAAGCCTGTGCCAACGGCGTTACCGTCCGTGGATATCTCTCCTGTTGTTTCGTCTGCCCTTTCGAAGGCGCGGTCTCTAAACATCGGGTCCTAGAACTCGCCCAACGACTCCTCGATATCGGCGTGAATCAAGTGGCAATCAGTGACACCATCGGGGTGGCCGTCCCGACCGACGTTCTTGAAACCGTTGGATTCCTGCTGGAAAAGCTCCCCACCGACTTTGTGGCCCTTCATTTTCACGATACCTACGGAACGGCGTTGGCGAATGTTTTCGCCGGGCTGCAACTGGGGATTGAGACGTTTGATTCCTCCGCGGGAGGACTCGGCGGTTGTCCATTTGCGCCTGGCGCCGCGGGAAACCTCGCCACCGAAGACCTCGTGTACATGCTCGAAAAGATGGGCATCGATACAGGAGTTGATTTGCAAAAAGTCGTGGAAGCGTCGTCGATCATAGCCCAGTCGATGGGACGCGACTTGCCGAGCCGAGTCTGGCGTCGACTAAAAACAGGAACGCCAAGCTCCTCGCCCGATTAAAACGCATCGAAAAAGGAACTACCGAGAGGCGGGTCCTGGAAAAAACGTTCGCTCCACGAAACTCGTGTCAATCGAACCCGACATGAAATCGGGGTGCTGGAGAACTTTCCGCAAGAAGGGAATCGTCGTCTTCACCGGTTCGACGATGAATTCCTGCAAGCATCGGCGCATGCACTGAATCGCTTCCTCGCGCGTGGGCTGGTGAACGATCAACTTGGCAATCATGGAATCATAGCGAGGAGATATTTTGCACCCGTCATGCGCAAACGTATCCACGCGCACGCCCAATCCACCGGGCTGACGAAATCGTGTAATTGTTCCCGCGCATGGACGAAACTTTTCATCGGGGTCCTCGGCGTTGATGCGACACTCGATGGCATGACCCCGCGAAATGACGGTTTTCTGCGTAAAATCCAGGGGTACCCCGGCAGCCACCTTGATCTGGGCCTTGATGAGATCGATCCCCGTGGTCATTTCCGTGACGGGGTGCTCCACTTGAATGCGCGTGTTCACTTCGATGAAATAGAATTTCCCTTTCGCATCGACCAGGAATTCCACCGTTCCGGCATTGGAATACCCAACCGCGGTGGCCAATTTCACGGCGGCAGCGCAAAGGTCTTTCCGCGTTCGCGCGTCAATTCCCGGGGACGGCGACTCTTCGATCAGTTTCTGATGTCGACGTTGCGTACTGCAATCGCGCTCATTCAGTTGAATGACTTTTCCATGATGATCGCCGATCAATTGCACTTCAACATGGCGCGGCCGTTCGATGTATTTTTCGATGTAAACATCGGAATTGCTGAAGGCGCTTTGGGCCTCTTGGCGGGCTTGTTTCAACGCGCCGACCAACTCGGTCCGCTCCCGAACGATGCGCATTCCCCGTCCACCACCACCCGCAGTAGCCTTGATGATGATTGGAAACCCAATCTGAATCGCCAGCCGAACGATTTCGTTGTCGTCGTCCACGATGCCGTCGCTGCCGGGAATCGTCGGCACCTTCAATCGCTTGGCCAGTTCCCGCGCCGAAGCTTTGTCGCCCAACTGCCGCATGGCCGTGGCGCTGGGACCGATAAACTCAATATTACAGGCCCGGCATTTCTCCGCGAATTGGGCGTTTTCAGCGAGAAATCCGTATCCAGGATGGATCGCATCCGCGCCGGTCACTTCGGCCGCGGCGATCAACCGGTCGCTTCGCAAGTAACTGTCTTTCGGCGCTGCACCGCCAATGCAAATCGTTCGATCCGCCAAATGCAGATACGACTGTCCTCGGTCCTCATCTGAAAAAACGCAGACGGTCTCGATGCCAAGCTCGTGACACGCGCGAGCAATTCGCAATGCGATTTCCCCGCGATTGGCGATCAGGATTCTTCGAAACATCCTCTGGATCCCCGCTGGTCACGAAAAGAAAAGTTCGACACGGACCCTTCAGGGTCTTCTACTCGGTAACGGAATCCTCCATGCTCATGCATGGGGACGAACCAGGAACAAGGGTTGGCCATATTCCACCGGTTGGGCGTTTTTCACCAAGACGCGCTCAACAACTCCGGCAATTTCCGACTTGATCTCATTAAAGACCTTCATGGCCTCCACGATGCAGACGACCGAACCAATTTGGATATTTCCGCCCACCTGCACGAACGCCGGCGACTCCGGATCGGCGGATGAATAAAAAGTCCCCACCATAGGAGAAATGATCTCCAGGAATGTTTCTTCGACCTTTGGAGCGACGGGTGTTTCAGTGGACATGGTGCTTTGGGCTGGCGGGATGGAAGAATGCGCCATAGGAAGATGGCCGTAAGGCAAATGAACGGGAATCGTCGGACCCGTCACGACGTGGGGACGACGAAGGTTCACTTCCTCTTCCCCATCGCGGAGAGAAATCTCCACAAGGTCATTGGCAACCATCATTTCGACGAGTTGCCGGATTTTGTCGATGTCGACCAAAGTCGTTCCTCCCTAGGCCGTGTCGGTCGCGGCCGTCGCTAAGGGTACCATGAGTTTGCAATCGATCCAGAGGCCGGCCACTGTGGCGGATGATGCCCTTCAAGGCAACCGCATTCCCACGCAAGCCCTTATTCCGGGTTTCGCTCGGATTCACGGCAAGTCGGGTGGGATTGTTCGCGGTTCGCATACGCGTTTGCACTTTGAAAGCGTGATCAGGAGCAGCGCAAGAATGAGTAATCCCCATTGGGACACGGTTGGGATGGGCGGGGGACCGCAGTCCTGATCGGTGATCGGCGTACAACCATCCGGGCAGCATCCGTCATCGTTGATGCAGTCGTTAATGACGACATCCGGCGGACAATCCGCGCCGCTGCCGCTGCATTTTTCCTCCCCATCGCAATCGCTTGCCGACGGCCGGCACAGCGTGCCCGCCGGCACGAAGCTGCATTCGGGTGTACAACAACTGCCGCCATCGCAATCCTCGGCGGCAGCGACGATTCCATCACCGCAATCGCAGGCGTCTCCGACGCCATTTACGTTGCCGTCGGCCTGTTCGGGGTTAGAGTTTTCGGGGCAATTGTCGCATTCATCGGGGACGCCGTCGGTGTCTTCATCTGGATCACACTCGTCCGGACGGCCGTTGCCATTGCAATCGCTACTTTGACCACAGTTGAGGACGTCGCAGGGTCCGCCGGGTGTCCCACAGCTCACGTCGCACATGTCGTCGAGGCCGTTGCAGTTGCAGTCGGGGTGGGCTGATCCGCAATTCGCTGCGATTGCGAGATTATGGGTTCTGCCCGCGGCAATGGCGACAAAACCCGAATTGGGCGCGGGAACATTGGCTTGCCCGGAATCGTTGCGTCCCCACGCCACGATGGACCCGTCGGCCTTCAGACCAAGACCGTGAAAGCGGCCAGCAGAGATGGCGATGAAACCCGTGTTGGGCGCGGGAACGTTGGTTTCACCGTATTGGTTGGATCCCCACGCCACGATCGAACCATCGACCTTCAGGCCCAGACTGTGAGCGCCGCCCGCGTCTACTGCGATAATACCACTGTTAGGGGCGGGGACGTTGGTTTGACCAAAGATGCTCCATCCCCAGGCCACGACCGACCCGTCGGTCTTGAGGCCAAGACTGTGGTACCCGCCCGCGGAGACGGCAACGAAGCCGGTGTTGGGCGCGGGAACGTTGGTTTGCCCGTAGTCGTTTTGGCCCCACGCCACGATGGAGCCGTCGGCCTTGAGGCCCAGACTGTGATAATCGCCCGCCGCGACGGCAACGAATCCCATGTTGGGCGCGGGAACTTCGGTCTGCCCGTGGTTGTTTCGTCCCCACGCCACGATGGACCCGTCGGCCTTGAGACCCAGACTATACCAAGAGCCTGTCGAGACGGCGATAAAGCCGATGTTGGGAGCGGGAACGTCGCATTCCCCGAAGTTGTTATCCCCACACCC
>JBBTCX010000205.1:0-1308 GCA_038043045.1 Planctomycetota bacterium | reverse complement strand
CTGACGATGGTGTTCAAGTTGATGGAATCCGCGGCGAAGAAATGGCAGACGTTAACAGTCCGTTGCCTTCGAAAGGGTAAATGTCGGCGTAAATTGAATCTGAACATTGGCCCCCTGGATGAAATGTGGAATCGGGGAACAGAGCTTCGCAACAAGAATGACTCTATCCGCCAAACAAACTGACGCGTTGCAGCATGAACCGGTGGGTGGTTGGGGCAGTGGTAAGTGGCAGGCGCCGGATTGAAGGTCACAGGCTTCTAGTCCCAAAACAAGCGTGACCGTCGTGGGTTTTGACAAAAAAGACTCGAAACGCCTTTGTTTTCCGTGTATAACGTGCGGTGTCAAGTGTTTGGCACTGTCAGGCACAAAGGTATTTCGAGTGAGCAGCAATAGAGCGCGGACGAAGTCGGAACGCAAGAGGATTCTGCGGAATCGCAAACGTCGGATCGACGCCAAGTCCTACTTGGCTTACGGCTTCTACATCCCGCTCTTCGCGCGTTCCAACGCCTTCACAATGCTTTGCGCCATTGAGTTGTAGAGCAATATCTTTGCCATGTCATCGTCCATGTGCGGTGACATGTTTTCTGGGCCAGCCGCAACGCCGATTAGCAGATTCTGTCCGAACGTCTGACCGCTGCGTGCAGAAATCTCTGCTTCGCCAAGTTTAGCGTTTGATTTGGGATCAGTCACGGTTAAGTGGCACGTCATACTGCGCGGCTGGCCGAACCCTCGGTGAGGCATTTTCGTAATCTGGACAGATACCTTGACTGCACGACAGTCGGGTGGAATTGTTTTATACGACACCGAAGCCGATTGGCTGGTGCCCGACGACCCTTGCAAGACAGGGCTCCCGGCAGGCTGATCCAAAGTGTGCGGTTCTTGAGCACTTTCCGGCCCTTGATAAACCCACCGCTCCGACCTTCGCAGGGTATCCTCAAGGGTGGTGCCCAATTGCCGCGGCGCATTAGGAAAGCCAATTGAGCGGTCGATTTCGATTCCCACTACTGACACACATTCATAACCCCGCAAATCTGTTTGCTGCCCATTGGACGATCTGAGGCGCGGAACTATGGAACAGCCACTCAACGCAATAGAAAAAAACCATTCCAATTACGCCCAATTCCAAGGAGGTCCATCTGCTCATAAATCCCATCTCAATACTCCAATCTCACCTAGTCATCAAAATACATCATCGATAATGGCGTTCGCGCATCGCGCACACAACGATGTACAACGCTGTAATGCATCTCCAGCCTAACAGTCCGTTGCAAAAGTCTCTTGACACGCAGGTTATAATGACCGCGTTGG
>JBBTCX010000204.1:29561-30247 GCA_038043045.1 Planctomycetota bacterium | reverse complement strand
TCATCAGCGCGGGACCCGATGGGCGATACGGAACCGATGACGATGTCACGAACTTGCCCAGGGTCGTCATATAAGTGTGCAAAATTTTCTCCCACTCGGTGCCGTCAGTTGTTCGTGGATTTCGCGGGTTCACGATTATCGAATTGCTCATCGTCGTCGTGATCATCGGGATTCTCGTGGGGGCGATCGTTACCGCCAGCACCGTGTTCATCTCCGACGCCCGGATCAAGAATACGAAGACGGTCTTGCTCGTGCTTCGAGATGCGCTGGAACAGTTCAAGGAAGACAAGCCGCCGATCACCAATATCATTCAAGGGGACACGGCCAGTCCTCAAACCCCGACCTACTTGAAGCGTTATGGCTTGTATCCCCCGGATGAACTGGACGTCTATGGAAAGAAGGGGCTACCCGGCTCGGTGGGCAACTACGGCTATCCATTGGTTGGACGGAACAAGGGCGAAATCCACCCCACGATAAACACCAAAGAAGCTCAACAAGCGCGGATGCGGTTCTACACGAATTCGGACCCGGACCATGACGCGTTGGAGCATCGAGATATCGCCGCGATGATGCTGACGTTGGACCTGTACTCCGAGTCGGCCAGCAGCATGTTGAGTCGAATTCCCACCCGAAATTGGTCACCCGGCGCCGTGGATAAAAAAGGCAACCCCATCCAGTTCCTTGAT
>JBBTCX010000204.1:0-29551 GCA_038043045.1 Planctomycetota bacterium | reverse complement strand
TTCCTTGATCGCAATGTCAATCAACTTTGGGACCCTGATGGGGATCAGCAAATACGCTATCCGCTGGATGATTGGGGGTTTCCGTTCGGGTATCTGTCGCAGCGCGATTGGGTGACGAATGTTACGACCCAAACTCCCCAAGCCGCGCCCTCCAGCAATCATTCGGATTATTGGAACCGAGCCTCCACGGAAATGGTGCGGCTCAACGGCGGTCAACCCATTGTGTTTTCGTGGGGTCCGGACGGGAAACATCAGCTCACAGAAGTGGAAATGAAAGACACCGCCCAAGCGTCTTTGGTTCGCGACTGGTTTGATGACGGCAAGATCACCCATCGCCTTAACGCGGACAATGTCTATGCGGATGACGGTTTGGCGAACAAACTCGCTAAGGGAAATTGAACCCGTGGTTAGAGTGCATTCTAAAACCCCAGCGAGCCGCGGGCTTCCGCCCGCCCGGCCCACGCTTTTTCAGACAGCGTGGCCCATGTCCTTGGGACATGGGGATGATCTCCGATCGATGATGAGCCGAAATCGCGGGTTCACGCTCGTGGAAATGGTGATTGTCGTAAGCGTGATCTTGGTACTCGTTGCCCTTGTTGTTCCGGCGGCGACCGCGCTGTGGGGACAGCGCCGCGTGGCCGATGCCGAAAATACCCTGCGCGGATTGTTGATGGTCGCCCGGGCCCGCGCGTTGCAGGCGAGCGGCGTGCAGACGGGCTTGTTTTTCCACGTGGACGCCGACGGAGTTCAACGAATCACGCCGATCGAACAAGCCGACGCCAGTTTGGCCTTGATGCAAAACGTCTTTCATCCGACCGATGAAAAAGATCACGTTTTACCAGCCCCAATGCGCGCGTCCCCGCGCTACATCGTGGAGCCTTGGTCCATGGATCGGACATTTCTGACGTTTAGCGACATCGAAGTCCAGCGCACTGACGGCGAAGCCATGCAACACCTTCCAATCGACATCCACACCGCCCAGCGTCATCGTAATTTCTTCACCATGATTTACTCCAGTACGGGAGATCTCGTCGACTGGCGGGACGTGCTCATTCAGGACATGGATGAAGACAACAACGGGATCGGCGATCGCACGCGCTTGCCGGTTGGTGGTGATGGCGTCGCGGGCCGCCGACCGATTGTTCCCCATTGGTACCAGATTGAGGGCCCGACCTTGACCGCCGAATTCCCACCACCGGGCGTGGGTTTTCTAGTGGTGGAAGAAGGCGCTCCCAGCATGCTCGTGGCCGTCAATTTCCCGTCTGTCGACGGGCTTATGGTGTACGATGACGCCGATCTGGTTCGCCTGAAGATCGGCTTGCCGGAAAAGGACGGCAAGGAAATGCGCGAGGCGCTGGAGCGCGGGGCCACGCCGTTTTACGTCAGTCGACACATGGGTGCGGTGATTCGTGGACCCCTCGGAGAGGCAGCGACACCATGAACCGATGCAAGACCGCACAAACGATGGGTGGCATGTCCGCTCCTAGGCGGACATGTCCAGGTTCGCTCACACCAACACGGCTGTGTGCCACTGCTCTTGAGCAGTGGTATCAGAGCCGCGACCGTAAGGGAGCGGTCCTCATCGAGCCGCGGGCTTCAGCCCGCGCGACCCGAAAAAGCGAAGTTTTAGGACGCGCACCAATTCGAATGCAACGATCTGGTTCTTTCCCCGCCTTTTCGCTTATCGAAATGATGATCGCCATCGTAATCCTCGGTTTGGGCATGATCATGGTCGCTACGCTTTTTCCGGTGGCATGGACTCGGGCCAAGGAACTCAGTGAATCCACCAACCTCACCACCATCAACGACGTATCCGAGGCGACGATGAAATCCCTGGCGTTTGTCTGCGGGCCTGGCAAAGATGGGAGCATGTTTGCGGGGGATAACACGTGGTATTTCGACAAGAACCAGGGCAAGGATTTGCTGGTCGCCTATAGCGATACTCGCGTTCATGTACTGAACATGGAAAACTTGCTCGTTTCGAATTTAGACGTTCCGGGGATGCGACAAATTGTCTCGGAACAGCCGTGGAAAACTCCCGGCGGAGCGGCCTATCCCTATCGACTCGACGGAACCAAGCTTGCCATCGACCCTTTGGATTACCCGGAGTTCGCGGAGCAGCGACTTTATGTCTCCGCCCGGGTCAGCTCGGAAAGTCGCGTTCACCCTCCGATTCGAACAAGAGCGAACCGGGACTTCGCCATGCCGGACGTGGAGTGGGACGAGCTATTGGACGGTCGTCGGTTTACGTGGGCCGTTTTGCACCGTCTGAGAAAAGGAGTCGGCCCGACCAATATTCTCGCGGGCGGCTTGCGGGATCAACCGAATAATGTTCGTCTGAAGAACTTAGACGAGGCACAAGCCGCGCGAAGTCTTCGCCGCGATTTTGATCTCTACTACGTTTTGCTTCGACGTCCACAAGCCTTGACTCGTTATGTGCAACAAGACGCCGACCCGGACTACACTCCCAATCCCTATGATTTGCCGGAAAAGGCATCCATCCCCTACGCTCTGCCCCCGGAAAACGATGTCGCGCTTCCCGTGCCCTGGCGCGTTCATCTCTTGTTCCGAGGCCCGTTCACTGTGCGGGCTTTGACCGGTCCAACGAATATTCCGTCCGAGGTGGAAGTCAATCCGTTAGACTTTCCAACCCATGCGATGTTGATCGATCTGTTCCCACCAGGAGCCTTCTTTGTCGACGAAATCAGCGGCAACATGTATCGGGTGGAAAAACGCCGGCTGGCCGGACTGGATAATACCCAGGCACTCCTAACCCTCGACCGCGAAATATTTCTGGAAGACATAGACCTCCCCATCGACGACCCCCGTTGCGAATCAGGTCACTTGTCTTTAGACCCCTGCGAGCAAGTTCGGGCCGTCTGGGTTTTTCCACCGCCGGTGAAATCAACAAGAAAACTCAATGGCGAACCCATTTTTGAGGGTCAACAACCGGTAGTGGGGATCAACATTCGTTCCTTCAGCGTAATCCCAACTTCGTGACAGTTATCGGAGCTTGCAAATGAGTTATCGGAACTCGGCTGCACCCGTTTTCGTCCTATAAATCCACGAAAAACAAAGACTTTACCCCTAGACCGACACTTGCCTACTTCGATAATTCACGGGATGCAGTGGGGTACGTCGCTTGCGAAGCGCGCTCCAACCGTGTTGTAAGTTTCTCATAAAGCTATGTATTTCAATAGGTTGCGAAAAACAAACCGACAACGAGGTTTCTCCCTGGCGGAATTGGTGGTGGCCGTGGGAATTCTTCTCCTCATGCTTTCCCTCGCCGGACAAGTCATGAGCCTTACGGTTCAGTCGACCGGTCAAGCAAAAGCTGTTTCCGAGGTCAACCAATATCTTCGCTTTTTCGAACAGTCGGTTCGCGAAGACCTTCGACATGTTCGACCGGGCGAATCCGTCCTTTTCATTCAAGGCAATCCGATCAACACCTATTGGACCGATCTAGGTCGCCAGGCTGATAACAATCGCGAGCCTGGAGATGGGTATCCGTTTCCAAAAGACGTCGATCGAATTGTGGCGGCATCCGGTCTTCCCGAAAAACCGCGGGCGGACATTTTGATGATTTTTTCCTGCTACAAAGCCACCAGTTTTCATGATCCCAAAGTGACTTCACAAATGCAGCAAGTGGTCTACGGGCATGCGGACTTGGGTGAATATGTTCCCGATGGTGCGGACGGTTTTCGCTTTGAAATGGGTCCCGACGCATTTCCCGATGATCTGAACTTGCCGTCGGCCGTACCGGCTGAACATTGGCATCTCGCCCGTAGAAGCATCCTGCTCATCCCTAATGCACCACCGCCGGGCGGCGGGTTGCCTCCATGGGAAAATCAGGCCATGAACAACCCGACCCTTTCAGCGGACCCGGTGATCTCAAAACGGATAGGCTTCTGCTGGGCGATGTGGATATCGTGGCGAATTTTAACTACGAAAAGGAAGTGCTTGTTTCCACCGGTTCGCCGAATACCCCCGGCGGGAAACCTTGGTATCTCCCGAATGTTTTCGAACTCGATCAGCACAACAAGTGGTCGAAACCTTTCGAAAGAAGCCAGCTTGATCCGACGCCGCCGCCGAGAATGGCCGATCGATTGGGTCATTATTTTCTCCCGAACTGTGCCTCGTTCAAAGTAGAATGGGCGCTGGATCCGCGGAATTCGTTCGTCAGCGGTCGGCTGGACGGCGAGAAGGATATTTTTTGGTTTGATCAAGGGATTGAGAAAGACCCCGCCATGCCAATGCTCGATCCCAATCCACTCACTTCGCTTAAAAAAGCGATGGAGCTGGACGATGTGGTTTCCGCCGGGGGTCAACGATCGTCCCGCCTCAATGAATTGCTCACCGGATATTTGTTCGGACTCGACCCCAACATGTTTACGGCCTCGGACCGATACTCTTTGCAACTCCGATTTGCGTACGAACCCGCTGATAGCGACGAAGCCAATTGGCGAATCAAGGAATACGGGGTATTGGACCGCACGAACATAGCGATTTTTACGGCGACACGTCGTGGCACGGATCCAGATGACGATACGGGTCCTGTTGCAGCACCGATCGTTGCGGAACATATCTTTCCAGTGGCCTTGCGGATTACCGTGGATTTGTTCGACAGCGGTCGAAGGTTGGATCGTCCGATTCGCCACGTGATCGTGGCCCCGGTGGGCGAATGACGAAGCAGAACAGGGAAAGCGACGTTTTCATGCAGGGATTTGGCGGAGTCACGAAGATGAATCGATTGGCCGATGTTACGAAATGCGCTCGACGCGGCGCTTACCGTCGTCGCGGATCGGCTTTGATTCTCGTGGTGACAGTCCTTGGCATTTTGTTCGTGACTGGAGTGGCCTTTCTCACCACCATCCGATTTGACGCAACCTTGCTGAGTTTGGAACGCCAAGCCGGTCGCAATGAAGTGGCCGTTCGACAAGCCGGGGCCATCACCGACACGCTGTTGACGGAATCCTGGTTGGTTCGTCCTGGAATTCCGGGCGGTGCGGTTCCCCTCGGGGCAAACACGGAACTTGCAAATCCCGCGACGGGAACGCTTCCTGCGCAGTTTGACGTGTTTAAAACAGCGTTTCCGACTTATTCCGAGCTTCCCGTGGTCCACCCGCTGTTTTCTCCCATTGAGCCGTATTTTTTAGAGAACCCTCCCGCCTCCCCAGGAGACGGTCAGTGGGTTTTTGGTTGGTTTACCGATCTAAAGACCTTGCGTAACGGCCCGACGGCTGGATCGATTCTTGGCAACTATCGATACATCGATACGTCGATGCGCAACTTCAGCGTATTAACCACTTATCGATTGCCGACGGAGAATAACGTTGGCGAACTTCTACCTTTTGATGAACGACCCACCGATCCGAATGCACCGCTGGTGGCCGATGCCGACGGCGACGGAATCGTGGACGCCATTCTCGTCGATTTGGAGGAACTCGGGGTATCGCCCTCCCAAATCGCGGAGTTGAACAAGATCGTTCAACCGCCGGGAATCGCGGGAGAGAAGGTGAATATTGCGACGAGGATCATTCCGCACGGTGGAATGGTCAATGTTTCCGAAGCCCATCCGGCGTTGATCGGAAATGTCATGGGTTGGGAAAGCAATCTTCCCGACGATGAGTTCCTCTCGGTATGGGCGAAGCGATTGACGGTTAAGACGTACTCGTCGCAAGCCGAGGAGACTTCGCTGCGCCGGCGGAATATCCTTCCCTCCGCACAACTTCCCGTCACCATGATCCAAGGCAATCCATTGGCCGATCCAATGAAGGGCGGTGACGGCGACAACATCGGCGAAGGACATTTCTCCCGAATGCTCTTTCCCCCTGGTGAATCCGTGCTTCGCAACATGCACCAATACGCACCGTATGACCAGACCGTTGGTGCGGACATGGAGGAGTGGACGACCCGAATGAACCCCGACGCAACCGAAGGCTATGATCTTCGACATCTGGTCACTACCGTCAGCCATGACAATCTTTTGGCACGACCGACGGAAGTCTGGGTGAGAGACGTGACGACCGGAAAGGGTGTTGCCTTGAAAACCGACGCCGTGTCGCAAATGATCGCGGTGAATCGGGGCGATGGTATCGGTGATTGTGACACGGTGTTTGAATATCCCAACTATCCGCACAGCCTGCCGAATGTGATGACGGGTTCTCGCGGGGTTAGATCGGCCAACTGGTGTGAATGCTCCTGGAGCGAAACGGACGCGCCTTGCAAACTCGATCCACGCAAAGGGCGGATGAAGATGAGTCTGCCGTGGCTGGATTATGCACTCATGGACGGCGTCAATGAAGGAATGGCGCTGGACAATGCCGAGGTGATCACCGCCGATCAGCGCATTCAATTAATACAAGAAGCGTTTTCGCTGCTATTGTTGAATGCACGAGGGTCCGAGTGGGGAGTCTTTGAACCCCCACCAACTCCACCTCCCCCAGCCGACGCTCCTCCGACGCCCGCGATTTGGACTTGGGCGGATCAGACCGGTTTGATCAAACTGCAACGAACTGCGGCCGCGCTCACCGCAAACTTGATCGACTTCGCTGACGCGGATGAGATTCCCACCCGCGTTCCCGTTCGATCGATGGATTACGGTGATTCAGACAACGTCGGGCGAGAGCTGACCGATCAATATGTCTTCGGGCTGGAGCGGCAGTTGTTTATCACGGAAGTAGCCGCGAATGCGGTATGGGATCCTGTGACCATGCGGTATGACCCACTCAACAGTGCTTATGCCGTTGAGCTTTTCAACCCTTATTCCGAACGTTTCCCGGTTACCGGGGCGAACACGCCGATCTTCTGGATTCGAGTCAAAGGTGACGGACCGGAGATCAGAGTTCCTCAGATAAACGGAAAGGGGTTCCTCGTCATCTATTCCTGTCAAGCATGCGTGGACGAAGCCGATGCGCAGAGCAAGCTTGGCAACCTGAATGGAATAGCAGGTTACTTTGACGCAACCGGAATGTTCGTGTTTTCACCCGGAGATACCCTCTACCTCATTGCCAAGTACTCCGTTCAACAGAACAACTATGAAGTTGTTGTTGATCAGTTTTCCGTACCGGCAACTCTATTGAGTGTCACGACTACAGCACCCGAATGCCATTCGTTGGAACGGGCCCGGAATAGTGCCGTGGATATGAACTCGCCGGTTTGGCCTTGGTTTGCTCCGATTCCGGAGAACGTGGCGGACATCAAGGATGGAACCTGTGCAACCAATGAGGATGCTGCTGCTGTACATTCTCTTGGGCGGAACAACTCCCATGCGATGAACAACAATCTAAGGCCGGTGCAGTTGATGCAAGCCAATACGGGTTCCATTGCGTCCGCGTTTCCAACCACGGGTTCTCTTTTGCTTTTGATGCGGTATGGGAATCGGTCCATAGATGACCTGAGTTCCGGCGTAACGAATATGGCGTGGACGACGTATCTCGCGGCGGACCAGACGGCGATTGATAACGGCCGCATGCCCGTTTTTGATGTGAACAACAATCCTGATGCGAAAAACAAGCACCACGTTGCGCCGAACGACGATCCGCGAAATCCGGGAATGATGTTCCCCAGGGATCAACCCGGCGATCTAGCACAATTGCCCTGGGGGCAGTTGATCTTTGATTATTTCACGGCCTTGCCGTTGCGAAACAAGGGGGTTTGGTCCGAACCGGATGAGATCAGAAACAAACCGACGATCGTTCAATCCGCCCAACCGCGCGTAAGCCAAGACGGTCTTCAAGTGGACGCCCGTATCGATATCAACTCGGCCCCGGCGAGTGTGCTTTCCGGTTTGCCGTTGATGCCGATGGCCAAGTTCCCGTCCAGCTATCGAAATCAGATTCGTCGTGCCGTGGCGCTTGTTCCGAGCAATGAATCCAATCAATATGATCCCAACCTCACTCAACTGGCCCAGGTTTCGACGCCGGACGAACGAGCTTCTACGATCGGTCCTGAACTGGCCCAAGCGATTGTGGCCTATCGTGAAGCGCGAGCCATCGGGAAAAAGCCAAGCGCCAATTCCACAATTGCTGAATATACCGGCGATTACGACACCGAGGTGCCTCAAGGTTATGGCCGTGGCTGGCGAAACGAAGCCCCGGCCATGCGTCGAGGAACAGGATTCCTAAGCGTCGGCGAACTCGCGAATATTCGCCACACCGCGGCGGGAAAAAAATTAGACGTCGTCGACAATCCGCGAAATAAAGAAACGTTGTTCGACCAACCCATTAAGAATTGGAAGGAATTCTCTTATTACCGAATCGATGGCGGCTTCGTAGACGGCGGCGCCGAATTCGCGGATTACGTATCGGCCGTCGGTACGTTGGTCGCCTTGGGAGATTGGGTGACGACCCATTCCGACGTGTATACGGTTTATGGGACCATTTGGGGATCAACATCCTTGGAAACCGTTCCGGTGTCGGAGTTCGAAGATCACGCCTTGCGATTCCAAGAGACGGTTGATCGCCTTCCTGTTTTCCTTGGAAAACCGACTCCCGTCCGAATCGGCCAACGGGTGATATCCCGCTACAAAGATATTTTCCGCGATTAGGGAATGGGCGCGCCAAGAACAGGAGATTCCCCGACGTGGACGGCAGTTTGTTAATATGGGCCGACTAATCCGAATTACGCTGCTCGTCGAATCCAAATATCTTGCTCCGATAACCTTGCCGACCATCACGAAATCAACTTTCTTCCACATTGGTATAGGCAGTTACAAGAGGCTATAATGCCACGAAGTCTAAACGGAGGGGGTATCTTGCTAGCCTGGGTTGAATGGAGCATGTGTTTTCTGTTCCCCGGGTAACCCCGGTGTACATAGCGAACTTTGAATGCGAGGAATCGGACATGGGGAGATGCCGAATAAATATTACCTTGTTTACCACGGTCTTGGCCTTATGGAATGGTGGATTCGTTCCATCTTCGAGGGCGGAAGATCCATCCCAACGTTCATTCGAGAGGGATGAAAGCAAGTTCACGGCAGAGTTGGAAGTCGGCGAAGAAATCGAGGGTGATCTTCTTTCTGATTCGGTCACTGCCGGATTCGATCTCACACCATTCACGTGTGAGAACATCGCCGATACGGCCGAGGATCGGGTGTCCAACACCAATCGCTTCCGTGGAAACGTGTACCGCGTTCAATCGTCGGGGCTCTTGCATCACTTCGCTTTTGAATTGGATTTTGTTGGAGAAGCGGATCTTTACTTTACGGTTTTGAGAAAGATCGACACCATCGGGAACCTCAATCGAGTACGGCCAGACATCGTCGTAACGGTGATAGGAACCGGGCGTGGGTTCTACGGAACGCCGGAGGACATGGTCCCGATTCAACTTCAACCCGGAACGGACTATATTCTTGGATTGGCCTGGGGACCTAGACCCATCACGCGACTTCGCGATAGCCTTCAATATCCGCTGGATTTTTCCCATGGAACAACGCGGGGGAACGTCAATGTCGACCTGATCGGGTTACAGGGGGGCGGACCGCCCTTGTTCGTGCCATCGGTCGGTCTGATTCTGGCCACGGTTAGCACCGGGGCCTTGGGAATGAACCTTTGTTTTGAACCGGAACCGGGCGCCTGCTGCTGCGTAGGGCAGAGTTCCTGCCTGCAACGGCTGAAGTCTGAATGCGAAGATTTGGGTGGGTATTTTCGGGGGGAACGTCAACCCTGCAGTGTCTGTCGATGCGGGGCGTGCTGCAAACCCTGTCGTGCCGAATGCGAAAACGACGTCGAGTTTTTGGAGTGCGCGTTGGATACGGTTCGCGGAGATTGGCAAGGCGAAAACACTCAATGCTCGGACACTGAGGTGACCTGCCCGGTTCAGACCGGAGCCTGTTGCACGGGTACGACCTGCCGCGAGATGTGTTCGTTCGAGTGCGAAGCCATTCCGAATTCCGTCTTTTCGGGCGTGGGAACGGATTGCACTCCGAATCGCTGTAAGGGAGCATGCTGTCTGGATGGAACACCCGGCAATCCGGGATCGTGTCTGGATCGCACCGAAGAATTCTGTCTCAACTCCGTGCCGGGGGATTATCGAGGCGATGGAACCACTTGCGCTACATTGGGGAGACCGATCCTTGATCCACCCAATCCGCCCATTGAGACCACGGATTGCGGCGGAGCCTGTTGCTTTGGTTTCTTCACCCAAGATCAATGTGAAATTGTGCCTTCGCGGTTGAATTGCACCGAGGAGGCTTTGCCGAACGCCAGGTACCGCGGCGACGGCGCGCTCTGTCCTTCCAACTGTCTGAGTCCCGCAATAATCTATGGAGCCTGTTGCATCGCCGATGCCGTGTGCATCATGACGACACAGTTGTTTTGCGTCAACGCGTCGTGGCTCGGAGGCGTATATCGGGGGGATAATTCCACGTGCGACGACTCCACCTGTTCCAGTCTACCGGTGGGCGGTTGCTGCTACGGGAACGGCACGTGCGTTCCCGGTGTACCTCGGCCCGATTGTGTGTCAAGCGGTGGCACTTATCGGGGAGACGGAACCTCCTGCTCGCCCATTTGCCCGCAACCGGTCGGCGCGTGTTGCGTGGATGCGGACTGCCAGAATGGCGTCCCCCCTGCACTCTGTGCATTGAATGACGGGGTTTATCACGGAACGGGCAGTACCTGCCAGACCAACAACCCTTGTCCGGGTCCGGTAGGCGCGTGCTGTTTCCTGGCCGAAGACAACTGTCGGCAGTTGACTCAAATCTCCTGCCTCGATCAGGGCGGAATGTTTCGCAATGTGGGGGTTTCCTGCTCGGTCTGTCCGGAAGCACCCGGAGCGTGCTGTCTTCCCAATGGAACTTGCATGTCCATCAGACGGACGGCTTGCGAAGACCAAGCCGGAGTCTTCATCGGCGTGGGCCTGGCGTGCATGCCCGGTCAATGCGAAGCGCCGCAAGCTTGCTGTTTTAGCGACGGTCCCTGCGAAGACCTTGTTCAGGGGGCCTGCATGGCGGAAGACGGCGAGCCTAAAGGCGTCAATACCAATTGCTTGTCGGATCCCTGCCCCCCACCGCCGACCGGGTCCTGTTGTTACCAGGACGGTCGACCTTGCGTCGCGACCCTGACCGGACGCGAGTGTGAAATGACCGGGGGCTTTTACATTGGAAACAGCGTCCAATGTTCGGCTTGTCCGGCGCCTGCGGTCGGAGCTTGTTGTTTGCCGACGTTTACCTGCATCGAGACGACCCAGGTTGATTGTGTAGGTCCAAGCGGCGGGGTCTATCGAGGGCACAACAGCCAGTGCGAGACTTCCGGCATCTGTCCTACTCCTCCACCCACCGGAGCGTGCTGTGTGGCCGATGGAAGATGCCTGATACGAACATCAACGCAGTGTCAGGAGCTACCTGGTAGTACCTACCACGGAAATAATACCAGTTGCGGAAACAACCCGGCCATTACACCGTGCGATGACCCGCCCAATGATTTGTGCGTAAACGCAACCGGGCCGCTCGGCATTCCTTCCACCTCCTTCGGAACAACACAAAACGCGGCGTCTAACGACGATCTTGCGGGGACCTGCGCGGGCGTGCTCATCACCACGTCAGGTGTGTGGTTTAATGTCATGGGGAACGGAAATACCTTGACGGCTTCCCTCTGCGATACGGTGTCAACCTTTGACACCAAGATCAGCGTGTACTGCCGTGATTGCGCCGACCCGCTCTGCGTGTTCGCCAACGACGACATTTGTGGACCTTCCGGTTTCCAGTCAACGGTATCGTGGTGCTCGGAAACGGGAATTCTGTATCGAATTCTGGTTCACGGGTTTAATCAAAACGTCGGACCCTTCGAATTGGATATCACCAGCAACGCAACGGCCTGTACGTCCACGGTAAACTGTATTCCGTTAGGGGCGTGTTGTTTCACCGATCGGGCTTGTCAAACCCGAAAGAGAACAGACTGTTTGGCGCTGGGAGGAACTTTCGGCGGCGATGACACGGCCTGCAACATTCCGTCGATTTGCCCCGCGATCGGCGCGTGCTGTTTGCCCAACACTTCGTGCGCCGAGCGGACGGATGCGGCTTGCATCGCCCAAGGTGGCGATCCGTTAGATGAACGCTTCCCGACTTGTTCAAATGCCGATTGCTCGCCGTTGCCGACGGGAGCGTGTTGTCTACCCAATGGAACCTGCGAACCCTTCTCGCGTAATCTGTGCATAAACGCCAACGGAGAATACCAAGGCGCGTTTACGGATTGCGTTTCCGGGCTTTGCCCCTTGCCTCGCGCGTGCTGTTTCCCGGCCAATGGAAGTTGCACAACGGTTTTGGCGACGACTTGTACGGCACAAGGGGGTGTTCCGCAGAGTGAGTTGGCGGTTTGCAGCCCGACGTTGTGTCCGCAACCGCCGAGAGGGGCGTGCTGTTTAGTGTCGGGACAGTGCTTGCCTAACAGCACGGCAGCGGAATGCGGGGCGGCAAGTGGAACATTCATGGGTGCGGATAGCATCTGTGGAGAAGTGGTTTGTGAAGTTGCAAGAGGTGCCTGTTGCGTTGGAATCTCCTGTTCCGAAACGACTCAACAAGAATGCGTGGCCCACGATGGTCGTTATCAAGGAGACGGAATGGATTGCATACCCATTCTATGTCTATCGATTATTTCGTCCGGTCCGCCCGCAAACTCTATTGACGCCGGGCAACCCCATCCACTTGATCCTCCCGATCCAAACCAAGGAGTAACTTCGGTGATTTTGGGTTTCGATGCAGCTATCACCGGAGTCATGACAGCCAACGACTTCCTGGTGGGTACGATCCCAATCGGCCCGGCCCCGTCGATCACGATGGTTGAGACTTTCGATAACGCCGCTACCTTGACGCTCAGCGAACCGATCCCACCGGGGCGATGGACCATAATCACTTACGCCCACAATCTAGACTCTTTCACCTGTTTGGGTGCCCTACCCGGCGACGTAGACACGAACCGCACAGTCGACGGTTCCGATGCCGACGCATTGATTAGTTGCCTTATGGACAGCGTGCAATGTCGCGACTTCTTTGATCCCGACGTGGATCGTTCGGGGCAACTCGGGGTCTTGGATTTGGCGAGGTTGATGGAACTGATGATAGGGTCCGGTGAATACGATCCCTGGAGCGGGCAATCACTCGCCCTTTCGCCATGCGATGAACCGACGACGAACGGGGCGTGTTGCATGGGGACGTCGTGTGAAGTGACGTTTGAAGTGGATTGCGTCTCCGGCGGCGGGGTGTATCGCGGCGATGGGACGGAGTGCTACCAACCCGGTCCGTGCATTTCCATTGTTGCGTCCAACCCACCGACGAACATCATTGACGCTCGGCAACCGCATCCGATTGACGATGCCGACATTTCGCAAGGAATCATAGACGTTTGGTTGACGTTTGACGGAAGTGTTGGGGGCATTGACCCTTCGCATTTCTCCGTGACTTCGACGCCGACTGGACCGGTACCGACAATTGTCAGCGTGGGCTCCTCCGAATTCGTGTCAGTCCATTTCGACCGACCGATTCCGCCGGGAAGCTGGACGACGATTACGTATCTCCCCAGCGGTAGCAAAGTGTGCCTTGGTTACTTGCCGGGCGATGTCAATGGAAATCAGTCGACGACCGATGCGGACGTAACCAGCGACGACCTGCTCGACATCATGGAGTGTTTCACGCAAGTCTGCGAACTCGAGCGAGCGGACATTGACCGCAATGGTGACGTAAATATATTTGACCTTTTGCGGTTACTTGATTTGCTAAACGGCGCTGAGGCGTTCATCGTCTGGAACGGAGCGACGCTTCCGGATTCGCCTTGTGAACCGTAGTGGACCCTAGCCGCGAGTGGAGGAGCGACGGATTGCCAAGCAAAGAAAAAGGGCTGGGATGACTGCAATGGTCATAAGCGTCAGGCTCAGGGATATGAGCATCTGATCTTCCAGCCGGTGGAATTTTTCGATTAGGATGTGGGCGATCGGCGTAAATGAAGGCACGCGGACGAGCGATGTAGCCGCCACGTCGCTGATTGCCAGGGTGATAAACACCCACGCCCCGCAAACCAGTGTCGGCCAGATCGCCGGCTGAACGATGTGCCGTAGCGTGGCACTCTTGGAAGCACCATCAAGCGAGGCTTGCTCCAGTATTCCCGGATCGATCCGCGACATCGCCACCCTAGCGGCTACCACCGAAATCCAACCGAATTTGGCGACGTACGCAAGCACGACGATCGCGACGGAATCGTACACCCACGTGGTAGCGCTATGATTGTAACCGTAGATCATGGCCACCCCGACTAGAGACGCGGGAACGGCCGCGAACAACACCATCCAACCCACTACGATGAGTCTTCCCCGTCGAAACAAGCACGCCGCCATACCGACAAGCGTGGATAGAATCGCCGCCAATCCGGCGGTTCCCAAAGTTGCCAGAATATCCGGCCAATATGTGCGCCAGGTCGCGACAAATTCCGGTGCTCCGCGTAAATGCGACACGAGTCCGATCAGTGGAATCACCCATGAGACCGCGCAGATCGCAATCGTGATCAGCAAATGCGCATGGGATGTGGTGGTGCGTCCCGTTGTCGCGGCCAATTCCGTTCCAAGTGTCCCCTTGTGGCACAACACGACTAAGAGCGCGGTGCAGATGAGGCAAAGAATAGAGACCGGCAGCGCTGGGATTAGAACTTGTATCGGTTCTGACGCGACGCTGCTCAATGCCAGCAACTCGGTCGCCCACACCACGAGTCCGCACGCGTGCGGAGTTCCGTAATCTCCGACGAAGAGTACAAAAAGTACGAGAACACTGGCAAAAAGCGGCTTCCGAAGGGCCGGCAATGCTACTCTTCGCCAGGCCGACACCGACGAAGTTTCAAGCAAAGCGGCCTCAAATGCCGGATGAACGCTTCGCACCCAACTCAACCCCACCAACATGGCCGGAATGGGCCAAGCCCACAAAGACCAAATCAGTATACATTGCAGGGAAGGGTTAGTACTTGCAGGCAGTATTCTCTGCCAGCCGAATACATAAACCATCGGTGGACACACCAATAGGGTCATCATAACCGCCGCGAGCAAGATGGGAGTTTTTCCACTACGACAAATCCCGATCATCGCGGCTGCGGGAATGGAAAATAAAAGTGTCGTCACTGCGGCTGCGGCAGCCATCCAAAGACTACGAAAGAGGAGCAACCCTTGCCGACCCGATGGAATCAACTCAGTTGATTCGCCGTTGGGCAGGACAAAAGCAGAGATGAAAAGCGCACTCGTCGGCCATGCGACTGCCGCGACGAAGATCAACAAACCCGCGCCAAACAGCATCGCCGTGGTCTTAGGATGGATCATTTCAGCAGGATTTCTTGTACCGCGTGGACGGCATCCGGCATGGCGTCGGTCACGGCTTCGTAGGACACGGTCGATCCCGACGGCAGGACCATTCCGAGTTCCTCACGAAGTCCGGCGCGAACGGGAAGGTGCCGTGCTTCGCTCAAGGCAAGTTTTCGTTCAACCTCAGCGGATACAAGATAGTCGATCAGCTCACGGGCCCGCAAGGGGTTTGGCCCCCCACGAACGAGAGCGACGGTGCATGGAATCAACAGAGTTCCGCCGTCGCCCAGGTCTGGATACACGCAGTCCACGGACAATCCCGCTCGCTGGGCCAACCATACATCGTCCGTATCGGTCGCGGCAAATCGCACCCGTCCATCTGCAACCGCCCGAACAGCCGCGCTATTTCCTTCCACGACGCGGCAGCCGGATTCTCGAAGCGATTCCAGAAACAAACGCCCCGAATCTTTGCCCCAAACGGCGAACATCGCCGCCATGTGGCCCCGAGTCGTGCCAAAAAGTGGATTGGCAAAACCCAACTGCCCGGCAAACTGGGGATCACCCAGTTCTCGCCAGGTTTTCGGCACCTCATTGGGATTTACTTTCTTCGGGTCAAAGGCCAACACGCGAGCTCGAAGTGCAATCGCGGTCCAGTGATGTTGCGAATCTCGATACTGAGCCGGAATATCGTCCGCCTGGGGAGATGAGTAGGATTCCAAGAGATTACGTCGTGACAACCCGATGGTGCCGAAAATCTCGCTGGACCAAAACACATCCGCCCGAGGTCGACCGACCTGCGATTCTTGAATGATCCGATTGATCAGACCGGTGGTCTTTCCGGCTTCGCCATCAAAGACGGTGGAGACTTGCAATCCCGTTTTTTCCGCGAATTGGTCCAAAATGGTCCGCCCGATGTTTTCATCGATGCTGCAATACACGCGGAGCTCGCGGTTCGGGGGATCATCGGTCACCGCGGACGAATCGCTCTTTCGGCAACCGGCGACATAGACACCCAACGCCGTGGCGAAGAGAAAGACGGTCCACACCGACTGGCAACGCCGAATTCGACGTTGCCTTGCAATCGGTTCCGATTCGTTCATCCGAGAATACGGTCCTGACGTCTCACTGGCCTCGACTCGGGTTGGGTTGACGCTAACGGAAGGCATCGTTACATTCCCCTCGATCATCGAGGCTACTTAAACCGTACATCTTGGTGATCTTGCCCCCATCGTCTAGAGGCCTAGGACACCGGCTTTTCATGCCGGCGACAGGGGTTCGAATCCCCTTGGGGGTAGGTTTTTCAAGCATGCCAACTCAACCGTCCCTCTATTCAGGGGGGTCGGCATTGCCGATGTGGAGTTTTCCAACCAACTTGGTGCTCGCCCATTGGGTTGCCTTTATGCCTCGAATACTTCATACTTTATCCATTGGAAGCGACGCTTCCATCGTGGGGTTGCCAAGGGGATAGAGGGCGATTCATGGCAGAAAAAAAGCAGCCGCTCCAGGGTCACCGTCCCTGGCGAACGGTCGGGGCGGCCATCTGTGTCGTACTCGTGGTCATGTTTGTGGCCGGCGAGCGCGTGTTCGATGTACCAACAGCCACACTTCATCCCAGAGCCTTCATCTTGTTTTGGCTGGTCATGCTCGTCTTGGTCGTGTGGTTATGCCTATTGGCGGTACAAGACATTTTATACACAAGGAGATTGGTCGCCCAATGGCGTGCGAACTTAGCCCGTCGCGTATCTAGCGAATCGAATGAAGCCGTGCCAAAAGACGAGTGTCGACATGACCAAACCCGTTAGTTCATTGTTGAGCGCCGTGCTCGGGATGTTTGGTTTCTTCCTTGG
Organism: Planctomycetota bacterium; assembly: GCA_038043045.1. Lineage (GTDB taxonomy): Bacteria > Planctomycetota > Phycisphaerae > UBA1845 > UBA1845 > JBBTCX01. Next base: position 12,434 of record JBBTCX010000204.1, on the reverse strand, counting down.
GGGTTGCGTGCCCAACGAACCGAATGAATTGGACAAGCTTGGGACGGTGGGCCTATCGATCAAGGGTCAGGCGTTTGAGCTTTGGATCGCCGACGAATCGGATGAACAATTGAAGGGGCTTATGTTCGTGACCTCCGAACAAATGGCCAAGCTTTCTAACGGCACGGAACGGGGGATGATCTTCGCTTTCGACCAGGAACAATCGGGCAGCTTCTGGATGCGAAACACGATTATTCCCCTTGACATTGCGTACATCGATTCCACCGGGAAGGTTATCAAGATGTATACGATGGCCCCGCTGGACGAGCGCTACAACCAATATCCGCCGGGTGCGCCGTACAAATTCACTATTGAAGTCACCGCGAACCGTTTTGGCGAACTCGGCCTACAAACCGGGGACCAAGTTGTGATTCCCGCAAATCTTCTCAAGCGCCGCTAGCATGACCGCTCTATTTTCGCGGATGGGCTTGCGGATCAACCCAGCCCGAATTGGATAAACCTGATGCCGCCTTTTGAACGTCACGTTTTCGTCTGCACCAACGAGCGCTCGACGGATCATCCCAAAGGGTGTTGCTCGGCCAAGAATTCCACCGCAATTCGTGAGGCCCTCAAAAACGCCGCCAAACGATCCGGTCTTGGAAGTGCCATCCGCATCAACGCCGCCGGCTGCCTCGATCAATGCGAACACGGCGTCACCGTTGTCGTCTACCCGGAAGGAGTCTGGTACGGATTCGTGAGCCTGGAGGATGTCGACGAAATTGTCCAATCGCACCTGCTCAACGGCCAACCCGTGGAGCGTCTTCGCCTCTCGGACGAATGTATCAATACCCAAACATGCCCCCATCGAATACACGAAGAATAGACAATGAATCGTAGTTCGTAGGTCAGGTTATCGACCCGACATCAACCCCTAACTCGTCTCCGGCGCGTGACCGTCGCCGGACATGGGATTCGACGATGTAGCCATCGATCGCTGTAGCGGAAACAAAATCACATCGCGAATGCTCGGGCTATCGGTCAACAGCATCACCAACCGATCAATACCGACTCCGAGGCCCCCCGCCGGCGGCATGCCGTATTCAAGCGCCAAAACGAAATCCTCGTCCATCACGGCCATCGTCTCATCGCCTTCACCCGCGATGTGTCGGCTGAAATTTTGCCGCTGAATCTCGGGATCATTCAACTCTGTATACGCATTCCCCAATTCCATCCCCGCGACATACGCCTCAAACCGCAACGCAATGGCCGGATCATCAGGATGTCGCCGCGTCAGCGGACAAAGTGCCGCCGGGTAATCATACACAAACGTCGGTTGAACCAGATGATGCTCGACCGTCCGCTCAAAAATCTCGTTCACCAAAACCGCGTGGTCTTTCCCTGTTGCGTCAATCCCCAATGCGGCCGCCTTCTTGCGCGCCCCATCAACATCATGAATTCCGATATCCGCATACTGTGAAAGCAGCTCACCATATTTCGCCCTTTTCCACGGCGGCGTGAAGTCAAGCACGTAGTGACCAAAAACACCTATTTTTCGTCCACTGGCCAATCCATCCCGAGCCTCACGATATTCTTTCACATGATGCCCCTGAGCATACTCAGCCGCATCCCCCGCACTCTTCTCTTGTCCCAGCCGACCAACTTCCGCCTCCATCGCCGCAACTTTTTTCGGCAATGCCTCACGAGTCGAAACCTCATACCCCGCCGAAACCAACTGCTCCACGCGCTCCATCATCACATGATAATCCGCATAGGCCTCATAAAGCTCCAACATCGTAAACTCAGGATTGTGCTTCGAGCTGATCCCTTCGTTGCGAAAATTCCGGCTTACCTCAAACACGCGGTTCATCCCGCCGACCAGCAACCGCTTCAAATACAACTCCGGGCTGATCCTCATGAACAGTTTCATGTCCAGCGTATTGTGATGCGTAACGAAAGGCCGCGCCGCGGCACCACCATACATCGGCTGCAGCGCCGGAGTATCCACTTCCAAGTATCCATGCCCAACAAGACACTCCCGAACCGCTTGCACGATCCGACTTCGCTGCCGAAACACGTCGCGAACATCCGGATTCGTGAACAAATCCACGTACCGCCGTCGATACCGAATTTCAACATCCGTCAAACCATGCCACTTTTCCGGCGGCGGATGCAGCGACTTGGACAAAACCGTCAACCGATCCGTCCACACCGTAAGCTCGCCGGTTTTGGTTTTCCCCACCACCCCATCGGCCCCGATGATGTCGCCCAAATCAAGCTGCTTCAATACACTCCATTGCTCGCCCAACTCGGCCTTGCTAAAACCAAGTTGAATTGATCCGCACTCATCCCGAATCGTCACAAACGCCAGCTTGCCCATTTCGCGCAACAGACTGATCCGCCCCGCCACGCGCGCTCGCATCTCGCTTCGATGACCCGGTTCAATCGATCGGGGCGCCGCCGCCGCCCGAAGTTGCTCCGACGGCATCACATCTGCAAACCGCCAGCCGTACGGATCGACCCCCATCGCCCGCAGCGCATCACGCTTTCGTTCACGATGTTCCTTGAGATGTTCTTCGCCGCTCATTCCGTCCGCCGCCATTCGTAGGTCGGGTCATCAGACTCGACAGTCGTTGCCATTACTCCCTCCCCCTTCCAGGGGGAGGGCAGTTGAGGTCAAACCCCCTATCGCTTCAATCGCTTCCATAAACGAATTCAATTGCCGATCGTAACCGCCGTCTTTGGTCCCAGCAAACCAGCGTGCCACTTTTCCGCGGTGCCGACCCGGTTCGTCCACCCCACCCACATCCTGTCCGATAACAGTATCGTGCGGATTCCCAACCATCTATCACGCGGTTTCCTGGATGCCGCGATCATCCTCGTGCTCGCCCTCTTGGCCAATGCCGGTCACTTCGCCATTCGCCAAGGCCGACACGTCATCTGCGCCGACTCCGTTCAATACGTCGACGGCGCGCGAACCATCTTAGGCGAATCAACATCCGCGCACTTCGGTTTCCGCAAACCGGGCTACTCTGTCATCCTCGCCGCGACTTATCTCCTCTTCGGCAACATGTCCTGGGGCGCGGTGGTTGTAAACTATCTCGCTCAAACTCTCCTCGCTTTGGTCGTCTATGCCTTAGGTCGCCAACTCCATTCTCGATTAGCAGGTTGGCTCGCGGCCATACTCATCATCGCCCAATTGCAAATCTCGGTCCGCGCCGAACGAATCATGTCCGAAGTCTGCTACGCGACGATCATCGCTACTGCCTTTTGGCTCATCGCCCGTGCTTGGCGAAAATCGCCAGGACCCATTGTCAGTGACTCGCCTAATTCCGTTCCCCCTTCAAGGGGGGACTACAGGGGGATCACACAGCATCCAAACTCACCGCCAGTCTCCGCACATTCCTACTCCTGGACATGGGTGCCACTTTGTGGCATCGCAATGGGCTTCGCCTGGTTCATCCGCTCCGCCGCGACGGCTCCAATCCTCGCTACATTAATATGCCTCTTTTGGCATGAACGACGAAACGGTAGATGGATCAAGTGGACCATCGCGTTTCTACTGCCTCTCGCCGGTTTCGTCCTGTTGGAATGCGGGCTGAATCACCACTTTGTAGGGAGATTCAAACCAGGCACCGGAACTCTAGGCCCCAGCCTTCTTCTGAGAATGCGGGCTTTTTTGGGCGTACCATTTCCAGAAACCGAGGCCACACAAAAATGCCTCTCTCTCCTACCGGAACGAAACAAATGCAACGCCTACATCGCTCACAAACTCGATACCTGGGTCGCATGGCATCGTGCCCTTCACGACCACGGGATGGATGATTGGGAATTCGACAGGGTCACAGCTCGTGCGTCATGGGAAATGATCGCCGTAAACTCTAGACCCTACCTCACCAGCTCCGCGGAAATCTTTGCTCGCTATCTCCTTCGGCGAGACGATGGCCCTCGACTCGACCAAGTGCCAGATGATTGGCACCAACCTTGTCTCATGCCCGTCGACATCGTCGATTCTAAGGAAAACCAAGAACACTGGTACAAATATTGGACCCTTCCAAAAAGAGATTCCCCGGACGCCCGAAACCTTACCGGCCAAATGCTCACCGACGCCGACGAAAAAGCCCCCTTCGGTGACGGGGCCTTATTTGCAAACCTTCGCTACATTTGCATGACCCCGGCCGTACACGACGTGCTCGGTATTCTACGAGATATCGCTCGACTTTGGCCGGGTTTTGCACTTCTCGGTTGCGGTCTTCTCGGTCTCAATCGCCGCCTCTGCGCAGCGCTGGCTTTGACCTATACTCTCGATGCCATCATGGTGGCACTGATGGCCTCCGATGCAACCGACCTAGTCCGTTACCGATACGCCTGGGTCGGGACCGACTCCACCCTCGCCGCGGCCATGATCGCCTCGATTTTTCACGCCCTGCGCCATCGATCGACCAGCCATTCGTAGCAAACGTCATCGACCCATCCCCCCGGAGCCGCGGGCTTCCGCCCGCGCGGCGATGCGAAAAAGTAGGAACGACGAAAGAATGACCCTCTTCTTAACGGAGGATTACCGCTTTCAAGGTTCGTAAGGCGGCCGTAACATCAGCCAATACAACGACTTACGAGGCGATCGAACCTGTAGCCGATGGATTAATCATTCTGCGTTTCTACTTAGTTCTGGAAAAACTCAACGAGTTGCGAAAAGAAGTTGCACCCCTGAAAACAACGACGTAAAACGATGCAAACGGAGCCAGACCAACACTTCGTTTACAGAAACTCCGAAGCGCCACCGGGAGAGATTGCAGACTCGCATTGTGCGGGTTGGGTTTTCAGCCTCAACACCGACTGGGGATCGCCGGGTTCCCCGGTAGAATGAACGCCATGGTTCAGATTGAAGTCAAAAAACTGACCCGAACCTTTAGAGTCCCAGAGCGCGAAGGCGGACTCTTGGCCGCCATGAAGAGCTTCATCCGACGACGATACAAGGAAGTCCGCGCCGTGTGCGATGTGGATGTGACGATTGCGGAAGGGGAAGTCGTTGGATTTCTTGGTCCCAACGGCGCGGGAAAAACGACGACGCTGAAAATGCTGTCCGGCCTGCTACATCCCACCAGTGGATCGGCCACGGTTTTGGGGCACGTGCCTTGGGATCGGGAACCGGAGTATCTCCGCCGCATCAGCATGGTCATGGGCCAGCGAAGCCAATTGCATTGGGACCTTCCCGCAATGGACTCGTTCATCTTGCACTTGGCCGTCTACGGTGTCGACAAAGACCAAGGACGAAGTACGTTGGATGAACTGATCAACCTTCTCGACATCAGCGGCGTCCTCAAGAAGCAAGTCCGCACGTTGTCACTGGGTGAGCGGATGAAGTGCGAGCTTTGTGTCTCACTGTTGCACCGACCGGCAGTTTTGTTTCTCGATGAACCGACGCTGGGCGTCGATGTCACCATGCAAGCCCGCATCCGTCAGTTCATCGCCGAATACAATCGGCGGTACAACGCCACCGTTATTCTCACGTCGCACTACATGGCCGACGTGACCGCGTTGTGCAAGCGGGTCATTGTCATCGATCGCGGCAAAGTGCTTTATGACGGACCGCTGGCCGACTTGAGCCAACGTGTGGCACCGTTCAAGGTCATTACGATCGATCTCCAACGCGATATGGATGGTTACGATTTTTCATCCGTGGGAACGGTCGTCGCGTCTGACGGTCGAAAGTTGACGATCCGCGTTTCCAAAGATCAAGCCGCGAGCGCGACGAGTCGGGTGTTGGCCGACCTGCCGGTGCTCGATTTGACGATTCAGGATCCGCCGATTGAGGACGTCATTAGTCAAGTGTTTTCGCACGGCCCGGAGTCGACATCATGAGTTACGTGCTCAAGGCCATACCGGCTTTATTCAAACAGTCGGTGGCCGGAATGCTGCAATATCGCGGCGAAATCATCCTCTGGGCGGTGTGGGGTATCGTCTATCCGGCGGTTGCGATCGCCATGTGGAGCTCGGCGGCGAAGAATTCGATCACCGGTTTAGACATTCGGGGATACGGCCCGGATGAGTTTGCGGCCTATTTTTTGCTTACCATGATCGTCGGACATTTCTGCACGGCTTGGGATGTCTACGAAATGGGGTATCAGATTAAGAGCGGAAACATGTCCGCGAAGCTGATGCGTCCATTGTTGCCGGTGTGGGGTGCATTGACGGACAACACGGCGTTTAAAATTTTGACGATGGTGGTGTTGGCCCCGATTTGGGTAATGGTGGCGTGGCTGACACAACCGAAGTTTGATACGACTTGGTCGCATCTGACACTAGGTTTGCTTGCGATGGTCCTCGCGTCCACGCTCAATTTTATTTGGGGCTATACGTTGGCGACCGTGGCGTTTTGGAATACGCGTGTGGATGCGCTGGGTGAAGTTTGGTTTGGGTTGAGTCTATTTGTCGGCGGTCGATTGGCGCCGCTGGAGATTCTGCCTTGGCCGCTGCAATGGGCGGCGAAGGTGTTGCCGTTCAAGTGGGTCATTTGGTTTCCTTCGACCGCGTTGATCGGAAAACTGGATACCGCCGAGATGGTCAAAGGGATTCTCATTCAATTGATCTGGCTTGTCGTTGGAATCGTTTTGTTTCGTTACGCGTGGCGAGCGGGGGTAAAACGATACGCTGCATTCGGTGTGTAGAATTTGAGATTTCCATGACGCGGTATTTGAAAATGCTCTGGTATTTTTTGAAAGTGAGCGTGCAGGATGACGCCACATACCGCGTGGATTTCGCCGCTCATGTGGTCATGCTTTTTTTTCAATTGGCAGCCGAGTTGGTGGCGTTGTATGCCATTTTTTCCGTCACGACATCGCTGGCCGGTTGGAGCACGTATGAAATCCTAGCGCTGTTGGGCGTGTATCGCATTATGATCGGGTTGATTACGTTGTTCATCGCACCGAACATGCGGGCGCTGATGCAATCCATCCGCGATGGCACGTTTGATTTTCTGTTGTTGATGCCGATTGATGCCCAGTTTTTTGCCTCGTTTCGGCGAATCGTGATGTGGCGGATGGTGGATATCGTATTGGGAATCGGCATCGCGACGTTTTCGGTGTGGAAATTGCAGGCACACGTGAGTGCTTTATCGATCCTGCAATTCGCGGTGTTGCTTTCAAGCGGCGCGGTGATCATTTATTCGTTTTGGCTGGTGTTGGCGACGAGCGCGTTTTGGTTCACCAAATTGAGTAATATCGAGATGGTGTTTTGGAACGTGTTCGAAGCCGGTCGATACCCGGTGGATATTTATCGACCACGCGTGCGGTGGGGATTGACCTATGTGATTCCGCTGGCGTTTTTGACGACTTTTCCGGCCGGTTCGTTGGTGGGAAAAACCGGACCGATGAACGTCGGCGGGGCGATCGTCGCGGCGATTTTGTCGTTGGTGGTATCAACCATGTTCTGGCGGTTCGGACTGCGACGATATAGCGGAGCGTCGGCGTAAGGATTGTCCGAAGTGGTGTCGCGTCGGTTGATACGCTTGAGGCAGGGTCACGCAAGCGTGAGCCATGCCACTCGCTGCCAATCACTCGGCGATTCCGAGAATCAGGACTGGGATATCGATGTTCGAAACTCCACGCGCCTTAAGGTCCCACACGAACTGTTCGAAATATGACACACCAGATGACATTTCATCGGCGAATGCTTTGACGGGCACGATTTCAACGCCGCAGTCAATGTGTCCGAGGTTTCGAAAGATCGTCATCTTCGCGCACACGTTGTAGACCATGAACGAGTACTTTCCATATTGGATTTCAACTCCAAGTCTCGACTTCACAAAATCCATCTCACGAAAGGCCCCCTTCCGCAGGGGTTTGTTTTCGTATCCGGGCAAGTAGTGTTCGGTGGAGTAGTCGCACTTAACTCGAATACTCTGCCAACCTCGGAGGAGAAACTGGACTTTGAATGCGCTGTTGATTGATTTCGGACTGAAGAGGATTCTTCCCTTCATCGTCTTTTCTTTGCTCTTTTTTGTCTTATGCTCGGCGGCTTCAATGTCCGTAACGATTTGCCTGATTTCGTCAAGAAGTGGGCCGTATTCCCGCTCGACAATCTCTTGGCCGTTGTTAAAGGAATAAAACCCGGCGATTCTCATGATTCACTGGTCAACAACCATTCTACTGGAACTTGGCTGACTTTCTCGCGCCCCGTCGGCTGATGGACCGGCTTTCCCATTGCGCGATATGGAAGGACTCCGGAATAAAGGTCTGCGATTCGCTGGCGAGCGATTTCGACATATTCGGCTTCTTTCTCGCAACCGATCGCTTTCCGATTGTGGCGAAGTGCCGCAAGCAAGGCAGAACCGACACCAGAAAATGGATCGAGAACCCAATCGCCCGGGTTCGTAAATGCGAGAACGCACCTTTCGACCAACTCGATCGGGAACTGACACGGGTGTATTGTTTTTTCGGGATGATTGGCCTTGACGTTCGGCACATTCCACAGAAGCGATTCCCAATCATGCCTGACAATTTCCCAAAAATCCGATGGGTTCTTGCCTAGTGGATTCCCGGATGGCTGCCCTCGTTTCTCGCCTTTGAAGTGCCTCTTTCCTGGGTACTTTGCAGGCACACGAATCTCATCAAGATTAAACGTGAAATTATCACCTTTCGTAAACCATAAAAGGACTTCGTATCGCCCTGACAGGCGTTTGCTGGCGTGCAGGCCATGCGCGAAATGCCAAATGACGCGGTTGCGGAGTTTGAGTCCGTGTCGCTTGAAAAAAGGGTAGTAGAAGATATCTAGCGGGAAGACTTCAGCGTCGTCCACAAAGTTCCCCACTTGCCAGCACAAAGAGCCGCTAGGGGATAAGACTCGTACGAGTTGATCAACGATTGGGCTTAGTGCTTCCAAATACAAATCAAGCTCAGTGGCGCGTTCGTAGGCCTTTCCAATGTTGTACGGTGGTGATGTGATGACCAGTTGAATAGCTGAAGGGGGCAGCCCTGTTAGCGTCTTTAAGCAGTCCCCCGGAGCAATGACGACTTCCGCAGACTCGTTAAATGTGGAAGCAATATCGGGCGCGAGAAAGGATTGCTGAAAACGGCCGATAGTCGATGGTTCGGTAGCCATGCATGCATCCTCAAACAAGCCCATTATACTCCCCCCTGAGTTTAGATGGTATACATGCAAACTCGACCGGCAATCCCGCGCTGGCTCCCGGCAGGCTGGAATGAATCTCGCCTGCCGTTCGATTTGGCGCTGCTATTTTGTTAAGAAAAGCAATAGAACATTGTACGCTCCGTGGCAGCCGGCGGCGGGGCCGTAGCCTCGGAACCAGAAGATGACCGCGAGGTAGGCGCCGGCGAGGGAGCGGAAGAGGAGGGGCATGAGGGTGAGGGGTTCGAGGCCGAAGGGGCGATGGTGGGAGGCGGCGAAGATGAGTGAGGAGAGGCCTATGGCGATGATGGCGACGGGTTGGCGATCGAATTTGAGCAGGTCGGAGCCGATGATGACGACGACGGAGATGAGAACGAGGCGGAAGATGAGTTCTTCGTAGATGCCCGCGCCGAGGCTCATGGCCAGTCGTTCGAGGAGGCTGTGGCCGCTGCCCGCGCCAAGGAGTGGGAGAAACCAACTCAAGACGAACAACGGTATGGCAAGTAAGACGGCTTCGATGTACATGAAGCCGACGTCGCGCCAGTGGATCTTCCATTTTTCGCCGGAGGCGGCGTGGGTGGCGAGGAGGATAATGACGACGGCGATGCCGGGTGCCCAGAAGGCGACTCGGCCAAAGAGTCGGAGGAATTGTTCCATGAGGTGAAGTGCAACGAGGCCTGGGGTGCGGGTGAAGGAGACGAATTCGAAGAGGACGATGAAAGGGAGAAGGAAGACCAAAGCGTCAAGCGGTCTGGCGAGGACGCCGCGATTTCCCCCACCTGCTTTTTTCATTTGCACTTTGGCCATGGTCGTTCGTATGGTGCAGAGTTGAATCAAAGTGGCAAGAGCGTTGATGCAGAAACCATTGGAAATATGAAGCGGACAAAAAATGCGCGCGGGCTGATGGATATTCTTGAGCGTTTGTTTGCCGCGTATGGGCCGCGGGACTGGTGGCCGGCGAAGACGAAAACCGAAGTCGTGGTTGGGGCGATCCTCACACAGAACACGGCGTGGAAGAACGTGGAGCGGGCGATTCGCAGTTTGCGCGAGGCCCACTGTTTGCATTGGAAGGCGTTGCGTGATGTTTCGGAGGAGGAGCTTGCCAGGTTGATTCGGTCGTCAGGGACGTTTCGGGTGAAAGCGAAGCGGTTGAAAGCGTTTGTCGACGTGCTTTGGAAAGATCATGGTGGGTCGTTACCGGCGATGTTGGATGGCGAGGTAGAGGAAGCTCGCGCGAGACTGTTGAAGATTTCGGGAGTGGGGCCTGAGACTGCGGATGCGATTTTACTCTATGCGGGTGATCGTCCGACGTTTGTGGTGGATGCGTATACGAGGCGGATTTTGCGGCGACATTTTTTTATTGATGACCGTGCGGATTATGATGAAGTACGGGGGCTATTCCATTCGGAACTACCGAGGGATGTGAACCTTTTCAACGAATATCATGCGTTGCTTGTCGAAGTTGGAAAGAGGCATTGTCGGACGAAGGCGGATTGTGGAGGGTGTCCGTTAGCGGCTTTGCGGCATGAAGGGGAGCGGTAGGTAGTCTTGGACTCAGGCGTAACATAATCAGATATTCCGCTCTCTCACTCTTGACGCTTCGCGTAAAAGGCCGGGGGAGTCAAGGGCGATTTTGGGGGTTGTTTGGTGTGCCATTCCGCCAGCGAATCGGCGAAGCACGCATTGCTCATGGCGCAAAGGTGACTTGAAATGCAGCGAAGTCCAGGAGGTCCACGTGGCCATCGCCGTTTGCATCGAGGTTGTCGCAATCTGGTGCGATTACAATGTCAGGACCTAAAAAGCCGGGTGCGTAAGAGCGGTAGTCATCCGGGTCTACATCGAGATCGTGGTCAAGATCTCCGTAAGGGAAACCTCGAATCGCAAGAGATCGATTGCGTCGAGCCGTGATTGAGGTGAAACCGGAATTGGGCAACGGGACATCCAACTGCTTGTAGTTGTTGGAACCCCAGGCGACGATCGAGCTATCCGCCTTGAGACCCAGGCTGTGATATAGACCCGCAGCCAAAGCAGCGTAATCGACGTTTGGCGAGGGCACAGTGGTTTGGCCATGATCTCCCCAACCCCATGCGTGAATCGACCCGTCCGATCGGAGCGCCAGATTATGGTCTTCACCTGCAACCACATCGACGAATTGGGTTTCCAAAGGCGAGTCCGTTTGATGCACGTTGTTGCGGCCCCATGCTACGATGGAGCCATCTGATTTGAGTCCGAGACTGTGCCATTCACCGCCCGCAACTTTGGTGAAAGAATCGTTGGGCGATGGAACATCGATCTGGCCATGGTCGTTTTGGCCCCACGCTGCAATCGATCCATCCATTCTTATCGCCAAATTGTGGTTGCGCCCCGCCGCAATGTCGACAAAATCCTGGTTGGGTGGCGGAACAGTTCGCAGACCGTAAGCGTTTGAACCCCAAGGCGCGATAGTTCCAATCGCTCGCAATGCAATGTTGTGCTGGTTACCCGCAGAGATTTCGACGAATCCCGAACTTGGCGGTGGAATAGCATTCAGATTGAACCCGGGGTCACCCCAAGAAACAATTGACCTGTCGACTTTGAGTGCGGAAACGTGATAGTAACCAGGCGATACACCTATGAAGCCAGAATTGGTCCCCGGTATGTCCAATTGGCCTGTCGTGTTGTATCCCCATTTTTCCACGGAACCATCCACTCGAATAGCGAGGGTATGACGCCATCCTGCTGCCACCGCAATGAAATCTCTGTTGGTGGGCGGGAGGACGATTTGATTCTCGTTGTTTCGCCCCCAAGCGACGAGCGAACCGTCGACTTTGATGCCGATGGAATGTTCGTTGCCAGCAGCGATTTTCACGAAATCCTGGTTTGGACTTGGAACGCTAATTTGACCAAAGTTGTTTCCTCCCCAAGCGACAATGGAGCCGTCTGCTTTCAACGCAAGGCTATGTCCACGCCCCGCGGCGATGGCGATGAACCCGGAATTGGGTGCTGGTGGGTTTGTTTGGCGACCCCATGCTACAATCGAGCCATCGGCTTTCAGCCCAAGGCTGATGGCGTTGCCAGCCGCGACATCCACGAAACCGGAATTGGGAAGTGGTACCGTTGTCTGCCCAAACTGATTGTACCCCCAAGCCACGATCGATCCGTCTGCCCGAAGAGCCAAGTTGTGGTTACCGCCTGCAACGATTTTTACGTAGCCGAGATTTGGCTGTGGTACCGTTAATCGACCACCGCCATCGAAACCCCACGCAACGATGGTGCCGTCATTCTTCAGGCCGAGGCTATGATCGACGCCGGCGGCTATAGCAACGAAATCGCTGTTGTCAGAGGGGACATTG
>JBBTCX010000203.1:0-10164 GCA_038043045.1 Planctomycetota bacterium | reverse complement strand
GTCATCGCCGTTTTTCTAGTCGGTGCGGTTTATGCATTTAGAGTCGGTCGTCGGGCGCTGGCGATGATTTCGATTGCGGTGGTGACCGCCCTTGGCTTTCAGGCGGCGTGGTATGGGTTTGGACATGCCATCGACAATGTAGACAAAGTGGCGAAACTGGCATCGGCGTTGGATGCGGGGGGCGTTCCGAAAACGGCGCATGTGTATTGGGCGGATCGCCGTCCGGATGCGCGATTGAGTTTTTATTTCAACCGCCGGTCCGAACACATGGTTGATCCCGAGGAAATTGTGACGAAGGGGATTCTTGATCGACGGGCTGATAAACATCTGTTGGAGCGAATGGCCATTGAGCGGGCGCTGGAATATCTTCGGGGTCGAGAGACGATTTATTTGTTGATGCGTCGGAAGAGTTACGATCGGTTGGGTGAATCGTTGTTGCAGACTTCCAGTATTCTTGGGACTGTTTCGATGGAAGAAGTACCGAGCAAAGATGATTGGCTGATCGTGACGAATGCGAAGCATGTAACCGGAGTTGAGTCATGGAATACCGCCGAGTTGGAAACAGCGGCCTCAAAGTAAGTGTGCTTTCGGTCGGCGGTTGGCTGACTTTTGGGAACACGGTGGACACGGATACCACGCGGGAGATCATCCGGGCGGCGGTGGATCAGGGCGTCAATTCCATTGACTTGGCCGACGTGTATGCGAAGGGCGAAGCGGAGCGAGTGGTCGGAAAAGTCCTCGGTGACTTTCGTCGAAGTGATTTGGTGGTGGCCAGTAAAGTTTTCTGGCCGATGAGCGATGCGATCACGGATCGTGGGCTGAATCGCAAGCACATTTTTGAAAGCATCGATCGGACGTTGAAGAATTTGAGGGTTGATTATCTCGATATTTATTATTGCCACCGGGAGGATCCGGAGACGCCGCTTCATGAAACGATGTCGGCGATGAATGATCTCATTCGCGTGGGGAAAGTGCTGTACTGGGGCACGAGTATGTGGCAGCCGAAATCGCTGCAATCGGCACATGCGCTGGCGACGGATCGCGGGTTGTTTGCGCCGATTGTGGAACAGCCGCAATACAGTCTTCTTCACCGATGGGTTGAAAAGAAGATCATGCCGACGGTGACACAGCTTGGCATGGGGTTGATGATCTGGAGCCCGCTGGCCGGGGGGATTCTCACGGGCAAATATTGTGACGGTGTTCCATCGGGAAGTCGCGGGGCGGCTACGCCGAGGTGGGTCGAGGAAGATTTGACGGCGGAGAATATCGAGCGGGTCAAGATGTTTTGCAAGCTGGCGAAGGAGATGGGGGTTTTGCCCGGTCCATTGGCGATCTCGTGGCTGATGCACAGGCCTGAAGTGAGCAGCGTGATCCTTGGGGCCACGTCGCGAAAACAGATCGAGGAAAATCTGGAAGCCGCCCATGTAAAGCTTCCTGAGTCCGTTGACACACAAATCCGAAAGATTTTTCGGGCGTAGTTTCGACGGAATCAGCGCCGATTTGTTCCATGGTTTTGTGATTCGTATTCGGCGGTTTTACTGTTGTTGTACGAGCAGCACTTGGGCTTGGGCGAGGTTTTTGCGCGCCAATGCGTGGTTGGGATCGAGGCGAAGGGCTTCGGTCAAATGGCGGATAGCGGACTGCGCGTCGTTCATTCGCATCAAAGCGAGGGCCAAGTTGACGTGGGCCCGAACATGGTTCGGATCGGTCGCAAGTGCGCGCCGGTACGCCTCCATCGCGTTGACATCGTCGCCGGCTTTGGTGAATGCGTTTCCCAGGTTGTATTCCACGCTGGCGATTCGGCGGCGTAACGGAGTTTCCGTGGTCGATTCGGTGAGTTGTTGCGAGCATAGGTTGAGGTAAAAGCGGGCGGGTTCTTGCCGCCCGAGGCGAGCGAACCGGTCGGCAAAGGTGGCGAGATCGGGTTTTGGAGGGGGCAGATACCATCGGCCTGGGAAGGCGGCGGCGGACTCACGAATCGCGGCGGGAGTGAGCGAAAGCAGAGAAACGTCGCTGAGGATTTGGTGCGTTTCAATCGGACCCTTGTAGATGACAGCTAGTTGGCGTTGGGGATCGACGAGAAATGTGCTGGGTAATGGCAATGGCCGGCGGCGGTCCAGCACGCCACGTTGCAAGAGATCGAGTGCGTCGAGCAACTCAGGAGAAGCGGTTCCGGATTCGAAGGGCCAGTTTATTTTTAGCAAGAAGTCCTTGGCATCGGATTGATTCGATGGCTCATCCACGTTTAAAGCAATCATCCGCAAACCTGACTGTTGTAAAGCGTCGCGCTGTTCCGCCCACTGTGTTAATTCAAATAGACACGGCTGACACCAGCTTGCCCACAGATTGATGAGAAATGGGTTGCTGGATATTGAACTCAGAGGTTTGGTGGTGCCGTCCCACGCGGAGTATTGTAGATCAGGAAGCGGAATTCGTGCGGCCAAAACCGTGCGAGTGCGTTCGGAAAGCGGTGGTGGGTCCTGTTGAGTGGGAGTCAGTCGCGGCGAAGGTCCGGGTCTGGACCATTCGGCTGCCTTGCCCGAACCCTGAACGATCTTGTAGCGATGGTTTGCTTTCAATCCGCGAAAGGACTCCACCTCTCCACCGGGCCAACGCACATCTAGTCGAACAATGGCGGATGCATCGCCCAGTCCGAAGTGCAGCCACTTGCTCGACTGGGTGAGATAACCGTGTCCGGCGTTCAACGTCTTGATGAGTTTCAGAGTTTCCGTTTTTTGCGATGCGGTTGGGGCTTGGGCGATGTGCAGCTCGACTCTTGCGCCGATGGCATCGCGGTTTAACTTGCCTTGAAGGAGGACCGCGACGTAGGGAGGTGGATTTCCGCCGGCGTTTCGCATCAGGCGGATGCGTGGGGATGTTCGGTTGGCCATGCAAAGGTCCAGCAATCCGTCCTGGTCCCAATCAACGATGGCGGCGGCTCGTCCGTCATCGGGAAAGTCGAGGCCGGTCACGGCGGATACGTCGGCGAAGTGTCCGTCGGCAATGTTTAGAAATGCGCAGTTGCGTTCTTTTCCGCTCCAGGACCCGCTTCCCCGCACCATTTCGTATACCTGGGCCCAGCGAGCGACGTAGAGTTCAAAGGAATCTTCGGCGACGTTTTGGATGGGTGAGTTCGACACGACCTGTCGCCAGAAGAAACTTCACAAGTCGTCTTTGTCGTCGTTGGTGATGAAGCCGTTGGCGACGAAGAGGTCTTCCCAGCCGTCGTTGTTGAAGTCGATGAAGGGGGAGCTCCAGGCCCAGCGGCCCATCGTGACACCGGCATTCACGCTCACATCGCGAAATGTGCCATTACCTGCGTTTTCAAATAGCGTGTTTCCACGAGCGTGTCGTTGGTAATGGGCCAGGGTCGTCGAATCCGTACCCTCCTTGAATTGTTTTTGGTGGGTAATTCGGCTTCCAGCGGACGAGAACATGTTTCCGACGTATAAGTCCATGAATCCGTCGTGGTTGTAGTCGGCCCACGATACGGACATTCCGGCGGAGATGTCATCGACTCCGGCTTCGGCGGCGACATCGCGAAAAAAGCCACCGTCATTTCGATAGAGGTTGTCGCGGCCGAAGTCGTTGGCGACGTAGAGGTCTTGGTCCCCGTCGTTGTCATAGTCCTCCCAAGAGGCAGCGAAGCTGAACCGGCGATTGTTGACGTCCATGCCGCTTGCAACGGTGACATCCGTGAACTTGCCTTTTCCGTCATTGCGCAGCAAATAATTGGGTGGGCCGTTGTTCGCGTCATGGTATGGCACCGGCGCAGAATTGATGGTGTCCGGCGCCGAGTAACAGCATACATAGATGTCTAAATCACCGTCGTTGTCGTAGTCGGCAGCGGAGATCGAGTGTGCTCGTGGTGCATGAACGGCGGCGGCTGTCGAAAAGTGAACCTTGCCATCGTTCAACATGAAGAACAAGTCGTCGTTGGTGGCTACAATCAAGTCTTGTTGACCATCGCGGTTGATGTCCAGGAGGAGGGCGCTGTTGGTTAAGTCCAGGAAATTGACACCCGCGGTCGCGGAAACGTCCTTGGCTGTTCCGTCGGGGTTCTGTACGAAGAGACGGTTGGGCAATCCGCCGGGTTGACAGACAAATAAATCATCCAACCCATCGTTGTTGACATCGCCGACTGCTAACCCCTCGTTGCCGGTGACACGCAGGCCGAGTTGGGCGTCCAAGCGAGATCGCCAGTGGTCCAGACCGGGGAGAAGTTGTTGACCATAAGCGTCGTTAGATCCCAACACGGCGTAGGTGCAATCCTCGAAGAGGGTTTGGCCCGAGGACGGTCTGAGGACTTCCTCGTAGTCATCGAGTTCGATGGATTCCAGCAATGGATCGTCCGATGCGACAGGCCAATGCCAACGACAGTTCCATACGGCGTTTTGTTGGCGAACACCGGCGTCGGTCCGTTCAAACGCGTGGTAATACACTGTTGTGTCAATAGTCGGCAGTTGCGGGGTGAGGTATACGATTTTGAATTCGGCACGAAGCGACGCGGACGGTTTCTCAGGATCCATTCCCTTTGGATTGCGTAGTACCGGTTTGATGAGTTCCTTGATGGCTTCGATGAACCCGGGCAGGCCCTGATAGGAGTGTGGTGCTTGTGCAGATGACGGGTTCTGTTTGCGAGGTCCGTGACCGGAACCTTCGGCCCAACGGAATACGGTCATCATCGAATCTTGAAACGCCACGTTTAGCTCGTTGGGGCGGAGGGTGGCGCATGAGAAGTTAGATGTGGCAATCTTGGCAATGGCCGCTTCCTCTAGGTTGGTTTGCCTGTTCAGAAGTTGGGCCAGGACTTTCAGCTTCGCACTTGCTTTGGTATTAAAAACTTCGGTGTCCCATCCGTCATTGGAGGGGTTGAGTTCGGGAAGCTGTTCGATGTCGCTGCTGCTATCGATGGTGCGATCCACCAGGATAATCGGAGGCAGAGGTTCCTCTTTCAGAGCAAGCGTTGCAGACAGATTCGCGCGCTTTTGGTACGAAAACCAAAACCATCCGGCTACGATGGCAATCGTAATCGTGGCGCACGCGAGCACCGCAATCCATTTGCTTTTCTTTGACCGATAAATTTTTGTCGGAAATGGCCCAGATTTGGTTTTCGAATCCGGTTTTCGCTTTCGGTGATTGGTCATTTTTTGCGTCCGATATTCATGTCTGTGACAATTTACAACTTATTGCAAAAAAACACAAGACAATTCGATATTATTAAAGTGTATATTTAAGGATCGCAAGTGGAGGAGCATCTCAGTTTCAGTGGAAAATGAATTCGAAAAGGCAGAATTGATGGTTTATTAAGTTGTGACAAATATGGGGCTAGAGGAATACATGCCACCAAGTTATCATGCCCGCTTAAGAAAGTTGGGGACGGGGGAATCAGGTCGTTGACCTAGAAACCAGCCGATGAACGGGGCAGACGTGGGTTGGACTAGGAATGAAAAAGAGCTTCAGTTGTTTTGTTATCGGCGCGGATTCGCTCTTAATAGAGAGCTGTGAAATTCTTCTGGCCAAGGGCCAGACGATTCACGGGATCATTTCAGCTACACCCAGAATCGTGGAATGGGCGCGGGGAAAAGGGATTGCGGTTTTTGATTCGCAATCGGACTATCCGGCCAAGCTACGAAGTCAGCCGTTCGACTACTTGTTCAGCATTACGCACCTCGCGATTTTGCCGGATGAAGTGATTGGGCTTCCGCGAAAAGGGGCGATCAATTTTCACGATGGTCCGCTGCCGCGATATGCGGGGTTGAATGCTCCGGTTTGGGCATTACTTCATCAAGAATCCAATTACGGAATTACATGGCATTGGATGACGGCGCACATCGATCAAGGGGACATCTTGAAGCAGCGGTGCTTCGAGATGGCACCGGGAGAGACGGCCCTTTCATTGAATACTCGGTGCTTCGAAGCTGGTATAGAGACGTTTTCGGAATTGGTGAATGAACTGGCCGATGGGACGGTGACTTCTCGAAAGCAGGATTTAGGGGAGCATCGGTATTGCGGAAAATACGATCGACCCGCTGCGGCGTGCGTGCTGGATTGGTCTCGGTCCGCGGAGGAATTGGAGGCGTTGGTCCGGGCCCTCGATTTCGGGCGGTATGACAATCCGGTGGGCGTGGCGAAGGTTCGGATAGGGAATGAAGGCTACGTCGTCACTCGCGTGAGCGTAGAAGGTGAGCCGCCGGCAAAAAACGAGCCGGCCGGCACGGTGCTTGGGGCTGGAGCCGATGGGATTCGAGTAGCGACAGGCGATGGCACTCTTCTTTTAACCGGATTGAGTGACTTGTGCGGCCGTGAGGTTTCCATCGCCGACGCGGTGAAGCGGACGGAGATTCGACCTGGGCGGCGGTTGGATTCGCTCACGGGCGAGGCCGCGGAATCGCTGACGAAATTGAATGGCGAGTTGTGTCGATCGGAGAGCTTTTGGGTTCGTCGATTGGCGAAGTTGGAGCCGATTGAACTGCCGCAAGCGAAGACGGGCGGATGCGCGTGTGAGGCTTCGCAGCGGCGACATGAAAAGATCCATGTGCCAAGAGCCTTTGTTGACCGATTGAAAGCGGGCGGATTTGCGGATGGTCTGACGTCTGCGTTTGGATTGTTTCTAGCGAAGATCGGGCAGAAGAATCGTTTTCATTTGGCGTTTTCGGATTCGGCTTTACGGAAGCGGATTGGCGGGTTTGAGGCCTGGGTCTCGGCGAGAGTCCCTCTTCAGATTGAAGTGACGCATGGTGACACTTTCGACCAGGCTGTTGTTAAGCTCGGCGACGAGTTGAAGGAGATTCGGCGTCGCGGGACGTGGCTGACAGATGTCGTCGCGCGATTTTCAGAGCTTCGGGTTAAGCCGGAACTCGGAGAAGGGCGATTCGTTCCGATTGGGGTGGAGCAGCGATCGAGTCTCGGCGGAGGAGAGCTTGAGAAAGGGCTTCAGCTCGCCCTTGCGATTTCGGAAGCGGATGCGGAAGCGCGGTTGGAATACGACACCTCGGTGTTTTCGGCGGCGGCGGTGGCGTCGCTCGCCGGGCAATTCACCACGTTTTTGAATGATATCGCTGCCCGGCCTGGAAAATCGTTGACGGATTTGGATGTTCTTTCGGAGATGGAGCGGAAGCGGTTGCTTTCGGATTGGAACGCAACGGATGTGCCGTATCGGAAGGATGCTTGCGTTCATCAACTGATCGAAGAGCAGGTTGCGCGGACGCCGGATGCGACGGCGTTGGTGTTCGAGGACTCCACGCTGACCTATCGTGAACTTGATGAGCGGGCGAATCAACTTGCGGCGTATTTGCGATCGTTGGGGGTGGTTCCGGATCGACTGGTCGGCGTGAACGTCGAGCGTTCGTTGGACTTGATGGTGGCTACGCTGGGGGTGATGAAAGCCGGTGGTGCGTATGTTCCGCTGGATCCGTCGTTTCCGACGGAACGCATTGCGTTCATGATCGAGGATTCGAAGGCGGCGGTCATTCTGACGCAGAGTCACTTGGTCGCGGAGTTGCCGAAGTCGTCGGCTCAGGTGGTGCGAATCGACGCGGATTGGCCGATGATTTCGTCGATGCCGCGAACGCCGTCGCGCTCGGCCGTCCAATCTTCGAATCTCGCTTACGTCATTTATACCTCGGGTTCGACTGGGAAACCCAAGGGGGTGATGGTCGAGCATCGCAACGTGGTAAACTTCTTCGCGGGAATGGATGAGAAAATTCCTCATGATCCGGCGGGGACGTGGCTGGCGGTAACGACGCTGTCGTTTGATATTTCCGTGTTGGAATTGTTCTGGACGTTGAGTCACGGGTTTAAGGTCGTTCTTTTTGTTGATCGAGATCGAGAGTCGAAAAACGTCGGGGCGAGTCGATCGGATCGATCGATTGATTTTTCCTTGTTTTTCTGGGGAAACGACGACGGGCCTGGGTCTCAGAAGTATGAGCTGTTGCTGGAATCCGCGAGGTTCGGCGATGCGAATGGCTTCTCGGCGGTGTGGACACCGGAGCGGCATTTTCACGCGTTCGGCGGACCCTATCCGAACCCCTCCGTGATCGGTGCGGCGGTTGCGGCGATTACATCGCGGATTCAAATTCGAGCGGGAAGTTGCGTGCTGCCGTTGCATCATCCGATCCGGGTGGCTGAGGAATGGGCGGTGATCGACAATCTGTCGAACGGTCGGGTCGGGATTTCGTTTGCTTCGGGTTGGCAGCCGCATGATTTTGTGATTCGACCGGAAGGATACAAAGACAATAAGGCCAACATGTTCCGCGAGTTGGAGACGGTGCGGAAATTGTGGCGCGGCGAGTCGATTGCGTTTCGTGGGCCTTTTGGAGACATGATTGAACGAACCACGCTTCCGCGTCCGGTGCAGAAGGAATTGCCTACGTGGATCACCACCGCCGGAAATCCTGAAACGTATCAACAGGCCGGTGCGATTCGTGCCAACCTATTGACACACCTCTTGGGGCAGTCGGTGGAGGAAGTGGCGGAGAAGATTCGGCTTTATCGTGAAGCGCGAGCAGCGAATGGTCATGATCCCGCAGCCGGATGCGTGACCTTGATGCTTCACACTTTCGTGGGTGAGAATGAAGAGGAAGTTCGTGGAATCGTCCGCGAACCCATGAAGTCGTATCTGAAGAGTTCTTTGAATCTGCTGAAGCAATTTGCGTGGACGTTTCCGGCGTTTAAGAGGCCGGGGGGCGCGGATACGAAGCCGGATGATCTTGATCTAAGCGGTCTTTCGGCGGAGGAAATGGACGGGATTTTGGAGCACGCATTCGCCCGGTACTTTGAAACCAGCGGACTTTTTGGGACGCCGCAAAGTTGCTTTCGAATGATCGAGAAATTGAAGGCGATCGGCGTGGATGAAGTCGGGTGTTTGATTGATTTCGGCGTGCCCACGAAGACGGTGTTGCAGAGCCTACCGCATTTGAATGCGTTGAAGCAATTGTCGATTGCGGCGCGGAGGGTCGAGAGCGCGAACGGGCAAGATTTCTCTTTCGCGGCGATGACGCGGCGGCATCCGGTCACGCATATGCAGTGCACGCCGTCGATGGCCCGCATGTTGCTCATGAACGAGGAAACGCGCGAGGCGTTCGGCTCGATTCCCCAGTTGTTCATAGGCGGGGAGGCGTGTCCGCCCAGTTTGGCGCGCGAGCTTCAGCCGTTTTCCAAGACAACGGTGACGAACATGTATGGGCCGACGGAAACGACGGTTTGGTCGACGACGCACCGGTTGAATGGCGAGTTGGAGACGATTCCAATCGGCAGACCGATCGCTAATACGCGCCTATACATTTTGGATTCGAATCGGCGACCGGTCCCGCCCGGTGTTCCCGGTGAATTGTCCATCGGTGGAGACGGTGTGGTTCGGGCGTATCTTCATCGGCCTGAATTGACGGCGGAGCGATTTGTCCCCGACGAGTTCTGTGGAATCGCCGATGCTCGGATGTATCGAACGGGGGACTTGGCGCGGTATCGAGAGGACGGGGTTGTCGAATTTTTGGGTCGCAATGATTTTCAAGTGAAGATCCGTGGCTATCGGATTGAACTTGGAGAGATCGAATCGGTCTTGACGGCGCACGAAGCCGTGCGTGAGGCGGTGGTGATGGCGCGGGAGGATGCGCCGGGCGATGTTCGACTTGTTGCTTACCTGGTGGCCAAAGACATGGCGCCGTCACCAGCGGCGTTGCGCGATGCCCTGCGATCCAAACTGCCGGAGTATATGTTGCCGGGGCACTACGTTTTCCTGGATCGATTGCCGCTGACGCCGAATGGAAAAGTGGATCGGAAAGCGTTGCCGGCTCCGCAAGGGCGGGAGACGAAGGCGTCCGTAGTTCATGCGGCACCGGTCGACGATTTGGAGAAAACGATCGCGGGTTTGTGGAGGGAGACCTTGGCGGTGCAAGAGATTGGCACCGACGATAATTTTTTCGATATTGGTGGGCATTCACTCCTTGTGGTGAAAATGCACCGGCGAATGAAAGAGATGGTTGAACACCCGGTGGCGCTGACGGATTTGTATCGGTTTCCGACGATTCGATCGTTTGCAGGTTTTCTACGATCCGGGGGTGTGGATGGGCGAATCAAGCAAAGCGCGGATCGGGCCCAACTTCGCAAGGACGCGATGCAGCGACGACGGGGTGTACGAACTGTGTAGAGTGTTTCGTTATTGGC
>JBBTCX010000202.1:0-3987 GCA_038043045.1 Planctomycetota bacterium | reverse complement strand
GAGGTCCAAGAAATACGCATCTTCGCACCTGGAGAGGCACTGCCACCCACCGACGACGATGGAACGCCACGCCCGACGCCGACGGACGAAACCGCGGATAGCGCAGCCAATCGCCCTGGGTTGGCGTGCGGCCTCGGAATGTTCGCGGCCTTGATCGGCAACTTGTTCGGACTAGGTCTCATGCTTGCGTCGAGACGATTCCGGCAACGATAATCGAGTTCAAACACTCGTTAGACGAGATAGGCCCCGTTTGGAGTGAAGCTCTCGACGGGGCCTACTGTTTTCATCGCGCCTGGTCGATATAATCCGCTCTGTGTTACGAAGTTCTAAGTTGGTTTTTGGGCTTTTGCCATGACTACGGCCACCTCGCTTTGGCAGGGAATGCTTTCGATCCCCCGTCGCGTATTGGGAACGCGCAATGAGCGACTGCTGAAGGTGTACAATCGGCAGGTCGGGCCGATCAACGCTTTGGAAGCAAATATTCGAGGTGAATTCGATCTACAACTCGAGCACCGTTCGAACGCCGCTACATTGAACGATCTTCCGGAAGAGGAACGTCCAGCGGCGCTTCAACGACTCCGGGTTGAACTGAGTGCGGACCTTCGGGAACGAAGCAATCAGCTCCGTCAAAAGCTTCAACCCCATCAAGAACCGCTGGATACATGGTGGAATTCTCTTTCGGCCACTCATAGAGCAGAATCCCACTACCGCTTGGAATACCGCAAAAGAAACGAAAAACTCATTGAAGCGTTCGATTGCGAGGGCATCATCAACGAAGCCTTCGCGGTGATTCGAGAGGCTTCTCGCCGGGCGCAAAACCACCGTCATTTCGATTGCCAGCTCATCGGAGGGCGAGTCCTCTTCGAGGGCAAGATTGCGGAAATGCGCACGGGCGAAGGAAAAACGATTGTTTGCCACCTGCCGGCGTTTCTTAAGGTGCTTTGTGGGAAAAAAGTCCACATCATCACGGTCAACGACTATTTGGTAAAACGCGACTCGGACTTCGCCAAGCCGATTTTCGAATTGCTCAATATCACAGTCGGATATATTCAATCGCAGGTTGACCCCGGCGGCCATGAAGGCATTCGACGAGCCGCTTATCATTGCGACATCACGTACGGAACCAACAGCGAATTCGGGTTCGACTATCTTCGCGACAACATGAAGTCGCGGTTGGCCGATCAGGTTCAGGGACCGTTGGATTTTGCAATCGTCGATGAGGTGGACTCGATTTTGATCGACGAGGCTCGAACCCCGCTGATCATCTCCGGTCCGGCCCATGACGATGTCACCCGCTATCCGAAAGCCGACCGCGTCGCGCGTGAATTGGTTCGCCGCCAAGCGGTCTGGGACAAGAAAGTCACGGCCACCGTCGCCAAGTTTGACGGCGAAGCGCAGGGCATTCCCAAACTGGGAGATGCCATGAACATTCTCGGATATCGTGAACGCAAGGGCGCAGCCAAAACTGGAAAACCGCTTCCTAAGCCCGCGATGGAAAGTGACAGCGCCGAGTCACCCGAACAAGCATTGGATGTCCCCACGTTGGGGCCGGACTTCCTGACGGATGATCATGTTGAAGCCATCCAAATCTACGAGAGCAATATTCTGAAAATTCCGCCGGCGGATCAATATCGACGATTCTTTATCGTTCAGTTGGAACGCAAGCAGGTCGGTATCACGCACGAAGGAGTTACGATCGCACAGGAACTTCTCGATTTGGGAAGCCTCTATAGCGGCGGAAACATGGAATGGCCGCACTTGATTGAAAACTCCTTGCGCGCCCACAAAGTGTATCAATGCGACCGCGATTACGTCGTGAACGACGGGTTGATCGTGATTGTTGACGTGTTCACCGGTCGACTCATGCATGGGCGTCAATGGTCCGACGGTTTGCATCAGGCGGTGGAAGCCAAGGAAAACGTTCGCGTCAAGGAAGAGACGCAAACCTTAGCCACGATCACGATTCAAAACTTCGTGAAGCTGTATTTATCCAAAGGCGGCATGACCGGTACGGCCTTCACTGAAGCGACCGAGTTCGACAAAATATACGGTCTCGACGTGGTCGAGATTCCCACCAACCGACCGGTCAATCGACGAGACTCCAATGACAAGATGTACCGCGACGTCGAACAGAAATACGGCGCGATCGTCGACGAAATCCATGAAGTCCACCGCCGAGGCCGACCCGCTGACCCGTTTCTTCTCGCCGACACCCTCACGGCGTTGAAACCCATCCTCACTCGACAGGGTCAAGAAACCTCGCGCATCGACGAAGCCATCAAGCAATTTGAGAATGCAGAATACGGTGATCGAAAAGTCATCGCGTTCATGCTTCAAACCTACGACGAGGTCTTGGGCGATTTGGCGCACGGTCGACCGGTTCTCGTCGGAACCACCAGCGTGGAGAACTCTGAAAAAATCTCTCGACTTCTCACGAATCGATACGGTATTGAACACGAAGTGCTAAACGCCAAGAACCACGCCCGCGAGGCGGACATTGTGGCCAAGGCGGGGCACTGCGCTCCGCCCGCTCATCCGGGAGACAAGAACCCGCGCGGGCATGTGACCATCGCCACGAACATGGCCGGTCGTGGGACGGACATCAAGCTCGGACTTGCCGTGGTTTATCCCAAGTGCAAAGTCCCGGAGAAATTGCCTGACGGCGTGAGATCGAATCCGTTGTTTCCGGCTGGAATCACCAAATGTTGCATCCATTGCCAGGAGTATGACCCGGCCACGAATTGTGCTCATTGCTTCAAACCAAAACTTGATGCTAGATTTCCCGAGCTGGGCCGCAAAGTCTGCCCGCTCAACGTTCCCTGCGGTCTTCACATCATCGGTACCGAGCGACATGAAGCTCGGCGCATTGACAATCAGCTTCGTGGCCGATCGGGTCGACAAGGCGACCCCGGTTCGTCGCGGTTTTTCCTGTCGTTGCAGGACGATCTCTTGAAATTGTTCATGCCCGATTGGATGTTGCGGATGATGGAAAAGCTCGGTTTCACGGATGGAACGAGCTTGGAAGACAAGCGACTCACCAAGGGAATTGAACGAGCCCAGCGCAAGGTTGAAGAGCGCAATTTCTCCACCCGAAAGCATCTGCTTGAATGGGACGAGCCGATGGACTTTCAACGCAAGGAGTTCTACGCCGTTCGGCAGGCGATTCTGGAAGAGCGAGATCTACCCAAGTTGATTCTCGACACCATCGACAATGTGATACGTTCCACGCTGCAAAAACACTTGGGAAAGAACTTTGTCCGCAGTTGCATCGTCGAGTGGTGCCGTTCCCAGCTTGACCTGGTTATCGATGAAGACGCGATTCAGACGGACGAACTCGGTACGGCCATTCGGAGTGTTCGCGAAAAAGCAAAGGACGAAGCACACGATCAAGTGCGCACGTCCGTTGGGGAATACATCGACGCAGATGAACCGCCGGCGCAGTGGGACGTGGGCGGCTTGTTGCAGTGGGCGCAGCGGGCGTTTCATTTTTCAATGACCCAAAACCAGCTCCGCAAGATGGAACCTCGTGAGATTGAGAATGCCCTTCTGGAAGCCGCGAACGAACATTACGACTCGATCGATCTCAGCGGAATCTCGATTTACTTGCATCCCCAATACGCGTTGCAATCGCTAGCCGATTGGGCGCGGAACAAGTTCGCCATCAAGGTCGATGTGGCCGAGTTTGTTGATTTTCCCGAAGCCGAAATTCGCAGACTCCTCGAAGAACGGATTCGAGAGGCCTACCGTCAAAGAGAAATGTCCTATCCGGTTGAATCTTGTCTTGAGCGGGCGTTTGCGGAAGTGGGTACCGATAGCGCCGCCGCGGCCGATCTGGTCGTTCAATGGACCAACGCCAAGTACAACGTGGGCTGGACCCTGGTTGACGTGCAAGGACAATCGCTGCACGAGCTGCACGATCGCCTGTTGACGCTTAGTCGCGAGTATTTCAGTGGTCGGTTGGAGCGCGAGGTCGATGACCAAATCACT
>JBBTCX010000201.1:0-19544 GCA_038043045.1 Planctomycetota bacterium | reverse complement strand
AATGACCAAATGACGGCGCAATTGAGTCCTAATCTCTTCAAGCGTTTGCCCCTTGGTCTCCAAACGTTTTTCGTAACGGCGTTGAACACCGTCGTGGTCCGCAGTGACGATTTTGCGAATCTGCTCATCCACGAATCGGTCGATCGGATCCTTTTCTTTCACGGGGTTTCGAAGAATCGCCCGTTGATAGAGCAGCATCTCGGCAATCCTGTCATGAATCAGGGTTACCGCGCGCTCTTCAATCCAACGCTGGTAGCCCTCAGGAGAGAGCGTCGTTCGCTTTGTGGCCAGCTCTTCCCATTCCCCGCGCCAAAACTCAGCGGCGCCGATCGATTCGTTGTTCACCCGTAATCGGGGAGCCAAAGTGACTTCCGATCCGCTGGTTTTGGATGAAGTTTGCAAAGTCGGTTGGGATCGCCTTTTCGGTTCGTTGGGAGCTTTCTTGCCGGAGCCGACCGGCTTTTGGCATGCCGCTCCCAAGAGCACCAACAGGATCATCGTTGGTCCAAGTCTCATGCGTTCGTCTCCAATGGAACAGCCGCGTTGCTCAACATGCGTCGAAGTAGGGGAATCAAAGTCTGGGTCTCCAAATAGGTCTGCGGCGGCCGCCAATGAAGAGTTCGTTCATCCGGCATTCGGACCGTTCCCTGAACATCACGAAAAATCGGCTGGGCTTGCACCATCTTCTCCACCGTGAAAATCACGTCCGGCGGTCGAAGCGTGATCGAAAGCAACCCGAACCGCCGCGCATAGACCCGAATCTCCGCCACGTCGAGAAGTTGAGTGACTTCCTTGGGAATCGGTCCAAAAGTGTCCTCCAAGTCTTTTTGAAGTTGAAGCAAGTCCTCTCGTGTCGCACACGTTACCAGGCGCCGATACGTTTCAATCCGCAACCGATCGGAAGCAATATACTCTTTGGGAACGTGAGCGGCCACATTGAGATCGATCTGTACGGGCTTCGGCGAAGGATCCGGTTCGTTTTTTAATTGCCGAACAGTTTGTTCCAGCAATCGACAGTACATTTCATATCCGACCACCGCGATGTGTCCGCTCTGTTCTTTTCCCAACAGATTCCCCGCGCCGCGAATCTCCAAGTCACGCATGGCAATTCGAAACCCGGCCCCAAGATCGCTGAATTCCTCGATGGTCTTTAGCCGCTTGGCCGCTTTGCTCGTTGGCGGACGATCGGGGGAAAGTAAAAGATAGCAATACGCGCGATGGTTCGACCGCCCGACTCTTCCGCGAAGCTGGTGCAAATCGGCCAATCCGAATCGGTCCGCCCGGTTGATGAAAATCGTATTCACGCTCGGAAGATCAATCCCGCTTTCGATGATCGTCGTCGTCACCAGCACATCCGCCTGCTTTCGGGCAAATCGGTGCATCACGTCCTCCAACTCTTCATCCTTCATCTGCCCATGAGCATAGACCACGCGAGCTTCGGGCACGATAGAACAAACCGTCGCCGTCGTCGCGGCGATCGACTGCACATAGTTGTGCACAAAGAAAACCTGCCCATCCCGGTTCATTTCCCGAAGAATCGCATCGCGTATGAGCGACCGGCTGAACGATTGAACCTCCGTCACGATCGCCCGCCGATCCACCGGCGGCGTTTGCAACGAACTGATATCCCGAATGCCCACCAGCGACATGTGCAGCGTTCGCGGAATCGGCGTCGCGGTCAACGTCAATATATCCACCGTTTCCCGCATCGCCTTCAATCGTTCCTTGTGCTCGACGCCGAATCGTTGTTCCTCGTCAATAATCACCAGCCCCAAGTCGGCAAACGATACGTCCTTGCTGAGCAACCGATGCGTTCCAATGACCAAATCGAGTTGACCCTTTTTCATGGCATCGAGAATTTTCTTTTGCTCGCCAGCATGCCGAAACCGTGAAAGACACCCAATGGAAAAAGGATAATCACTCATCCTTTCTTTGAACGTTTCGTAATGTTGTTCAGCAAGAACCGTCGTGGGAACCAACACAGCCACCTGTCGACCAAATTCGACGACCTTGAACGCCGCCCGCATGGCCAGCTCGGTCTTGCCATACCCCACGTCTCCGCACACCACCCGATCCATCGGGCGAGCGCGCGTCAAGTCATCTCGAATCGAGGCCGCCACCGTCAGTTGATCCTCCGTTTCGTCATACGGAAAGGACGCTTCGAACTCTCGCTGCCACTCCGTGTCAGCGGGATAAGCTGTTCCAAACGACTCCGCCCGAGCCGCTTGAATTCGCAAAAGGGATTCCGCCAAATCCGAAACGGCGTCGGTCACCTGCTCCTTGGCTTTCGCCCAGCGCTTCCCACCCAATGTGGAAAGCGTCGGTCTCCGCCCGCCGGCCCCGATGTACTTTTGGACAAGATCGATCTGTGAACACGGAACGTGCAGAACCGCCCGCTCGGCGAATTCAAGAGTCAGAAATTCTTCCTGCTGTTTGGAATCACCCTTCCGCAGCTTGACCAGCCCGCGATACACCGCGATTCCATGCATGACGTGGACGACGGGTTCACCGGGTTTCAGGTCGACCCACGACTCGATCGGTCTCCCCGCATACACGCGCCGAATTCGCCGTCGCTGCCGCTGTCGGCGAAAAATCTCATCGTGGGATATGACCACGGTTTTGGTCGCGGTCCACTCAAATCCGCGATGCAACAAACCGCGATGCACTTGAATCGACGAAGTCTCAACCGATCCACCACCACCCAACATCTCCAAGAGGCGTTGTCGCTCACCGTCGGTATCACAAAAAATGTGGACCCCTTGGTCCTTGGCTGTTCGGCGCAATTCTTCGATCACCGCCGAGGATTCCCCCTCGAAACGTGTCAACGACGTGACACGAAAATCAAAAACGGCTTCATCTGAAGTCGCCGCGGGCGGAAATCGGGTCAAGTGAAGTTGGCGAAATCCATCGATACCCGCGAGCACCCGGGCCACGGAGTACAATCCCGCTGACACTCCGATTCTATGCTCCAGCGTCCGCCCCATTTCCTGAATGGCCGCTGGCTCGTCAAGCACAATGCAAGCGTCGGAAGGCAAATGTTCAAAAAGTATGTTCGTCGAAGCAGACAAAAACGCCGCGGGATCACTGGGCATCGCGGTCACGGATACATCCGGCAACGTCTCCAGCGAACGCTGCGTGCCGATGTCAATCCGCCGGATGGATTCAATCTGATCGAAACCAAACTGAATTCGATAAGGATTCACCTCGCCGGGCACAAAGAGATCAACTATATCTCCACGTCGGGCCACATCCCCCGGCGACTCCACCATGTCCAACCGCTCAAAACCACGCTCCATCGCCCACGACAAGAGCGCATCGGGCGAATCAATCACCGAGGATTGTCGTCTGTTGCCGACCTTCTGATCCTTCGCCAAACCGCCGCTCCGCAAATGCAACGTGGATTGAGCCAACGACTCCTTCGTCGGCACCGGCTGCATCAAAGCCTGAACAGGGACCACGATCACCAGCGAGGGTTGCACCTTGGAAGAATCGGAGGGGGATGATGAAGGTTCTCGACTTCCAAGGCGGCGACGTTTGGACAACGTGATTTTTGCATTCCCCAGACTGCCGTTTTCCGATGTTGAAACCGGACGCGTCGTCGCCGAATCTTCGGCCAATTGGGTCGGGCGAATACCGTCATGACTCCTGGCCCAGCGTTGCAACAGATTGCAAACTCGAATTCGCTCGGCCTGGATTTCATTGGCCGACGCACCTTCTCCGGCTAATGTCTCCCACGCCGGAAAAAGTTCACATCCCCGTTGCAAGAAAAGCTCTAGATCATCCCTGGCATCGTCTGCCTGCTCAGCATGTGCGGTGAGATATAGGAAAACCCTTGGTTGACTTGCCGCCGCATGGGCGGCCACCATGGGCGCAGACGACCCCCACAGACCGGTGGCGTGGACAACCCCGCGATCGTCCAGCAACCGCTCCTTCAACTTCCCCCAAACCGGGTCTGCGGTGATCGATGGGATCACCATAACTGGGAATCGATCTTAGGTGGTTCCGACTTCAAGGCAAGTCGCCGCGCTTCCGTCTCTCTTGGTCGGGTGACAAGTTCGCCCTCATTTCCCGCATGGAACGACCTTGTCACAAGGCATCGGATTCGCCACTATTCCGATGTCAGCCCTTGTTCCAGACTATTGAGGAAAACGTTGAATCCCTACCCAAAACCGCTCATCCTGGCCTCCATCAGCCCGCGTCGTCGCGAATTGCTGGCCGGCGCCGGTTACCAATTCCAAGTCATCGCCCCGCGGCATGACGAACCGGTCTTACCGCCGACTTCCATGTTACCAGCCGCGCACGCCGAAGCGATTAGCTACTTCAAAGCCAAGAGTGTCGCGGAGCTAGTTCCTCAAGGGTTCATCATCGCCGCAGATACCGTCGTGTGTCTGAACAACGCTCTCTTCGGCAAGCCGGTCAATCGCTCCGACGCAAAAAAAATGCTTCAGGCCCTCATGGGAACGACACACCATGTCATCACCGGCCTCACGCTGATGGACGCCCATTCCGGCACACGTTTCATCCAACACGACGTAACCGCTGTCACCATGCGTCACCTTTCCGAATCGGAAATCGAAGAATATCTCGACACGAACTCCTGGCAGGGAAAAGCCGGCAGCTACGGCATACAAGATGAACACGACCCCTTCGTCGCCGAGATACGCGGCAGCTTCACCAACGTTGTCGGTTTACCCATGGAACTCCTCGCTCGAATGTTTCAAACTTGGCCGGTCGACAGCGCGAAAGAATGACAAGCATCCTGCGAACTCCGTTGCGAGCGAATGATCACCGGTTCGGTAGGCAGCGTCTTCTTGGAGTGCGGCACGCTTTCAGGAAGTGGATCGACCATGTCCAACGGAGGCGATGGAGTATCAGGGTCAAGCGGAGGTGGCGGCGGACGTATCGCTATCTACACATGCAACGAAAACCTGGTGCGTTCTCATATCCCAGTTGGTGGAGGAGTTGGTTTTCGCAACGGACAGGCGGGAAGCGTGCGATTTTTTCCAGACAGCGATCTTGATAGTGATTTGGTCATAGAGGAATCCGAGATCTTCATTGAGGTCTGCTTTTCCGGTCCGGGCGTTCCTGTTCCCGGATGTCCCTGTTTTGATCTCGACAACGACGGCGATGTAGATTTGGAGGACTTCGCCCTATTTCAGAGATTGGTTTCCGACTCCGGCGACTGATCGTCGCTGCCGAGACTGCAGTATTTGGCCGTCGTCGTCGGGCCTCGTGAGACAATCGAACCCGACACGGCGGTCGGACGGTATTCCCTGCCGGTATGGCCAACGGGTCCTAACTTTCGGTCTGGTCCATGCATTTCTGGCGATGTCGCTAACCGCAGCCGAACCGGTTCACGGCGCTTTGCTCATGCTTGCTTTTGGCACAGGCGCCGTACCTGCCATGACGATCCTCGGATGCGGCAGCAGCTTCGTCGCGCAGCACACCCGTGCCAGGGTGCGTCAGATTGCGGCTGTCGTGGCCGTACTGTCGGGCGCGGTGACGGTTTATCGCCCGATTCCGTCAATGAACGGATGTTGCGACCCCGCCTCCCAAGTTTCCTCCGCCCCTTACTCCGGATATTTCATGGGTCGTCCCTGAGAATTTGATGGACGGCGGGATTTTTCGGATGAAATCTGCGCTCGCGAGGCCCCCAATCAGTGGCACGACGATGCCAAATTGTCCTTCACCAAATGCCACCCGCAATACTTCTGCTTGACCATCCGGCTCTTCGAGGAAATGAAAACCAACGAATCGCCGTAGCGGTAGATGCATCCGCTGCCTGTTGCCTGCCCGACAAGAAATCCTCCGCCGATAAAGGGAGCCTTGTCAGGCCAAGCAGTTTGAAGGTTTAGCAGCATCCGAACCGATTTTTGAACATGGGAATCACGTCTTTTGCTGGATCGGTTGCGTCTTTCAAGGCCCTGGCGGAAGCTTCGGCGGTTATTAATTCGACTTTGGAACTGGACGTGGTCCTAGAACGAATCGCTCGGTCGGCGGTGGCGGTCATGGCGGCGGAGGCAGCCAGCGTGTTGGTTTATGATCCTCGCGGACAGAAGCTGACCTTCGCGGCGGCAGTGGGGGAGCAGGGGCCATCGTTGGTGGGGAAGGAATTTGACGCCCATCTGGGGATCGCAGGTCATGTTCTGAAAACCGGTATACCCCAGAAGGTCGACGACGTTTCGCGGGATCCAGATTTTTTCTCGGGGATCGACGCGGAGAGTCATTTTCACACTCGGGGTTTGGTGGCATCGCCAATGATCTATCAATCGCACATCATCGGCGTGGTCGAGGTGCTGAATCCACTACATGGAGGAGTGTTTACGGATTCAGACGTGGAACTGCTTCGCACGTTTGCGAATCTTGCGGCGGCCGCGATGCACAATGCCCAAACCCATGAGAATTTGAAACGAGAAAATCGTGCGTGGCGCGGTTCGTTGTTGGATTCGGTCAATATCGTTGGAGCATCCCCCGCGCTCGCCAAGGTCTTGACCTTGGCGGAACGTGTCGCCCCGACGAACGCCACGGTGCTGGTGCTCGGAGAGACAGGAACCGGAAAAGAACTCTTCGCCAAATACATTCACAACGCGTCGCCTCGAGCCAAGCGGGCGTTTGTGGCCGTCAATTGCGCGGCCCTGACGGAGACGTTGCTGGAGAGCGAGTTGTTCGGCCATGAAAAAGGTGCGTTTACGGGTGCCATCGCTCAGCACCTCGGACGTTTTGAATTGGCCGATGAGGGAACCTTATTCCTTGACGAGATTGGCGATATCAGTCCGTCGACTCAGGTGAAACTCCTCCGGTTGCTGCAAGAGCGTGCATTTACGAGAGTAGGTGGAACGAAGACCATCGCGTGCGACGTGCGCGTCATAGCGGCCACCCATCGTGATTTGAAGAAAGCGATTCTGGAGGGGAGGTTTCGAGAGGATTTGTTTTACCGGCTGAATGTGTTTCCGCTGACGTTGCCTCCTTTGCGGGAGAGGTGTGAGGACATTCCACTTCTGGCGGATCATTTCGCAAAGGTGACGAGCCATGAGGTTGGTGTGCCGGTTCGCACGGTCACTCCCGAGACGAAGGCGGTGCTGATGGGTTACCCTTGGCCTGGGAATATCCGGGAGCTTGCCAACGTCATTGAACGAGCAGTGTTGATGTGCGATGGACCGAGGATTCTCCCGAATCATTTGCCGGCGGAGATTACGGGCGCGGGTTCTGGTCGGGCCTTCGAATCAAAAGTTGAGGCACCAAACGGCGATGAACGCAACATGATTTTGGAAGCCCTGAAAGCGAATTTTTGGAACCAGACCAAGACGGCGGAAGCGCTGGGAATGACCCGGGACAACCTTCGATATCGATTGAGAAAATACAACATTCAGCGAGGAAACTAATCGGTTCATTCCCTCATTGGGCGTTTCAAGGCTGCGGCAAACCACGAAACCACTCTACATAAATTGGGGTCAAGTCAGGTTACCGTATCCAGCGCATGCGGCCGACGTCGGGGATGATGCCCCAGGCTTTGGGGATGGGGAGCCAGCTTACTCGTTGTGGGGCCGGCCAATAGACGAAGAAGGCTTTGCCGATGAGTTGGTCTTCGGGGACGGTGCCGAGTTGATAGGCATCGCCGCGTTCTTGGAGGTATTTGTTGTTGTTGATGTCGCCCCAGAGGCGGGAGTCTTGGCTTCTGGGGCTGTTGTCGCCGAGCATGAAATATTCGCCTTCGCGAAGAAAGATCGGGTTGCCCGTGGTGCCCCAGGCGCGATCGCCATCGCTCCATTTCGATTCCCGCAAGGTGGCTTGGTAGTAATAGATGTCGCGTTCGATGACTAAGTGAGAGATGTCGAAGGCGGCGCGCTCGCCGTAAAGGCGAGGTGGAACAGCGGACTTCAGGGATTTGGTTCTTAGCCCGTGCACATCGGGTCCGTAAAAGTTGAGGGAGCCCTGTTCGGTAGAGGAGGCGAGCACTTCTCGCTGATCAACGTGGAGGGATAATCGGTAGTCGACGTTTTCAAAAGAAACCGCGACGGGTCGATTCACGGAAAAGGGGGAGAGTCGGGTTTCCAAGTGAATGGAGTCCTCCTGGGATGGGTTAGAATCGGGTTCGGTAATGGAAACCCGGCCATCCATGTTCAGGGTAGCGCGGAATTTCCGCGAGCCTTTGGAAAGCTCAGCGGCCATCGACCCTTGTTCAGATTGTGGCGTGAAAACGAAACGAACGCGCTGGTCGTTGACGGGAGGCTGGCGCTCATCTGACTTGGGCATGTTGTAGGCGTAAGCGGCTGCGATGGACTTACCGCCAAATTCCAGGGTATCCGGGGGAACGTCCAATCCTCGAAAACGGACCTTTCGACCCTTGGCGTCCCACGGGGACGAGGTTCCGCGACCAGCGAGCCAGCGTGGTTGGTATGCGTCCACGGTCTTGGGCAAATGGTCATGATCGTAGACATTGAACCAGAGGGCCTCTTGTGCTTCGGGGGTTTTTCGGGCGATGGTGAGTCGTTCATCGAGTTCGGAGAGGGTTTCGTCGGAGACCCTGGTTAGAATACCGGACTCTTTTCCGCTCAGTAACAAATGTTTTTGAGCTACGAAGTCTTTCAATTCGACTATCGTTCGCGGAGATAGTTGGGAAGCGGGGGCTGTGTAAATATCGCCATCGACGATCATCAGGACCTCGTTGGGCAGACCGACGAGTCGTTTGATGTAGTTCTCTACGCCGTTGGCAGGATTCTTGAAGACGGTCACGTCCCAGCGAGTCGGTCCGAGAAGCCAGTTGGTAAATGCCAAAGGCCATTTGAGAACCAGGATGCGATCGCCCGATTCGGCGTTTCGGGCATCGTCGTTCATTCGCAAATCGGCATTGACGTGGGAGCAATTTGGGCAGAGGGCTTTGGACTTGTTGCCGACGGCGGGTTCGGACTTTCGCGGTTGTTCGGCGGGGTCTAGTAAGCCATAGGCGAATTCCCATCCGCAATCCTCGCAGACGATGGTTCCGTGTGCGCCATAAAGGGAAGGAGCCATTGAACCGGTGGGGATGATAAAGGCCTCAACGATGAAGGCCCGAAAAACAAAGGCCAACATCAGAGCAACGATAATAGATTCGAACGTCTCGCGGATGTTCTCGCGGGGGACCGCTTCGGATTGATCGGTGACGGGGTTCGCCAGCGCGGTCGCGGTGGCGGCAATGGTCCCATCGTTCATCGACGGAAAGGGATTCCGTTGTATCGTCATAGTCCGTGCCTTTTCCTTTTCGCGCCGCCTGGTCGAAATCGTATCGTATGGGTCTGGGAGTCGCCATGCACTGCCTACCCGGATGCCGCGACGGCCCACGAGAACCTCTAGGGATTTTCTCTTAAGGTCAACCACGAGGCAACCGGGAGGTCCTTTTTTGAGCAAGATTATCCAAGAATCGACAATTTTCGGAAGATTGTGAGGTCCGGTAAAGGGGATTCGTGCAGGATTTGTTCTTGTTCCGGCTCACGAGTTGATGACGGGGTGTTCCGAATCACGTTGCTATTGTCAAGGTCGATCGAATGGCTTTTTGAAAAGCGGAATGATCCGCTGAGTCTGAGGCGGCGAGGTTAACATGCTTGCGAATCGTCTGCATCAATTGCAAGCGGTTGACCGGTTTGGTGACGAAATCGGAGCAACCGGCTTGTAGACACCGCTCTCGGTCGCTGGACAGGGCGAAGGCGGTCAAGGCGATGATCGGGAGGGTGCGCCCCTCTTGACGCAGTAACTTGGTGGCTTCAAAGCCGTCCATCACCGGCATTTGCATATCCATGAGAATGACATGGAAGAGGCGATCTCGAAAAACCGCTTCTTGCACGGCGTCGATCGCCGCTTTTCCATTCTCGGCGAGGGTCACGTCGGCGCCGGCGTTGCGAAGGATTCTGGTCAGGAGTTTTTGGTTGTCGAGGTTGTCCTCGACCAGGAGGATTAGGTTGTCCGCCAGAATGCTCGGTGAATCGGAAGCGGATTTCATAGTGCCATGCATCGACACCTGGAGAGACGCGGATGATTCCGGAAACCGGTGAAGTAGGCGCGCGTTGGCCGATTCGTATACGGGAAGGGTCAAGGTGAATGTACTGCCCACGTTGGATTGGCTTTCCACGGAGAGGGTGCCGTTGAGCATGTGGGCGAGTCGTTGGGCGATATACAGTCCCAGACCCGTTCCCTCGAACCGTCGGCTATAGGAAGGATCGACTTGCACGAAGGGACGGAACAACATGCCCACTTGTTCCGAGGTCATGCCAATGCCGGTGTCTGTCACGGAGAGAGAAATATCGCCGGGTGAGTCTTCTCGCGGATGGAAGGACACGATGATTCGAACACCGCCCTTTTCGGTGAATTTGATGGCGTTTCCCACCAGGTTGAGAAGGATTTGGCGCAGACGAGTTGGGTCCACATGAATCCTCTCCGGCAGCGGCCAATTGTATTCCACGACCAGGCTTACGTTTTTGGCAAGAGCTCGCAAGCGTAGGGTTGTGGCGATTTCTTCCACCAAGGTCACCACGGAACACGGCGAAGGATGACTGGTCATCACCCCGGATTCGATTTTGGACAGGTCGAGAATGTCGGTGATGACTTGAAGAAGATGTTCCCCGTTGCGTCGGATGGCGTGGAAGGCTTCGGTTCGTTCGGTGTCATCGACTTCTGGGGAAACGGTCGGGTCCAACAAATCCAAGTACCCGAGAATCGCGGTCATGGGAGTGCGAACTTCGTGGCTCATATTGGCTAGGAATTCGCCTTTGGCGCGATTGGCTTGTTGGGCTTCCAGACCGGATCGTTGGGCTTCATCCCGCGAAGTTTGGAGACGACGGGAAAGACGTTGGAG
Source organism: Planctomycetota bacterium (assembly GCA_038043045.1). Taxonomy (GTDB): domain Bacteria; phylum Planctomycetota; class Phycisphaerae; order UBA1845; family UBA1845; genus JBBTCX01. Next base: position 8,719 of record JBBTCX010000201.1, on the reverse strand, counting down.
TTTGGAATTGGTCACCGCAATTTCACCGTTGACCTTGTGAATCTGAACGGTTTGGTGGCGATAGAAGGCTTCGAGGCGAATGATTCGCTCGGCGGCATTCAGTCGACAGAGTAACTCACGGCGATCGAATGGCTTGGTGAGATAATCATCGGCGCCGGCGTCGAACGCCATGGCCAATTCCTCGACGGATTTGTTGGCGGATAGAATCATGACGTAGGTGAAACCGACGCCCTCACTCGCGCGAACGTGTCGACAAAGTTCCAGTCCGTTAAGTCGCGGCATGTTCCAATCGGTCAGGACCAGCGGCGGTCCGGTTTCCAAGATGATCTGAAAGGCGGCTTGGCCATCGGCGGCTGTAATGACGTCAAACCCGTGGTCGCAAAGAACCGTTTCCAGCAACACGGTCATGTGCGGATCGTCATCGACGACGAGAACTTGAATAGGGTCGGTCGGACGCAACATCGGCGGTCATCCTTGAAGCGGAAGTTGACCCGAAATGGAATGACGGATATTGTGGCGACCGGCCTTGAGGACAAGTTGAATTCGTCGGGAACCCAAGATTTTGGCGCAGCCGGAGCGGTACTTTGGAGACACAATGTCTCTCCTCTCGAATGACCCCGACCTGTATGCCTTTCGGGTTCGACCGAATGGGATACGTGTCGTTTATCGGCTGTTCGAGGAGAACTTGTAAGGTAGCGAACGGTTTTCTCGATTGAATTGGAGAAGAGGTGCCAATGAACTCGGCGAGTTTGGAGATGGATTTGCCTGTTGGAGGCTCTGACGTTAGAATCGCTTGCATGTAAATGGGTCTTTTCGCCTTGATTTGGGCGGAAACCTCGCAGGTCGGAGTTGATCAGCGAAGGTGGTTAACTGGTTTGAGCCCCACAAGGGGCGGAGGATTGCATCATGGCAACCGCGACGGCAACGGCACCAACAATCAGCGCGCCAAAGGTCAAGAACCAGAAAATGCTCATCGACGGAAAATGGGTCGATAGCATTTCGGGCAAGTCTTTCGAGACGGTGAACCCGGCCACAAGTGACACCATCTGTCAGGTGGCTGAAGGCGATAAGGGCGATGTCGATCTCGCGGTCAAGGCCGCTCGCAAGGCGTTCGAATCCGGCCCGTGGTCGAAGATGAGCGGCTCGGAGCGTGGGCGGTTGATGTACAAACTGGCCGACCTCATGGAAAAAAACATTCAAGAACTTGCGGCCCTGGAAACGCTCGATAACGGCAAGCCGATTCGAGATTCTTTGAGCGCCGATATACCGCTTACGATTGCTTGCTATCGCTATTACGCCGGCTGGGCCGACAAGATTCACGGAAAGGTCCTGCCGGTGAATGGGCCCTATCATGCCTATACGAGGCATGAACCCGTCGGCGTCGTGGGTCAAATTATTCCCTGGAATTTCCCGGCGTTGATGCAGGCTTGGAAATGGGGTCCCGCGTTGTCCACCGGTTGTACCGTTGTCTTGAAACCGGCGGAGCAAACGCCACTGACCGCGCTTCGCATCGCGGACCTTGCAATGGAAGCGGGTTACCCGCCGGGAGTTATTAACGTCGTTCCCGGATTCGGTCCGACCGCCGGCGGTGCCATTGCCTCGCACATGGACATCGACAAAGTGGCCTTCACCGGCAGCACCGAAGTGGGCATGGAAATCATGCAGGCCGCGGGAAGGTCGAATCTAAAGCGCGTCACGCTCGAACTCGGCGGCAAGAGCCCCAACATTATTTTCGCCGACGCCGATGTCGAAAACGCCGCGAAAAATGCCTATTTCGCCCTCTTTTTCAATCAAGGACAGTGTTGTTGCGCCGGTTCTCGGTTGTTTGTTGAGAAGAAAATCCACGGTGACGTGGTCAACATCGTCACCGACCGTGCGAAAAAACAACGAGTCGGCGATCCGTTTGACCAGGCCACCACGCAAGGCCCTCAGGTGTCGCAAGAACAATTCGAAAAAGTCCTCGGCTACATCGATTCCGGCAAGAAGGACGGGGCCAGTTGTCTCACCGGCGGCGGCAAGTTGGATCGCGCCGGCTACTTCGTGCAGCCGACGATCTTTGACAACGTCCGCGACGAAATGAAGATCGCCAAGGAAGAAATCTTTGGACCGGTGATGTCGATTTTGACCTTTGACGACATGGATGAACTGATCCGTCGCGCCAACAAGACCGTGTACGGTTTGGCCGCCGCGGTTTGGACAAAAGACGCGAATAAGGCTCACCGGGTTGCCGCCGGGCTTAAAGCCGGCACGGTGTGGGTCAATTGCTATGACGTGTTCGACGCCGCGATTCCATTCGGTGGATTCAAAATGAGCGGAATCGGGCGTGAACTCGGCGAATATGCTTTGTCGAACTACACCGAAGTGAAAGCGGTTGTCACCGCGATCGGTTGATGCGGTTGGCGGTTGCAATGAAATCGTTGCGGTCGTTCATGCCGCGAGGGTAAACTGGAGTTGCGGAGCCGCTAAAACCGATCCGCGTCTGCTGCGCGTTGACATTCCCTGAAATGTTTCGTGCTCTAAACTTGCTCACTTTCCGCAAGTATTGTCCGGTCGGCAGCGACCCAGTGATTGGCGGTTAGCCGCAACCCAAGCATACATCGCCTTTCCCATTTGATGACATCCAGGAACGCGATAAACCCACGCCAGCCAACGCACTGTCGGCAGTCGTCGGGCAATTTCATAAACCGCGTCGGCTCCCACGTGGATTCGACCACTCGGTGCAATGACGCGCATACCGGTGTTGAAGTCGCCCTCAGCCAGTTCGGGAAACCGTTCAAGAATTCCATCCGCCTGTCGTGGGACGCATTCAAACGTGCGGTTGACGTCCCACTTCTTAATGCGTTCGATCTGAGCGATGCAAAAGGCGCACTCTCCGTCGTAGATGACCACGAATCGGTCATTCACGCGGACGCGAACATGAACCTCGGTCGGCACTGATGTGTCTCGCCGTTGTTTTCCTATGGTTTCTTATCCGCCGATTTCGTCGCCGCTTGCAAGCACCAACCGCCGATCAAGCCGATCACCGCCGGATCCACTGGTCTGGGGCCGAAGTATTCCATGGGCGTCGCCTTCGACTTACCTTTTCCAAAGGCGCGGTTCAAATCCTCAAAAAACTTGAACGTCGCGTCGGGATGTTTGCTCAAGCCCAGTTGCCATAAGCGATGATCTTCCAAGTTTGCACCGTAATCCCGTCCACAGTTCACGACAAGAATTCTTCCGGGAAAAGACGCCGCCTTTTGAATCGGAATCTCCGCATCACGATCACATAAGTCGTACCAGTACGTGTTCGGCAATCCATAAAGATTGTCGTCGGCCCCAAGAGTTCGGGTGCGCAACGCGTGCAACTTCTCACGAATTTGGGAAATCATCTCCTTGGCACCCGGGTCGCCATATAGGGTCTCGCCGTAATCGAGCTGATCCTGCAAAGACTCCTCCGTAGAGCGCCCTGAAGGCCCCAAAAGAATCATCCCCGCCACTTGGCCGTCTCTTTCCGCAATCTCAGGAGTATGCGTGGCGCCACGACCAAAACCCGCCAGGTAAATGTGCACCGCCTCTAATTCTGGACGTTCTCGAATCGCACGCAGCGCTTCCAACCCATCCTCAATGAATTCTTCCTTGGCCGTATAGGGCTTCTCAGCCATCTTTTCCGGAAACTGCCGTGTCCGCTTCTCATAACGAAGCGTGGCGATTCCTTTCCCTCCCAGTCCATGCGCAAGATCGCGAAAAGGCGTATTAACCCCCGTATTTCCATCCCGGTTTTGCGGACCCGAATCATGGATGAACACGATGCCGGCTCGAACCGCCGTATTCGCGGGCAACGTCAAAGTCCCGGGAAGAAGCCAAGGCTCCTTCCCCACCGTGACTTCCAATTCCTTTACTGAAGGTGGAACCGGTGGTTGAGTCCATTGGGGAGCTTTGGCGGGATCTTCATGCGGAACCCACTGAACTCCAACGATCTTCTTGTCCTGATTCAGCGTCACGATCAAAGTCCTTGGAGCCTTTTGCCAGGCGCATTGGATTTGAACGGCCACCTCGCCTTCCTTCGTAATAACGTTTGCCGGGCCTAGTCCCACAAAAGGTCCGAGCGAGCGAGATTCCGCAACCCACATGGATTCCAATTCTGTTTGTGACATGGTCTGTCGCAAGTGCCCGTGAAACATGTCGCAGGCCTCCTTGTATTGACCGTCCGCGACGTGTTGCATGAACTGAGTCGCGGTCCGAATGGCGTCTTCCTGTACCGGGTCTTCCGCGAGTGCGGAAGAAGTCCAGACAAGAAAGAATGAGGCCAAACTGAGCGTGGTTAACATGATTTCTCCTCGTTTACCCCGAGCTCGATCGTCAGGTCTGTTCGCTATGCGCTTCGGAATGGGGCGCCACAGCGCACCACGTGCGCTCCAACATACGATTATCATCACCGAAGTCTTGAAAGCGAGACATTCGGAGTCTTACGTAGATCATACGGGTTTTCCATTGCGTGCTGTTTGTCAAAGTGGTAACATCCGCCCCCGAGGTTCAATGGGGATGGGGTGGCGCAATGCCGGGGATGTGACTTACAACCCGCATGAATCAATATGCCACAGCGGTTCGGTGCACGGAGGAAGCGGAAATGAAGTCCAAACATGTTAAGCGCGGGTTATTCGTTTTGTTGCTGGTTGGCGCGATCGGCCGGCCAACCTTGGGGATAACCGGGCGATCGGCGGACCGTGGTTCCCGAGTTACCCTTTCGCATGGTGACCAGGCTCTGAGGGAATCACAATTCTCAAACACTCGGATTCCTGTGGAAGGCAAGAAAATTCAGGGGCAGGACCTGGTTGGATGGCTTCGGTTGGGTTTCCAAGAAATCTTGCGCGGCGGGGTCGAAGCTTGCTGTCTTCCGGACGGCTTTTGCATGGACCTCTTGTCCTTGGAATGCGACGCTCAGGGTGGAACATCTTACGGACCGGGGTCCATCTGTGGTGCGACCGAAGGCTGCTGCCTTTCGATGGGTAATTGTCAGGATACTGATCCAACCTGTTGCGCGGAAATCGGCGGTGCCGCCGCCGGCGCGGGTACATTTTGCCTCGGTGATGGCAATGGGAACAATCGAGACGACCTTTGCGACCTGCCGCAGGCGTGTTGTTTGGCCGACCTCACGTGCGTGGACACGACACCCGACCAATGTGTAGGCAAAGTAGCCGGTTTTCCCCAAGGTCCGGGATCGGTTTGTTTGGGCGATAATAACTTCAACGGGCAGGATGACCTTTGCGAAATTCCAGAGCCGGAGGCCTGTTGCAAACCCGACGGAACATGCATTTCTGTCCTGGCCGTCGAATGCACGGCCAAGTTCGGGGGTATTCCACAGGGACCGGGGTCCATCTGTCTCGGCGACAACGATCTCGACGGTCGGGATGACCTTTGCCCGGAATTCCCCGAAGCGTGTTGTCTACCAAATGGTACGTGTACGCCGTCGACTCCCGCCGCTTGCCTGGCACAAGGTGGATTCCCTCAAGGCCCAGGTTCGATCTGCACCCAACCGGCGGAATGTTGCCTCCCCGGAGGCTCTTGCCAAGAACTAGATCCTCTTTGTTGTGTGCAACAGGGTGGCACTCCTGGGGTTGGATCGTGCACGCTCGAAGCCTGTTGTCTTCCGAACGGCACCTGCACGAACCTTGACCCATCCTGCTGCATGGCCCAAGGAGGTAGTGTGTATGCGGGAGAATCGTGCACCGCGTCTGAAGCCTGCTGTTTGCCAAATGGTTCTTGTGCGGAGCTTGACCCGGTTTGCTGCTTGGCACTAGGCGGATCGTCACTCGGCGCTCCGTGCTCATTCGAGGTCGCCTGCTGCCTTCCCAATGGGGGTTGTATGAACCTCGATCCGCTTTGTTGTCTGCTGCAAGGTGGCTTCCCGGATTTTGTCGAAACCTGCACGGCCACAGAGTCCTGTTGTTTGCCTGACGGCACATGCGCGGATTTGGACCCGGTTTGTTGCGTGAATCAGAATGGAATGCCAAGCGGTGGCACTTGCACTTCGTCGACGGCCTGTTGCTTGCCGAATGGAAGCTGTACAAACCTCGACCCGGCCTGTTGCATCGCCCAAGGCGGTAATGTGAACCCCGGGGAATCGTGCACTGCGGCGCAATCGTGCTGCCTGCCCAACGGAACTTGTTCGAACCTCGACGCCGTGTGCTGCGTGGATCAAGGCGGAACGCCGAATAATGGGACCTGCTCGTCACCAACGGGTTGTTGCCTGCCGAATGGCACGTGCGAGAATCTTGACCCCACTTGCTGCACGGCTCAAGGAGGGATCGTTAATCCGAACGTACCCTGCTCGGGGGCAGAATCATGCTGCTTGCCCGATGTTTCTTGTACGGAACTTGATCCCGTCTGCTGCATCGCCCAGGGTGGATCGGTGATTGGTGGTTTGTGCTCCACACAATTTGCCTGTTGTCTGCCCAATGGAAGTTGCACGAACCTAAACCCGGTGTGCTGTGTACTGGGCGGCATACCGTCTTTTAGCGACGTTTGCACGGCAACAGAGTCATGCTGTTTTCCTGACGGTACATGCACGGACCTGGACCCGGTTTGTTGCGAGAATCAAAACGGAACGCCAAGCGGTGGCACTTGCACTTCTTCGACGGCCTGTTGCTTGCCGAATGGAAGCTGCACCAACCTCGACCCGGCCTGTTGCATCGCCCAAGGCGGTAATGTGAACCCCGGGGAATCGTGCACTGCGGCGCAATCGTGCTGCCTGCCCAACGGAACTTGTTCGAACCTCGACGCCGTGTGCTGCGTGGATCAAGGCGGAACGCCAAGCGGTGGCACTTGCACTTTGCCTTCCGCATGTTGCCTTCCCGACGGAACCTGTACAATCCTCGCGGCTCCGTGTTGCGTTGCACAAGGTGGATCGACCAGTGGCGTTGCCGCTTGCGTCGCACCGGAGGCCTGTTGTTTGGGCGGCGGGGCTTGCCAAATCCTCGATCCGGGTTGTTGTGTCGCGCAGGGTGGGTTCCCACAGGGACCAAGTTCAGCCTGCGGCGGTGATCCAGACGGCGACAGCGACGATTCAAGTTGTGACAATTGTCCTACCGTGTCCAATCCCGGGCAACAGGATACCGACGGTGATGGCATTGGTGACGTCTGCGACAATTGTCCAACAGATTCTAACGTCGGCCAGGATGAGTCCGACGGCGATGGCGTCGGAAATCCTTGCGACCTATGTCCCGGTGCGGACGACACCTTGGATTCCGATGGTGACGGTACGCCGGATTGTTTGGAAGATCGGATCCCGACGGTTTCCCAATGGGGTTTGGTGATTATGATTCTCTCCATTCTGACCGCCGCAAAAGTTTCCTTCGGTCGACGTCGCGTTTCCATTGAGTAGGCGGGGTCGCAAAGCCGAGTGGGAACGCGCCGTTGTGACCACGGCGGCGCGCGAAACCATTGAACGACGCTGGTGGTCACGTCAAAAACGTGACGCCAGCTTGGCGTCCATGGTGACCGCCAAGACGGCATCTGCTGAACCGTTTCATCGCTGGCTTCATCTTCGCCAAGCATTCTCGCCCGCTCTCGTGCGTCGTTTTCTTCAAGAGGCTCGTCTCCAAGACCAATCTTTCGGCCAATACCCCGTGCTCGATCCTTTTTCCGGATCGGGCACCACTGCAATCGAGTGCGGACGCAACAACCAATCCGCCCTAGGAGTCGAAGCGAGCGCCTCCATGGCCTTTGTCACTTCGACTCTTTGTGCAACGCGGAAATTCGCCGCGTTTCCCAAGTTCGGAGCGCTCGATTCTTGGCAGAGCTTGGCCGCTTCTTTGTCGAATCCGCTCCATCAAACCGCACTCATGCTCGCGGTCGCTCGACAGTACACGAGTGACGGTCGGTTGCACAAAGGAGCTCCGCCGCTATCTGTGCTCTTGCCCCAGATGCTCGCCAACATGGAGGAAGACCTTCGTCGACCCATACCGATTTGCAACTCTATTCGCCGCGGAGATGCGCGCGACTTGTCCTGGCTGGAAGCCGATTCCATCGGCGGAATCCTTACCTCGCCGCCCTACCTTTCCCGATACGATTATGCTCGAATCGTTCGCCCCATGGACGAGGTCTATCATTCTTGGTATGCGGATTCCGATTCACAAGCTGGTCCGTCGTTGCAACTCCGGGCCCATTCGAAGGCAGTGGTCGAAGGGTTCATCACCGACGGACTCCCCAATACGGTGACAGAATCGATGGCCGCCTTGCGTCGAGAGGGTGAGGATCGACTGGCCACCGTCACCGCCGCGTATTTCCATGATCTGTTCACGGTGATCCGCGAATGTGCCCGGGTGCTTTCGCGCGGCGCGCCGTTCTGGCTGGTGATGGGCGGGGCGAGGGTTAAAGGCGTGTACATCCCCGCCGACCTCATCGCGGCCGAGTTTGCCCAAACCTTGGGCTTTGAAGTGGATGCCCTTCTCGTCGCCCGCGACCTCATCGACACCGGTCGGAAACTCGGCACGCTCCGCTCGGTTTCTCCGCGTGAATCGGTTCTTACCCTCCGCCGAGTTTGATCGTAACGATTCCCAACCCAAGGAGTAACCGCCGATGCCATCGTTAAGTTGGGCCACCTGGGCGGGGTGAATGGTTGAAGTGACACATTCAGGTGGGTTCGTTTGGTTAATTTTTTGTTTTGCATAGTGTCACTATTTGGCACTCTTATGAAAGAAAAAGGCTTTTTGCAGAAACTTATTTTGATCGTAAGTTGTTT
>JBBTCX010000200.1:0-6278 GCA_038043045.1 Planctomycetota bacterium | reverse complement strand
TGCGGCCACTCCGATAGCATAGGCCAGTTGCACTTCGCACTGCTTCGCTATCCCCGCCGCCACCACGTTTTTTGCAACGTGCCGGGCCATGTACGCCGCTGATCGATCGACCTTCGACGGATCTTTTCCGGAAAACGCCCCACCGCCGTGTCGACCGCGACCTCCGTACGTGTCGACGATGATCTTTCGCCCGGTCAATCCACAATCGCCATGCGGCCCGCCGATTTCAAAACTCCCCGTCGGATTGATGTGAAAAACAATGTCGTTGGACCAAAGCGCCAGCGACTCTCGCTCCACCACCGGTCGAATCACATCCTCTCGAATCTGTGTCTTCGCCGCCGAAGTGATGAACCCCGTCTTCGGATCGATGACTTCCTTGGTATGCTGCGTCGAAAGGACGATCGTGTGAAGGCTGGTTGGCACACCGTTCTCATAGGCCACGGTCACCTGCGACTTCCCATCGGGCCGCAACCACCGAATCTTGCCCGACTCTCGAAGCTCCGCCAATCGTTCGACCAGTCGATGGGCGAGATAAATCGGCATGGGCATGAGCGACTTCGTCTCGTCGCAGGCAAAACCGAACATCATCCCTTGATCACCGGCTCCCTGCTCCTTGTGCAACCCCTCGCCTTCGGTCACGCCCCAACTAATCTCATGCGACTGGCCGTGAATCGTTCGCAACACCGCGCAGCTTCGATGATCGAATCCCGTATCCGGATCGCTGTATCCGATCTTCTCAATCGTGCGGCGGACCGTTGCCTCCACGTTGGCCAATGCCTTTTCCGCGCCCGGAGTGTGTACCGTCACTTCGCCGGCCACCACCACCAAACCGGTCGTTACGAGCGTTTCGATCGCGGCCCGAGCCTTCGGATCGTGCTCCAGGAGACTATCCACCAGCGCGTCCGAAATCTGGTCGGCCAGTTTGTCCGGATGCCCCATGGACACCGATTCCGAAGTAAACAATCCCGATACACCGAATCCACTGTTACTCACGATCAGTCTCCTGTTGAAAACCAGGGATGCACCTTACCCCTCGACGCCCAAATGCCGAAGCTTGAGCCTTATCGTAGGACCATCATCCCCCAAGGGCAACTCACCCATCCTTTCGCGGACGTTGATGGATCTGTCACGGATTCGACGGATTCGAAAGGACGGTTTGCGTGCCACTACTCTTGAGCCGTGGTCTCAGAGCCACACCGTTCACGGTGTGGATGTCCCTCGCCACGACAGGGGCGACCGTTGCTGAGAACCTTCCACCGAAACTGCCACGGACCCCCTAGCCACACATGTCCTTCATCCATCGCCCCACCGACCACACGAACCCGCGACTCGAATCCACAACCTCCTTCCCACACCACCTTGCCATCCACCAGGCCCCGCGTAAACTGCACCCGTCGCTAGTGTGGTGTCTCTGAATTGGGCATGCTTTTCAGAATCCGAGCCGCGACCGTGAGGGAGCGGTTGCCCAATGTCCAACGGAGCCAAATTGCCAATGCGTGCGGTTCGGGCAGGGTGGCCCATCTCCTCTGGAGATGGGGGACAACCCACTTCCGCGTAAACGGATCTCGTCGTTTGTAACTTTTTCCGGGCATTCTGGTTCCGCAAAGGCAGGAAAGTGAACTCCTTCCGTTGGCCGCTGAGTTTGGCTCTTCTATTCATCGGCTCAGCCTTCGCCCAAACCCAACCCGATGAAGAACCCGGCCCTCACCGATTCCGAGGTGTTGCTCACCCGCAAACTGAAAGAGCAACTCACCTTCGCTTGTTCACCCATGACCAGATACACTCTCCATCCATGCCCAATCCACCCAAGGAGTTTCGTGTATTCCTCGCGTCACCAGGCGATCTCGCCGACGAACGGCGCGCTTTCAAGGATCAAGTCGACCTGGTCAATTTAGGTTTCGGCGATGGTGCCAACGTCAAGTTCATCCCACTTGGATGGGAAGACACGCTCGCAACCGTCGGTCGCCGTTCGCAAGCCGTCATCAACGAAGAAATCGACCGTTGCGACGTCTTCATCCTGGCCATGCACCGACGCTGGGGCCAAGCCGCCGAAGATGCGAAACCCTATTCCTCTTACACCGAGGAAGAGTTCCACCGCGCCCTCGATCGTTGGAAGAAAGCGATGTCACCGGAGATATTCGTCTTTTTCAAACACGTCGATCCCGAGTTGATGGCCGATGCGGGTCCGCAACTTGCACAGGTGCTCAAGTTTCGCCGCGAACTTGAAGCGTCGCGCATCGTACTATACCGCCTCTTCAACGACGAAACCGAATTCAAGGCCGAAATCGACAAGCACCTCAGAGCCTTTGCCAGAGGCGAACTTCCCAAAGCCGACGCTGACCGCGAGAAGATTATCCTACCTATCGAATATGTGGAGCGCGTAGAGCGTGCGGAGAAAGCAGCGAAGAAAGCCGCCGAACAGGCCGAAGCTCAGAGTCGTCGCGCCGATGCTCAAGCCGCCCGCGTCACCGAATTCGCCCTTACGTTCGCTCGTAAAGCAGCGCAAGCGGCGCTCGATGGCCGAGTCGAAGAGGCCAGGCAAGACTTCGCCAAGGCGATCGATGGAACAACCGATTTGCAGGTGCTCTATCTGGCCTTCGAATTCTATTACCGAACGGGCGATTGGAGCGTCGCGGAACAAATGCTGGAGCGATGGCTGGCGATCAGCGGGCCCGACGCCGAGACAGCCGAAACGGCCGCAGCCTACAGCAACCTTGGGCTGATCTTCCAAACGCGCGGCAACCTGGAACAAGCCGAGGCCATGCTCCGAAAGTCGCTGGCGATCTCCGAAAAACTCGGTTTGCTCGAAGGCATGGCCAACGGCTATGGCAACCTCGGACTCATCGACCAGACGCGCGGAGACCTGGCCCAGGCCGAGACCATGCACCGAAAGTCGTTGGAAATTGAGGAAAAGCTTGGTCGACTCGAAGGAATAGCCGAAACCTACGGCCACCTAGGACGGATCTACCAGACGCGCGGCGACTTGGACCAGGCAGAAACCATGCTTCGAAAGTCGTTGGCGATCAACGAGAAGCTCGGTCGGCTCGAAGGCATGGCCAACCAGTACTGCTTCCTCGGAGACGTATATTTTACGCGCGGGGACCTGGACCATGCCGAGAACATGCACCGAAAGTCGTTAGCGATCAACGAAAAGCTCGATCGGCTCGAAGGCATAGCCAGCGATTACGGCAACTTCGGTGCGATCTACCTGACGCGCGGGGTCCTGGACCAAGCCGAGACCTTCCTCCGAAAGTCGCTGGCGATCGAAGAGAAGCTCGGTCGGCTCGAAGGCATGGCCCGCCAGTACGCCAACCTCGGTTCGGTCGCGGGACAACGGGGTGACAGGAAGACCGCACGCGAGCTTTGGGTTAAATCCCGCGACCTCTATGCCAAGATCGGCATTCCCCACATGGTCAAGCAGTTGCAGGAGGGGCTGGACAAACTACCGGTGGAGTAGCGCAAAGGTGCCCCATCTTCGCCGAAGCCAAAGGTGGCGGACGATCAGAACCGCGACAGACATGGAGCGGTCACCCGTACGTCGGGTCATCGACCCGACACCCCTCCCCCTCTCAGGAAGAGGGCCAGGGTGGGGGTCACTCCCACAAGTGCCACACACTGGCACTTTATCCGATCAGAACCGCGACAGACATGGAGCGGTCCACACCCAACCCGGCCTGCCGGGTCAGTACCGCGACCGCCTGCCCTTTACCCGAAGGGCCAAGGGTCAGGGAGCGGACGCTTCTTGGCCGAAGTGCCACACTGTGGCACAAGAACCCCACTCCTCAAACCTCACCTTTCACGCCGCTCCCTCCAGCCTCACTGACGAAATTAACACACAGAAATAACTGCCCGGAACTCACCGTAAAGCGCCACTGCGAGTTTGCAATTGAACCACGATTTTCACGCAACTCATTTAATGACAATGCTTTACGTTGCGCCACCCCGCACCACAAAGCAAACTTATCGGACCAGAAAAACACCGCATAACGTCCGCTAACATCCAGCTTTTTGCATAAAATCCGTCAATGAGTGTCACCGCCTGTCACTCCAAAAACGGACGCCCGCGTCCCCTTCCTTGCATCCCCCACAACCCGCCACTACGTTTCGCCTACGATGTCCGCGACCACGACGTATTGGGTTCTTGCCATGGCCCTCTTGTTAAGCACGCTCTATTGGCTTCGCGCCCTTTGGCATGTCCTTCTTACCATTCGATGCGTTCCAATTCTTCAGGACCAACGCCCACCGGAACCGAACCGCTGGCCGAAGCTCTCGCTCATCATCCCCGCTTGCAACGAAGCCGACCACATCGAAAAAGCCGTGAAATCCCGACTCCGCGACGACTACCCCAACCTCGAAATCATCCTCATCAACGATCGATCCACCGATGAGACCGGCGCGATCATCAACCGACTGGCCGCCCAACACGCTCAAATCCAAGCCATCCACATCCGCGATCTCCCCGAAGGCTGGCTCGGCAAAGTCCACGCCCAACACGTCGGCGAATCCCTCGCCACTGGTGACTGGCTACTCTTCAGCGATGCCGACGTGCATTTCACCCAAGGCACCATGCGCCGCGCAATCGCTTTTTGTTTGGAGCGCGGCGCAGATCACCTGGCCATCTTTCCAGAAATCTGGCGCTCCAGCTTTCTTCTCGACGTCGGACTTGCCACCGCCTACCGATTGGTTTGCGCGCTTTCGAAAGTGTGGTCGGTGGCCGACCCCGCCTCCGACGGCTTCATTGGCATCGGAGCCTTCAATCTCGTATCACGGCAAGCTTTTGATCGCGCGGGAGGATTTGAAAAACTGCAGCTCGAAGTCATCGACGACGTGGGCCTCGGACGAATCCTCAAGCAATCGGGCGCGAAGTCTTGCCCCGCCAACGGCAAGGGCCTCGTCGGACTTTATCTCTATCGATCCATGATGGAGGCCGCCCGCGGCGCCGAAAAGTCAGCCATCGCCGGTGCCGGGTTCAGCGCCATTCGCCTTTTCGCACTCTGCACGGGGTTGTTCCTGGCCGAGTGCGGACCCTTCATCGGACTCCTGCTCAGCTTTTGGGGCCTGCCCGCATCGCCTGTCGTCCTGGCATCACTTGGAGTGACACTCGCTGTCACCACAACCGGAATCCACGGCGCGTGGTTGAACGGAAGGATCGTTCCCAGTTTGCTCGCACCCCTTGGAACGATTTTCGTTGTTACAGGGCTGCTACGTTCAGGCTGGTTGGCCATCTATCGCGGAGGACTCCTGTGGCGTGGAACCCTTTACCCCCTATCGATATTTCGAGACGCTCGGCGAATCGTGGATCGAATTGCCCAAAGTTGTGTAAAGTTGGACGAGAGCAAGAAAAAAGGTTAAATTGCCGCTTCGCGCGAGGGGTTTTGAACAGTGGATTTGCAACACGATTCCATCCGCGAAGTTATAGGATGCTCACCCGCCGAACTAACGTAATGGCCCATCCTTCTTGGAGGGTCGAGCCGATAGATTCGATTGGGCGGAGTGTGTACCTGCGAACGCGATAGCTGGTAAAAAAATGGCGCCTAACCAGTCGTATGGTTCGGTGTCTGTCATCAACGAAGGCTCTGAGTGAATGGATGGTGAGGTCATGAGAGGTACTGATGTGTTGTCTCGTTTGATTCGATGGGTTTCGGTGGGTTCGATCGGGTTGGTGTGTGCGGCTTGCGACAAAGTTTCATTCACATATGCCGAGCAAAGACCGGTTCGAGAGGTGCATGTGGTCGAACGGCGACCGCCACAACACGTGACGGTGATCGAGCGACCCGCTCCTGATGTGGTCATCCATGAGCACCATCCGGCCCGCCGCGAAGTTCATGTGATTGAACAGCGACCGATCGTTGAAGTCCGCCATGTTCACGGGCATGACTGCGGCTGCCATTGGGATGGACACAAGTGGATCGTCCGCGTGGAAAAAGGCAAAGCTCGCGATTCTCACAAACAAGCTCCGCCGCGAAAGTTCTCCGACAAGGACTAATCACTGTTCCAGGATTCCGAGGATGGAAGTGATCGCGGCAACTCGTACCGGATAGTAGAGTTAACACGATCGTGACCAGAACTTCGGATTGCATCATCATCGGCGGCGGCGTGATCGGGCTGGCGATCGCCCGTCGACTGGCCGTTGAACGGTTTTCCGTCACCGTTCTCGAACGCGGATCTTGTGGAAAAGAAGCATCCTGGGCCGGCGCAGGCATTCTCACCCTGTGTAATCCCCATCCCGCGGACCCCATCGCTCAACTGCATCAGCGAAGTCTTGAGATGTACTCCGA
>JBBTCX010000199.1:0-7131 GCA_038043045.1 Planctomycetota bacterium | reverse complement strand
CCTGGCAGAACGATTATCGGCAAACACGCTACAGAAAAAAGAGAAGTGCTCTAATTTGTGGAATTCAAGATAATCGTTCAACACGCACAAACCGATCTATGCCATCAATTTGCATGTGCCATGCTCCATTTTCGAAAACGATTATCACCTCGGGTCGATATGCGTAATGGTAATGATAATAATACTCGACTTGCTTCCATACTTGCCCGTTGGTGAGTACAAACACGGTGTCAGCATCGAAACCGTTACTTGTTCCATCGATTCGTGATCGTATGGTCGTCAAGTTCGTAGGTGGTGGAAGGGCCACGACTGGGGGGATAAGGCCGCAAAACCCGTTCAATTGATAATATGGAAAGAGATCAGAGCAACATGTATCTGGGGCGTTAAGCGCAGGCGAATACCCCGGTTCACACCCGTCAGTTTGCGGTGGCCCGGAGGAAGGCGGGGGTTGAGTGACTGGTTCTTCAGGTAAAGGTGGGGGTGTCTGCTGGGGCCGAGGCGGAGCTATCCTGTCGCAATATCCGTCTCCTCAATAGTACGGAAAAGAGTCAGCACAACAAAATTTGGGGGGCATTGATCGCCGAAGATTGGCCAAGTTCGCAACCATCATCCACCTGTTGTTCTACGGGTGGCGTTGTGCCAGAAGCAGACTCATCTGGCTGACTATTAGGTACCACTTCCTGCGGTGCAGGGGGTTCCGTTTCTGGTTTTTGGACACATCGTCCTTGCGATTCGTTGCAATAGTTGTCTCCGCATGGCCAACTGGACTCAAGGCATTTGCCTACGAAACACAGTTCCTTTCCGTTACAAAATATGCCGTCGTCACATTCGGTGTCGTTCCGACATTCAGAGCTTGAAACGTCCTGCGTTGCGACATCATCCACCGGCAGAAGATCGTCCTCGGTCGAGACCATTTGCGCGCAACCTGCAACAACACAAGAAAGTAGATGAAGTCCGAAATGCCAATGTCTATTTGTCACAGAGCACCTTCTCTTTTGGTTTGGCGCGGGGTTCTTCAGAACACCGTGCGTCGAAGACGCGGGAGTCCATTTGATCCATGTCGCTGAGGGATCGATATAGAACGACGGCTAATTGACTGAGAACGTCAGCCTGTTCCACTGTGTCGAGTTTTTCAGACGCTTTTCGAATTGCTTTTTTTGTCATGTCAGTTTAACACTTTCAAGAGAGACTCCGCGGAGTTTTTGGGTTGGGAGCGGATGGCGGATTCGAGTTCGGGGCGGAATTTTTTGACGAGGGTTTCGATGGGGTAGGTGGCGCCGTCGGGTAGGCCGCAGATGCTCAGGCCGGGCATCATGCCCATGTTGCGGGCGGTTTCGAGGATGATGTCGAGGTCTTCGAGTCGGCCTGCTCCGAGGGCGATTCGCGTGGCGATTTTGTACATCCAGCTTGTGCCTTCGCGGCATTGGGTGCATTGGCCGCAAGATTCGGTGGCATAGAAGCGGGTGAGGTTGCGAAGGACGATGCGGATGTCGGTGTCATGGTCTATCACCACGGCGGCGGCGGTGCCGAGGCCTAGCAGGCCGAATTTTCGCGGATCCTCGAAATCCAATTTCATATCGAGTTCGTCGGCGGAGAGGACGCCCATGGATGCGCCACCGGGGAGGACGGCTTTCACTCGTTTGCCGGGTAACATTCCGCCGCCGAGCTCTTCGCGTTCGATGAGGTCGCGGACGGAAATAGTCATGGGTTGTTCGTAGCAGCCGGGTTTTTTGACGGGGCCGCTGATGCAGAACAGTTTGGGGCCTGTGCTGTGCGCCGGGCCGATGCCGGTGAACCAGGATGCACCGCGTTCGATGATATGGGGAACGCACGAAAGCGTTTCGACGTTGTTGACCACGGTGGGTTGTGCGAAGAGGCCGGCGATGGCGGGGAAGGGCGGTTTGATTCGTGGCCAGCCGCGTTTGCCTTCGAGAGATTCGATGAGGCCGGTCTCTTCGCCGCAAACGTAAGCCCCCGCGCCGCGGTGGATGTAGCATTCGAGCGCATAATCGCTGCCCGCGACTTTTTTGCCGAAGTAACCGGCGGCGTAGGCTTCGTCGAGAGCGCGTTGCAGGATGTGGAATTGCTCGTGGAATTCGACACGTAGATAGATGTAGGCGATTTGGGCGCGCGTTGCGTATCCGGCGATGATGACGCCTTCGAGAAGTTGGTGCGGGTCGGTTTCCATGAGCACGCGATTGCAGAAGGTCGGCGGTTCGGATTCGTCGGCGTTGACACAAAGAAGTGTGCGTTTTCGATCCTTGGGGAGGAAGCCCCATTTCACTCCTGCGGGGAACCCGGCGCCGCCTCGGCCTCTGAGGTTGGCTTTTTTTACTTCCTCGACGACTTCGTCGGGTGTCATCTTCAGGGCCTTGCGCAGGGCTTGATACCCGCCGCGAGATTCGAAGACGTGGAGCGAGGTTGCATTCTCGACGGTTCGGTTACGTGTCAGTATTGGATCAAAAGTCGACATAAGAAATCACACCATTGGTTCATCATTCGCAATCGTTGGAGCACTGCTCAAGAGCAGTGGCACACGGGGCGCGCCGTGCTGTGGGCCGCGCGGATTAAAGCCCGCGGCTCGCCCTACGATTCCTTCATCTCCCGTACGTCGGAGGTTGTTCCGATGGCGCCGTTGTCGGCGACCTTGCCGTGGCCATTGTCGGATGCCACATCTTTGGCACTATCCGCTTTCGGGGCATCGAAGAGGTCGCTGCGCGGTGTGCCGAGTTTGTCGTTGTCGGGGTCGGCGAGAATCTTGGCCACGTCTTCGACTTTTACTTTCTTGTGCAGTTTTTCGTTGACGAGCAGGCACGGCGCATAGTCGCAACCGGCGAGGCATTCTTCGGTGGCGAGGCTGAACTTTCCGTCGGGCGTGGTGTGATGTTCCTCGATACCGAGCACTCGTTTCACTTCGTCGATGACGGTTGCGCCGCCCATGACTTCGCAACTGATGCTCCGGCAGACGGTGACGACTTTTTCGCCCTTGGGTTCGGTCCAGAAATGGGTGTAGAACGAGATGGTGTCCATCACGTCGGAGGGGTGGATGTCAAGGAGCTCGGCGATTTCTTTCATCGCTTGCCAGGGTAAGTGGCCTAGAGCGTCTTGAACGACGTGCAGCGCCGGGAGCAATACGGCCCTCTTGGTGTCGTAGCGTGGGAAGAAGGAGCGGATTTTCTCCCGAACGGCGTCGTTCAGCAGCGGCGCCGCGTTGGGGTCAAAGGCTTTGACGTTACGATTGATGGTTTGCCAGGACATATCTCACGACCACCCATTCGAATTTCGATGAACTTCAAAACTTCGGAGGTTCCTCCAACCCATCCGTTGTATCACGAACATGCCGGAGACGATCCAACATATCCGGCGGAAGTGTCGCGGCCAATTCGGCATCGATCAACCCGACGCGAAATAAATCCTCGATGTGTACTTGATCCACTCGGCGGTAGGCCTGGAGTTTCATCACAACCAACTCCAAAAGGTTGACGACTCGAAACTCCAAAACACTTCGACACGAAGAAGATGGATCGGGCGCGGGGTGTGTATAGTGCGGTCGAACAATCTCATTGGCAAAGACCAGATGCACCCCCAATTTCGGATTGGGTTGCTTCTGATCCACGAACATGTGCACGCCGAGGACTTCGATCGGGATCAAATCGAGCTTCCGTAGAGCGTCGGCAATCCGCTGCAAATCCCCGCGCCGAACGAGAAGATCAACATCCTTGGTCGCGCGGGTCGCCGCCGGATCAACCGTGGAAACCCAGGCCGCAACGGCGTTCCCACCGATTACCGCGTAATCCAATTCCGCCGCCTCCAGTGCTTCGGCTACGCTTCGCAATAGTCGCTCAACGCGTTCCACGGCCATCACATAGGCTCCGAAATCAGGACGCCGCTGAACCGCCACCGGGCTCACGGCCCATTCCTCGCACGGCGTTTGCATTACCGATCCAGTTCCGCCGCGATGACGTTCATTCCCGAAAGCACTGCGATCACGTCGCTCACCTTGTGGCCGAGCACCAGCGACGGGAAACACTGATAGTTGATGAAGCTCGGCGGGCGACAGCGGGCGCGATAGGGCATATTCCCGCCGTCGCTGACGAGGTAAAACCCCAACTCACCGTTGGCGGTTTCCGTGGCCCCGTAGGCCTCGCCGATCGGCGGCTGATGACCACGATTGGTCATGACTTGCTCAAAGTGGTGAATCAAACCCTCGATACTGAAATACACTTCGGACTTTCGGGGCATCGTTTTCTTGTCACCCGGAAGCACATCCACCGGGCCTTCGGGGATATTGTCCACCAATTGCAAGACAATCTTGATCGCTTCGCGGATTTCCGCCAGGCGAACTTGATACCGCGCATAGCAATCGCCGCCGTTGCTGATCGGCACCTTAAACTCTACCGGCGAGCTGCCTTTGCCATCCCAATTCTCGGCGTAGCACAAATACGGTTCATCTTTTCGAAGATCGCGTTTCACGCCGCTCGCACGAGCCAACGGTCCGCTCATTCCCCAATCGATCGCGTCTTCACGGCTCAAATATCCGATCCCGCGCGTTCGCTCCAGGAAAATGCGATTTCGAGTCAGCAACCGCTCCGTATCTTCAAGCACGCCCGGCAGAACATCGGCGCAGAAATTTTTCACTTTGCCAGGCCACTCCGGCGTGATGTCCTGCATCAAGCCGCCGACGCGCGTATAACTGGTCGTAAACCTCGCCCCGCAAATCTCCTCGAACAGATCATAAATCACTTCGCGGGCGTTGAACGGATACATGAAGGCCGTGAAACCGCCGAGGTCGAGTCCCGCGCAGCCAACGCAAAGCAAATGATCCTGAATCCGCGCCAATTCCGCGATGATCGTGCGAATGACCTTGCACCGCGGCGTCAGATCGATCCCAAAGAGCCGCTCGCACGCATGATGCCACGCGATGTTGTTGGCCATCGGCGAGATGTAGTTCATCCGATCGGTGACGACAACGTATTGATTATAATTCAGGTGTTCGCCGAGCTTCTCAAACCCGCTGTGCAGGTAGCCGATGTGAATCGTGCACGAGAGCACTTTTTCGCCGTCGAGCTCCAGCACGTGGCGCAATGTGGTATGCGTGGCCGGGTGTTGAGGCCCCAAATTGAGCACCCACACATCCCCGCCCGGTTCTTCCGGGGCATACGTCGCCCCGGCGTATTCGACTGTCGCCGACGTCGGTTCCATAGCTTTGGTTGTTCTAGTCGATTACCCGACGCCAGTCCAGACAAAGACCCGGAATCCACCGCGATTCAAGCGACCCCATTGGGATTATCGAAACAGCGATCGAATCTCTCGAAGATTAAGGGGTGGAATCGGAAGCGGTTCGAGTTGTGCCACACTCCAATGATCGTTTGCCTTTCGTAACTGAACCCGCCAACGTGTATGAATCCAGCCCAAATCAAGGTCCGAAGTTCGAACCCTCGCGCTCACGGTGAATTCCACGACCCCTGAATCGGAACCATCCACGCGAATGTCGAATCCCCAAAGAGATTCATCGTCCACGCGGGTTTGTGTCAAAGCACGTTCCGCACGAACCAGTAACTCCGCTCGATCGAATCCACCGGCTTCGAAGTTGGGCGAGAGCTTGGAACCAATCGCCGCCATGTCGCCGTCGTCAACCGCTTGGGCAAGTTCACGGCAAACGATCATCATTCGCTCGCCGGGTGTAACCACGATCCGCGATAGGATCAACAGAATTGGAATGAGGCCAAAGCCAATCCACACACAACGGGCGGCGTTGCGGGTCCTTTGCCACGACCAACATCCGATGAGGATGAACTGCATCGCAACCAGAACGAACCCCAACGTCCACGGTCGCTCAAACAACAGGCTCGTCAACATCATAAAGGAGTCAGCAGAATGGAAGGAAACGAATTCAGCAAACGCAAGTCGCACATCTCATTCACACGCCCCGGCCGCGATAAGGTCGCCATGTCCTTCCCGCCGAGTCACCGGCGGCCAATCCCCGCCAGTGTCATACCACTCGTCGAGCACGCGCGAAAACTCATCCGATGTTTTCACCGCAATGAATGCGTCCCGCACGGAGGGTGACAACGGATGATGCTCGGCGTACTTGATCCCGAATTTTCGCATGATTTTCCCCGCGATCTCGGCGCCATGAACCGCTACCGCATCGGCCCAGTGACACGATATGGCATCTCGCTGTTCCGCGATCGAAGGCGGTGGTGGAAGCTCCGCACCTCTCCACAACGTACGACAATCGGAGAAAATCCACGGATTCCCAATACACCCGCGAGCGACCGTGACCCCGTCGACACCGGTCTCGCGGATCATCCGAACGCACGCCTCCGCGCTGAACAAGTCTCCACTGCCGAGGATGGTTCTGTCGCCGACGTGGCGCTTGACCCTTTCCAAGAAAGACCACTGACTTGGCCCGACGTAGCGCTGCTTTACGGTTCGGCCATGAACGGTCACACCTGAGACTCCGGCGTCAAAGGCGCCGTCCAAGATCGCGAAAAAATTTCGCTCACTCTCTGTATCGTCGTCCATGCCCCGACGCATCTTCACGGTCACCGGCTTTTCTCGACCGACGGCATCGACCACCCTTCGAACAATATCCAAAGCCACATCCGGCGTGGAAAGCAAGAACCCGCCGCGACAACGACCTAGCACTTTTCGCACCGGACAACCAAAGTTGATGTCGATTACATCGTAACCTGCTACCGCCAGGGCATGGGCCGCCGGCGCGAAAACATCCGGATCCGCCCCCATCAATTGCCCGCCGACCGGGTGGTCGTCTGACGCAACCTCAAGGATTCCCTTTTGCTTGCGCCCCTTTTGGAGCACCAACTTGTCGAGCACGACTTCATTCAACGTGTACGGCGCGCCATACCGCCTGGCCAATCTGCGCATGGGAAGGTCACTGTAACCGCTCAACGCGGCCTGCACGAACGGCACATCCCATTCATAGTTTCCGATCCGCAGCAAGCTAGTGAGCTCCTGTTGACACCCCCAACCGATGAAACCTCTCAGTATTCCATATCATATCCATCTTTTTCAGCCGGGAAAACTCACACGCCTAGCCGGCCACTGCTTCCTCAGGGCAATCGCATCTAAATCTTCTGGCCGACGACCTCCAGGAGGTAATCCGGC
>JBBTCX010000198.1:0-6121 GCA_038043045.1 Planctomycetota bacterium | reverse complement strand
GGGAGTATCAGCCACGACAGCATCCATTCCCACGCGGGCCTTTAGGCTTCGACGGGCGGCGGTCGATCGCCAAAGAGGTCGGCTTCGGAAGCCGGTTTGTCTAGCCAGCGACCGCCGGTGGTCTCGGCCACTTGACGAAGCAACGCTTCGTTCGGCTTTAGGTCTCGATATTCAGGCGAAAAAGGGATGGAAACACCGGTGCGAATCGTTCCCTTAAAGCGACCCTGATCGGAGACTTGCACGCTGGCGAGGTAATGTCCCGCGATATCCGCTTCGAATTCGGCCTCATAATGTCCGGGACCGGTTTGGACAAAATTCACGGACAACGGATTGTTGTCGGGGCCGACCACCTTGCTGTCGAGTTGAAGAAGATTCAGGTATCGGGCGTCCTGCGAAAGGGCGTTGATCACGATGCGACCACGGTTGCCTTCCACTTTGGTATACACGTCAAAGTTGGCGGGCGCTTCTTGGCGCATGGTCCAACGTACGATCTGAGCCCAGAATTTGGCGAACTTGGACCAAGACACCCAGTTTTGTCCCCACCTCGGCCATGCACCGCTGGTGAAGGCCACCGTTTTGCCCAATTCGCATTGCCAATGGGCGAGGACCGGATCGTCGCCGTCGGTCGTGGCTCGAACCAAAGAAACGAAAACGTTGGGGCTGGTTTTGGGTGAAGTGAGAACAAGCCCGCCCAAAGGCGGAACGCTGCTTCCCGGTTCCAACCCCGCCAGCAATTCGCTGGATGCATACGCAAGTTGCGGTTGAAATGGCTCTTCAACGATCAGGGGTCTACGGACGACTTTGGACTCCTTGACGAAAATCTGCGGTAACTGTTTGGGATTTCGGGCGTCATAAAACTTGCCGCCGGTGCTTTCGGCAATGTGTTTCATGGTGGGCGTCATCACGTGCGCGCCCCAACCGATTCCGATGGTACTCACGGTGATCTTCGCATCCGCATAAGCCTTTAGCAACGTATCCGACGGTGGTTGAGGATCGCCGTCGCTGGTGATGATCACATGTTTTTGGGCGGCATCTTTTCCTTTGCCCTTGGTGAGGGCGTCATAGGCCATCTGCAAGGAAGACCCGAAATCCGGCATGTCGCCGATTTGCATCCGATCGATCTTGGCCTTCACCGCAGCCTTGTTGGTATTGGCGTCGAGGGGAACTTCCCACGATGTGCCACCGGGCGAAAAGCTGAATGCCAACACACCCAAGAGATCTTGGGAGCTGACGGTATCCACGCTTTTTTTGGCCATTTCCTTTCCGTAATAGTTGCCGCGTGGGATTTCGCAACTGTGCATGATGA
The DNA here is from genome assembly GCA_038043045.1 of Planctomycetota bacterium. GTDB lineage: Bacteria > Planctomycetota > Phycisphaerae > UBA1845 > UBA1845 > JBBTCX01. Next base: position 4,815 of record JBBTCX010000198.1, on the reverse strand, counting down.
GAACCAAGGCCCCTTTGGGAAGAACTCGCTTGTGCTTGATTTCAAACGTGACCGGCATGACCTCTTCGACCGGCGTGTCGATCCATCCGCCGGCGCCAAAACTCTCTTCACCTCCGAGCATGATCAAACCACCGCCCAAGTCCTTCACGTAAACCGCAAGCTCGTGTTGTTGTTCGTCCGTGAATGTGGCCGCGGGAATGTTGGAAAGGAGAATGGCGGAATAGTTTGACATTTGCAGAAGGCTGAACGTGCCAAGCTCTGTCGGGGTTTTCATCTCCAAGTCGAGGTTTTCGCTGCGAAGAGCATCCAACAAGGGTTGATCTTCATCGGGATGTTCGGTGAGGAGCAAGGCCTTGCTTGATCCGGAGACGATCGTGAATGCGCTGGCGGAGTTGTTGGCGGAGTTGCCGTCCAGAGATTCGCTGTCCGGTCGAAACACGGCGTCGTAGGTGTGTACCCCCGGTGCATTGGCCGGAAGTTTAACGACAAGCGTATTACTCCCCGGAGCAAGCTCAACCCGAGACCGATCCTCCGGCACTTCAATCACTCGACCGTCTTGATAGAGGGTAATGGCTACGCCCACGCGTTTGTTGGTTCCTAACACCATGCGAAGAGAGAGTTGCTCGCCTTCTTCCGCATGGGAGGGTGCGATCAAACGATCGAAATAGACTTCATTGCGACGTTGATACCGCAGCGGAACGACATCGACCGGAACACCGTCCGCTTTCGCCCGGCGGGCTTCCGCGAGAAGATCGCCGACGTTGTCATTTCCGTCCGAAAGGAGAACGATCCGTTTGGCCGCATCCGACGGGAAAAGGGCCATGGCCAACCGAACCGCTCCGGCGACATCGGTGCGTTCCGCTGACTCAATCGGCGGTAGGCGGCCTTCTTGACCCATATAACCCCCGCGCGTGGGCATCTGTCGAACATACGCGAAGCGCGCGAAGTCAATCAGACCGACACGATCGGACGGCGGAGTTTTTTGGGTACTCTCGATGACATACTGTTCCTCATGATCCGTTAACTCTCCGACGCTATGGGAACGGTCCATCAAGAAAATAACGGCCAATTCATCACTTCGCAGCACGAATTGAACACCGGCGAGGCAACTGATGACCAGAATGAACAAGACGGAACGGGTAACCAACGCCAACACGCGACGGGTGGGCTCAAGACCGACCAAACCCCGCCACGAAACCACGACCATGACAGGCACGAGCAGCCAAAGCCACAACCACTTCTGGTGTTCGAAACTAAATGGCAGCGCCAAACCCAACATGTTCGTCCAGCATACTCAAGGTTGAAGGATCTGCACGCGACTATTGAGCGAATCCACGACAAATACTTGACCCTTCGCGCCATAGGTGGCGCCCCAAGGAGCAAACAGCTCACCCACGGCACGTCCATGTCGACCCCAAGTGCGAAGACTTCGCCCATCTTTGGAGAACCATTGCAACCTTGCCCCCTCGTATTCACACACCAGGATGGTCTGATCCGGTGATATGGCGACGTCATAGGGATACCGCAATTGTCCTGGTTCGCTGCCGAATTCACCAAAAGTCGCCAAGACTCTCCCTTGGGGATCGAATCGCACGAGGCGGTGGTTGCAACTATCGGCCACCCAAAGGGTGTCGTCGGCGTCGACGGCCACGCCCGACGGTCGGCTTAAACGACGTCCGTCTATTTCCTGATCCCCAAAAATACTGACGAATTGGAACTCCGGCGACCACTTGGTGATTCGATCGTTGAGATGATATTCCGCCACGTAGAGGAAACCCCGACTGTCGAAGGCGACGTCGGTCGGCAATTGGAATTCACCTTCGCCGGTACCTTCCGAACCAAACGAGGTGAGGACTTGGCCGTCACGGTTGAATACCAAAACTCGATGGTTGTGGGTATCGGCGACAAATATCCGACCGTCGGGATGAACCGCAAGCCCGACGGGGTACCCTCGCGTGGTATCTTCTAGCCGCCATTCGGTTTCGAATTGTCCATGAGGTGAGAATCTCTGTACCCGTCCCGATTTATCCACGACGAAAACAGAACCACCTATTTCCGCAGCAATTGCTCGCGGATAGTTAAACTGGGACGACTTAACTCCCTTGCTTCCAAAAACTGCCAAAACTCCATTTTCAGAGAGCGTGGCCGGTTCGCAAGCGAAGACGAGTGCAAGTCCACAGGAGAGGAGCAGTTCGCAACTTTTCATGGAGCCGGTTTTCATTCAGGATCACGTGTTTCTCATGTATGACGGTTTTAAGTTCCAAAGGTTGGGTGTGTTGCGGATTATTTTAGCGAGTACCTGGCACTCTTCCGTTGGAGTGTCCTAAACTCAAAAATCACCGTTTTCCCAGTTTACCAATTCATAAAAAGCCCTATAATTGTAATCTGAGGTTTCGTATACTGCACGGAATGGGGTTTGTACCTTGTGATTTCTCGTCTGTCGAGATTAAAGCTGGCGTAAAGGAGTTTTGAAGTGGTTTTGAGGCTAACACGTATAGGGCTTCTCTTGTCCTTGTCACTCTTGGTGCCGTCGTTTTCCGCGGTTGCTTGGGGAGTTGAAGGGGATCCGACTGTGGCGTTAGAAGCCAATAGACTTTTCTTACAGGCCGGCAACATCGACACCAAAGAACTGCCCAATGCGCTGTACGACCGCGTTTCGGAATTCCAACCGGGCAAAGCCTATGTCATCCAGTTCGAGGGACCGATGACGACTGAACGAAAGCAGGCCTTGGCGAGGGCGGGGATTGCATTGCGGTCGTATCTTCCTACTCATGCGTATCTCGCGGAACTCGGCGGTCTTCGAAAGGATCAATTGGCGGCGCTGGATTTTGTGACCTGGGTGGGGGAATACCGAGACGAATGGAAACTTGATCCGACCATCGGGAATCGCCTTCAACCGTTCCAAACGGATGAACGGATTCAGCTTGCCGAGCAAGGGCTGCTTAAGATCGGCATTTTCTTGTTTGAGTGGGCGGATGTGGAGGCCGCGAAAAAGGATTTGGTGACAGCGGGCGTCACGGTTACGGGAAGTGAACTTCAAGATCAACAGACGCTGCTTTTTGCGACCATGCCGGCGGCCAATTTGGGAACGTTGGCGACGAAGGACTACGTCCAGTTTGTGGAGGAAGCGCCGGAGATCACCATGCGCAACAACACCACGCGTTGGATCGTTCAGTCCAACACAACCAACGTAACTCCGTTGTATGACGCGGGCATTCACGGCGAGGGTCAAGTGGTGGGGATCATTGACCTCAACGTATACACGTCCCATTGCTCGTTTACCGACTCGGTGCCGATCGGACCGCTGCACCGCAAGATTCTGGCCTACAACGTTGCGCTGGGTTCTCAAGATCACGGGACGCACGTCGCGGGCACTGCGGTCGGCGATGGCGGCGTTCAGAGCGACACGCGTGGAATCGCCTATCTGGGCAAGATGGTCTACAATACCGTCCCATCATTCACGGAAGCCGGCATCACCCAGCGACTCAACTTACATCATTCGCAGGGGGCGCGGATGCACACGAACAGTTGGGGAAATGATGGAACGACCTCGTACGACGGTTTGTGTCGCGGGATCGACGTGTTCTCTCGCAACAATGAAGATGATTTGGTCTTCTTTGCGGTTACGAATCTTAGTACGTTGAAGAACCCTGAAAATGCGAAGAACCTTGTGGCTGTTGGGGCGTCGCAAGATACCCCCAGCCAGGCAAATCATTGCTCCGGCGGAGCGGGGACAACTTCCGATCAACGCCGAAAGCCGGAGATTTATGCACCGGGGTGCAATACGTTATCTTCGAGGTGGTCCACCGTTTGTTCCACCATTGGATTTACCGGGACCTCGATGGCGAGTCCGGCGGTCACGGGTGTGGGCATGTTGGTTCGGCAGTATTTCATGGACGGGTATTACCCGCGAGGTGAAGTTCACGTGGAAGATGCTTTTACTCCGTCCGGCGCTTTGGTGAAGGCGGTCCTGCTCAATTCCGGCGTGGACATGACCGGGATCAGCGGCTACCCGAGCAACTCCGAAGGATGGGGACGCTTGCTCATTGGTGATAGCGTTTATTTGAATGGCGACACTCGTAAGCTCAAGGTTCTCGACGATGTGCGCAACGCCAACGGATTCGCGACATCGGGTGATTTCGAAACGTATACCGTCTCGATTCTGAACTCTTCGCAAAAACTGAAGGTGACCCTGGTTTTCACCGATGTGGCTGCCACGGCGGGAGCGAGTACAGCGGCCATCAACAACCTCGATCTTGAAGTGACTTCGCCTAGCGCGACTCTGTACTTCGGCAACGTCTTTAGCGGCGGCTTGTCCGCGACGGGTGGAGTCCGGGATATCAGGAACAACGTCGAACAAGTACATCTGAACAACCCTGAAGTCGGCGTATGGACGATTCGGGTGGCGGCGACGGCCATCAATCAAAGCACACAGGGGTACGCCGTGGTGGTGACGGCTGATCTCGACCAGCAATTAGGACCATCCTGTACGGACGGAGAGCAGAATCAAGGCGAGGACCTCATTGACTGCGGCGGTCCGTGTCCGGCGTGTGAGTGTTTGGTCGTAGGGGATTGCGACGACGGGGTGTTCTGCAACGGAGCGGAGACTTGTGATTCGTTCGGTCAGTGTGTTCCGGGAACCGCTCCGTGTGTGCCGCCCTTGCCGATCTGCAATGAGAACACGGATACATGTGGCGAGTGTTTGGATGACCTGGGTTGCGACGACGACAATCGCTGCACGAGCGACCTCTGTAATTTGTCCAACAATCTGTGCGAGCATCCGCCGTTTCAGATCCTCTATGCGGACATCGTCGT
>JBBTCX010000197.1:0-2775 GCA_038043045.1 Planctomycetota bacterium | reverse complement strand
GAAACATCGGCCGGAACCATCAAAACCGCGGAGTTAATCTTGCACAGCTTCTAAGGTGCCCAAAGGGGTCACCCCGACATTGACTGTCCACCACAGAGTGACCCCATCAACCTCCAGAGGTCATTTGACTTCCACAGTCCAATTTACCGCTTCCCAGGCGATTGCTTCTCGGTTCGCATCGCGCAAGAGCGTGTCGGCTTGCCGAGGGGAAATGACAAACATACCGTGAGCGTCGCTCGACGCACGATACGTATAGGTGGCCAGATACTTGGCCGGTGTACCGTTCGCGGTCCCACTGAATAACGCCGACGCCACGCGAGCATTTCCATTGTCAATCGCCGGCACGTCGGATAGAGTATAAAACACAAAGTCGGTACGGGTGTCCGTGACCACGAGAGATTCCAAACTCAGAGTTCCCGCGCTTCCACCACTCACATCCAGCGCAACCTGATATCCTCGAAGCGCAATCGGCGAATCAACAAACACATTCACCGTCAATACACTGTTGGGTTTCATGCTCGACTTATTGCCGACCGCGCTAATCGTGGCTGTGGACATTCCCATACCGCCGGCCCCTTGGCCACCCTCGCCTTCCGACGACATACCGCTGCTTTCTCCGCCTCCCGGGGCCATCATCAAATTCTCGCCGCTGCAGGGATCGGGACATGTGTCTGTGTATGGATTGCCCGCAAAGGCATCCAGCAATGCCAGGAGATCTTCCAGGCCGATGACGCCGTCCGGTTGTTCGCAGGGCAACAGGTCCGCGCTCTGACGCGTGCAGTAGGGTGGAGCAAACACATCCGCAAAGCCAAAGATCACACAGCCGAGATCGTCAACGTCCACAACTCCATTACCAGTATCAAAAGTGTCGCCCCAGATTCGAGTGGTGACGGTGGTGCCGCATACCGGATCGGGCTCTTGCGCGAACAAACGTTGAGTTCGGATTACATACGTTTTTCCGGGGATGATCTGGGAATCGGCGATGCGAACGCTGCTCCAGTCAGACTGATATTGAAAATACGGGGAGTTATCCAGTGAGCCATCATCTTGGACATATCGGGGTAGGCAGGCGCAGGTCACGTCGACGCAGGGGTTTTCGTCCAACTCTACGCTCAACGCTATGGGGTACGTGTCATTTACGCCGGTGGTTCGGATGTATCTTGACCCTTCGGCTTCAGCGGGAACCGTGGGCCCCCAACCGCAAATCGTCGCATCACATCCAAAATCAGGAATATCAATGTTGCCCGGCAATGGCCCACCGGGCGTCAAATTCGCACCGCAGATGTCGCCGTTGAATTCGCCGTAGACCGAAACACTTCCCAGAATACGCCCGCCGTCGATGCCGTCGGAGTCGGCATGAATGTTGCCAGCGTAGTCGCCAAGAATATAAACGCTGCTTTCTTCCAACCCAAAATCATTCCTCATTTCAATGGAACCTGTCGATAGTCCGCTTCCGGCAATGGACACGTAGCCAAGCAGATTGTCGCCGGAAATGAGCCCGTAGAGGTCCCCAAGTACAACAATAGCTCCAGCCAAATCCCCGCTGGCCTCGATGGTGCCATCGCAATCCTGTCCGATGAAAACGATCCCGGAATTTTCTTCGGGTGCCGGGCCGAAGTACAAGTAACCGCTGCTCGTCAGATCACCACCGATCGAGATATGCCCATCCGGACCGAAGACGCTATCACAATCGAGTACGATAAACCCGTCACAATCCCCATCGATATTAATGCCACCCTCCAGAACGGAGTTTTCCATATAGAGCGTTGAGGCGTATGCAATGCTCGTTACCGTTGTGGAACCCGAGTACATAGCGGGACCCAGACCGGCGCTAACCAGACCGAAAGACCCTGTCAATTGTCCGGCGCTGATCAGGCTCGAATAGGCGCTCCCGCCTCGGAAGCTCAAACCGCCTGCAACCTCCTGCCCGTTGAGATCAACCGACGCGTTATCGGCGAGTAGGCCTTGAATAACGACGTTCCCACCAGACGAGATGCCGTTGAGGTCCACGCGCTTGTTGCCGACGAATTCATCAACGGTGATGGAACCGCCCGATGAGACCGCGCCTTTTACTTCGAGCGTGTCGACTTTGGGGATGGTCATTTCGCCGTTTACATCGCCGCCGATAGTTAAGGATACGACGCCGCCTTGGCCGCTGGATTCCTGCTGGACGATCAGGTCACCCAAGTTGCCGGATATTTCGCCGGCAGAGATGTTGGTGTTTTTGCTCGAAGAGGTGGGTACCAGGGTCATGCTGGTGACGTCGCGTGCGCCGGTGGTACGCCTGATTTCCGAGGCCAGCGCGCGGGCGTTTTCGAGGTAGTCTTTTCCAGCTTGTGATTGGTCCGGGTCAGATGGGCCGGGTCTCCTGGGACCGCCCGGTCCTGGGAACTCGATCACACCGGCAACGCCAACACCCTCTTCATTGCGCAACAGCTCGCCGATCTGCCGGGCGACGGAGGGGGCCATTAGCACCGCCGTGCCGCCAGCAACCGTACCCTCCCCCTCCAGCGGAAGCGGGTATTCAGTCGGGTCTACCATCGGGCAGCTGAAATTATTCTCGGGTAGCGAGAAACTGACCCACGGGAGTGCCCCGGAATAGTCCGCGTTCTGGCAGGACAGATGGCTTGTATATTTGCCGATATCATCAAAATAATACATCCTGGGCGATAATGGGGTTCCTGGGGCTGCGCCTATCGGCAGCCAAGTATCCCAGAGGTCCAGGGCAATCGCATCTAATTCTTCAGATCGATAACCGGTCTGGTTACATGGCGG
>JBBTCX010000196.1:0-7524 GCA_038043045.1 Planctomycetota bacterium | reverse complement strand
CGACCCAACAAATACTCCAGCGTCGCATCCGAATCCTTCCGCAGCCACCGCTCGATCTGTTCGAGCCGAACCGGATCAAAGTGGCCAAAGCGACGACCGCCGGCCGGACGCGGACCGATGCTGCCATCTTCACGCCGGCGCTGTTTCAGTCGTCGAACCCAAGATTCGCTCACCTCGAACACCCCTGCGACTTCCCGCGTTGTACGACCCGCGTCGCACATCGCCAGAACACGCTTGCGCAGATCCATCGAGTATGCCTTCATCTCAAGCCTCCTTGCCAAGAAGCTTGAAAACATACCCCAACGACTTACACAACGCTAGACCTGATGGTTAGGTGCACCAATTGATGGGATGCGTATTAGAGCCTGGCTCTAGGGCGCGAGATTAACTCGCGGGATCGGTATTATTGACCTGAGAGTTCAGTCAATCGTTTCTTTGCGGCTTCGTAATCCGGTCGTATTTCCAAGGCCCGTTTGTATAGGGTAATGGCTTCCTCGGTTTTGCCTTGCAAGCGAAGGGATTCGCCAAGAACCACGAGGGAAGAAGCATCGTTCGGTCGCAATTGGGCGGCACGTCGCAGTACCGTTTCCGCCTCCGCCAAGTGATTCTGTTGCAAAAGGACCCGCCCACGAATTCCCAAAGCAAGTGCCGTTTCAGGATCGAGCAGCAGCGCCCGATCAGCCGCGACCAGCGCTTCATCCATGCGGTTCTCCGCAAAAAGTAGCTCCGCCGAAACGGAAACCACTCGGGCTGAGTTGGGTGCCAACGCTTTGGCACGATCCAAGACCTCCTTCGCCTCCGTAGGCCGCGAAAGTCTTCGATAGATCGACGCCAGGGCGCTCATCATGGTCACGTCATCGGGTCGACGCTCGATGATTTGCTCGGCCAGGGAAGCAAGTTTTGGCAGATCGCCGCTGTCAACAAGTCGTTCGAATTCTTTGACCAAGGCATCGGCGGAATCCGCTGCACGGCGGAGTTCTTGTGCAAGAGGATCTCTTCCCGCAAACCACGCGCCCTGGGGCAACTCGCGGGCCTTCGCAAAATTCGCCTCCGCCTCTGCCGTGTTTCCTAGAGCCTGATGCGCGCGACCAAGGTAATAACGGACCTGAAAATCATGTGGACCGCGCTTTTCGGCTTCCTCCAAAAAGCGAAGCGCGTTTTGCAAATCACCACGCTCCAACGCGACTCGACCCTGGCCGAGATATCCAAACCAGTCGTTGGGCGAAAGCTCGACAAATCGTGAAAAATGCCGCTGGGCATCCTCCGTGCGACCGAGGTCAAGACATAGTTGACCCAGCCGCGCGAACGTCGTGGGATAAGCTGGGTTCAGTTTCGCCGAAGCCAAAAACAACTCCGTAGCGGCCTCGTTCTGACCGGTGACTTGTCGGATCACGCCGCGATAATAGGGCCAGCGAAAATCCTTGGGGTCGGTTTCGGTGGCACGTTTGAAGTATTCATCCGCGCTTGCATGGGCCAGTTGGTTTTCGCAGATTTTGCCTAGTTTTCCGAGAGTTTCGGCGGTGGCATGTGATGTCACTTCGCGAAGGGAATCCAACAAATTTTTGATGACGGTGGTCTCCGCATCGGCGAGATCAGGTGGATCTGGCAGCTTATTCGCACGGCACCATTGACGGAGTTTTGCTTCATCCACCGTGGCTCGGCGGAAACCCCGCGGGTCGATGGAATAGGTTATTATCGGTACTTCGGACGATGTTATCGGAGCTTCGGATCGTGTTATCGGACTGGATTTCGACGTAGGGTCGACATCTCCAAAAAGATAAACCGCGCCACCTAAAATGACCAGTGCCAAGCATCGGTTGATCCACCTTCGTCGCGGATCGGCGGTTTGGGTTCGGAGGGAACTCACCGGTAACGACTTGGCTGATTGACGGATGTGGCCTGAACGACGTGTCATGGAGTGGCACTCTTGGCGGTGGAGTCTACCGAACCGGTGCCCTGTTTGATGGTCAGGAGCTTATTGATTGACAGGTTGGTCCAGGTTTCGCGTTCGCCTTTCGGCCATTGAACTTTGAGCTGATCGATGCTTTTCGCTATTCCCAAACCAGCGTGCACGCGCGGATCGTGGCTACTCAAAAACCCGACATGGGGTCGAACTTCACGACGAAAAGTCTTACCGTTCGCGAGCCATTCGACCCGAGCGTTGATCGCGTTTCGGCAACCGCCTGCGGGGATCATATCCAACATCGACCACGAACCGCCCGATCGATTCTCATTGCGAAGCAATTGCACGGGTCCGCCGTTGTTGGTGATGACAAGATCGACGTCTCCGTCATTGTCGTAGTCGCCGGCGATGGTTGCCCGACTGACATCGGCGAAGGAAACAGAAGGGCCTGCTTCCGCCGAAGCGTCATAGAATCGACCCTTTTCATTTCGCCGCACGAATTGATTGGGCTCGGCGTACGGATTTCCTTTTCGATAAGGCGATCCCCACATATTCACGGCTCCGTTGGCGACGAATCCGTCTAACCGACCGTCGTGATCTTGGTCAAACAAAGTGATGCCAAATCCGGTGAACGGATGACTCCACGAGGCAAACCCCAGCGCATGACTCACATCTTGAAAGGAACCGCCGTCATTCCTCAAACACAAGTGCGGTTGATTGCGGATGTTGGTGACCACAAGATCATAGTCGCCGTCGTCATCCAAATCCTCGGAAGCGGTTCCCATTCCCGCTATCGCCAACCCGTCCGCGCTAAAGGCGGCACCAGAGAGTGTGGCCTTATCTCGAAACGTTCCGTCGTGTTGATTGACCCACAAAAACGCGGGCGTCTGATCATTGGCTACATAGATATCGACCCAATCGTCGCCATTGAAGTCCGTAGCGAGGACGCCGAGTCCGTTGCCCTTCACCGTGTCAATTCCTGTTTTCGTGCTGACATCTTCAAATCTTCCCTGGCCAAGGTTGTGATACAGTTTATCCGTCGACGGCGCGTGATAGCTGGCCGGTCCACAGTAATCCTTCGCTCCGCTCGGTGCATAACAGGTGTCCCCCTTTGCGGCCGACCAATCGACGTATCTTGTCACGTAACAATCAAGCAACCCATCCCGATCGTAATCCAAAAAAGCGGCGGACGTTGGAAAACCGTCCATTTGAATTCCGCAACTCGCGGTCACGTCTTGGAACGTTGCGTTTCCTTGGTTTGACAAGACGGCGCAACTGCCAAGGCGTGTCACCAATAGATCGACATCGCCATCACTGTCAAAATCCGCAGCCGCGCAACCCATGCCGTACCCGCCGATATCGGCGCCAGAGCCTTTGCTCACGTCGACGAATTTTCCATCGCCTTGATTGCGAAACAACTGGTTATGAATCGAAGGGTCTTCCCGGCTCAAATGCCCGCTTTGAATGAGATAAAGGTCTAAATCGCCATCATTGTCGTAGTCGAAAAACGCTCCGCCGGAACCGATCTGTTCGGGCAATTGCAACGCCCGCCTTTCTCCTAGTACGTGAACGAAGTCGATTCCCGACTCCATTGTGGCATCGAAAAAGAGGGGTTTCTTCGTGGAAAATGTAATGTCAAGAGAATTCGTCGGTTGGGGCTGAGCCAAGGAACTTTGGGCTGGTTGCGAATGTGCTCGGTCCCTGAGCGTCTTGACGGTGATGATCGCCGCGAGTGTTGCGGTCACAAAGGCCAAGAAGAATGTCGCTAGGTTGGAAGGAGTGCTACCCGCTCTTTGGCGTCGCCGGCCTTGCAATGCCCGACTTTGAATTTCCGTATTCGATGTTCGACGCGGCCCGTCTTGTGCGAGTTTGGAATATGGCTTCTTTTGGAATGTAGGATCGCTTGTGCCCATGCCGATATTGTACTCATTCCCTCTTTTGCTCCTACCCCATATAACAACCGTTGAAGGGTTGGCCTCTTGACCATCGGTCCCTGACGCCAAGAAATGCATCTTGGTTTTTACCAACTCTCGCCGGAATAAGGCCACGGTCGAGGACATGCGCGGAGATTTGGCTTTGAAGGCAATCAAGAAGCGACCAAGTGCATGACGAAGATGGTGCGAAACTCTCTCCTGTTATCCGGTTGTACGATAGGTGTGGCTTTTTTGGCGTGTCGTAGAGAAGCGCCAATAACGCCGGCTCATTCCGACAGATTCCTTTCCTTAATGCAGACGGGAAAGGCCCAATATGAAAACCGACTTCCCGCTGAGGCTGCCAAACTCTTCAAGCAGGCGGTGGAGCTTCTGCCGACCGATGTTGACGCCCGACTCAACCTTGCACGATCGCAATTGACCTCAAACGATCCGACATTGGCGATTTTACAAGCCGAGGAGGCGCTCAAGCTTGAGCGCGGGTCTCTCGACGGACGCTATTTGGCGGCGCTGGCCATGTTGCGGCTTGGCAAGACACGAGAGGCGATCGCCTATCTGGAGGAAATCCGCCGAGTGGATTCAACGACCGTGGCCGTCCCCTATCAACTTGGAGCGGCCTACATGCGAGAAGGCGACATGGTCCACGCGAAGAACGCTTTCGAAGCGGTTCTCAAGCTCGATGCCGACCACGCCAGCGCTCACTACCAGCTCGCCATGGCCGCTCGACGAGCGCAGGATGAAGGCCCTTTTCAGCGACACATGGCGGCGTTCGAGAAGTTGACGAAAGATAAACCGGAGGCCGTCGCGTCGACCGAGCAGTTGGAGCAATGCAAGTATACGCAGATTCGAATTCCCGATCGGCCTAATCAACCGAACCCAAAATCGATCCCGGTTAGGTTTGATCTGAAGAAATGGGAGGTGGAGAACGCTTCCGGCGTGTTGTCACCTTTGGCCTTGGTCGATCCTGACGCTGACGGCGATTGGGATATTCTGGTCGTCGATGGACAGAAGAACCTAAGACTCGTCGTTCACGATCAAGACCACTATCGCCTTCTCGATAAGACTTTTGGCAAGGTCGATTTGAGTGGATCCGCGTATACCCATCCAGCGGATTTCGACAATGACGGTCGAACGGATATTGCCATCGTTCATTCAGGGATTATCAAACTTCTTCGCTTGGCTGAAAGCGGAGACTATGAAGACGCAACTCAATCCGCCGGTCTTTCGTCAACCCCGGTCACGGATGTTTTGTGGTTGGATTACGACCACGACGGCGATGTCGATTTGCTCACACTGTCTTCGCAAGAGCCTACGAAACTTTGGGAGAATCGCGGCAACGCGACTTTTGCGGATGCTTCGACGCAACTGTCTTTGGGTTCCGATGCAAAGGGATATCAGCACGCAGCCGCAAGTGATCTTGATGATGACGGTGATGTGGACATAGTTCTGGTTGGATGGCTCGGAAAAAGGTTTCGCGGCGTTCTCCTTCAGAACCAAGGGTTGGGTGTCTTTGCACCCGAGGAGAAGCAAGATGTTTGGCCACACGGTAACGAAGTTTTTATCGACGACTTTGACAACGACCTTCGCCCGGACGTGTTGATTTCGGATCTCGATCAACTCTCGATGATCCCGGCGGTATCCGGCGTACCGGTTCGAATTCCATTTACCGGATGCCATGCGCCGAAACCGACACCCATCGACTTTGACAACGACGGCTGGCTCGACTTGTTTGTGGAGTGTCGAACGGCGAACGCGGAGGTCAGTGTACCCAAATTCCTGCGGAATATCGGGGGTAACCGATGGATCGATGTCACTAGCGAAGTGCTTTCTGAACCGAATCTTAATATCTCCTCCATGCCGGTGAGTGTTGGCGACGTTGATGGTGACGGCGACTCTGACCTTGTCGTTTCTGGAAGGGATGGCCTTTTGATCCTTCGCAACAACGGCGGAAACGCCAACCGACAACTCAAGCTTCGCTTAAAGGGAACACGGGCCAACCGCGACGCCATCGGAAGTGTTGTGGAAATCCGCGCGGGAACGTTTCGACTTTCACGAATCGTGCATGAGAACCCGGTTGAAATCGGCGTCGCGACCAAGGAACGGCTCGAAAGCGTCCGCGTGCTTTGGCCCAACGGCGTCATCAAGCACGAGATCAACGTAGACCCCACGAAGCCGCTTGTGATCGAAGAACCTTTCGTCAGCACGGGCTCCTGCCCTTATCTTTACGCTTGGGATGGATCCGATTTTCGTTTCATTACCGACATGCTTGGCGGCTCACCGTTGGGATTATCCGGGCGACGCGGTTTCTATATTCCCGCGGACACCAACGAAATCGTTTTCCTCGGTGACCATTCGTCCTTTCCGCCGCGCGACGGTCGATACGCGGTTCAGATTACCGATGAATTACGCGAAATCCTGTACCTAGACTTCGTTCGACTTCTTGCTGTGGACCACCCGATCGGCACGGAAGTTTACCCTCTCGACAAGATTCGCCGGTCGCCGGAGCCCGAACGCGGTGTGCGCGTTTTGAGGAATAGGTTTGCTCCTTTACACGTGGTGGATAGCGCTGGTCGAGATCTAACGCTAGCCGTTGCCGAAATGGACGAGGTTCGCGCCTCCTCGCCTTTCCTTCGCAATCCCCAATTTCGAGGTCTCACCGAACCTTTTTCTCTCGAATTGGAATTCCCTCCAGTCGAGTTCGACGGTCCAGTGGTCCTGGCAATGACCGGCTGGCTTCAATGGGGGGATGCAAGCGTCAACGTTTCCGCCGGACAGAATCCCGATCTGCCCGATCCCTGGCCGAGGCTTGAAATCTGGAATGACAAACAGTGGCACTCCTTGGATGTCGAAGTCGGCCTGCCCGCCGGTAAAACGAAAACGATTCTGGTCGAACTTTCGAGATTGCCACGGCCACCTGGCGCCGAAACGCAACGACTCCGTCTCACAACGGCCTACGAAGTACATTGGGACCGCATCGCACTTTGTGAATCCGTGGAAGATGCCGGCGAGATTCATCAAACAAGATTCGACCCGGTGTCGGCCAATCTCTTTTGGAGAGGCTTTCCGGCTCAGATTCGCAAGGACCGACAAAGCCCGATCATTCCCGACCCAAGTCGCATCGAATCGCAACCTCCCTGGGAGGAAAAGCCACAAGGCTGGTGCACGCGTTACGGGGACATCCTTGAGCTGATCACGGTCGTCGACGATCGATACGTGATTTTTAACGGCGGCGATGCGGGTATCTTCGAATTCGGACCTGCGTTATCTGATCCCGAACCCGGTTGGACGCGCTCGTTCTTCATCGAATTGGATGGTTGGGACAAAGACGCCGATTACAATGTTCTTTACGGTTCTACGGTTGAACCCCTTCCGTACCATGCTCAAGATGATCAGAAGTATGGTCTTTCAACTCCACCGGAAACCGACGATTGGATCGCCCGATTCAATACTCGCTGGGTGGCCGGAGGGCTTTGCTTACCGCCGATCAGAAAATAGGAACACCGCATGGAACTGAAACACGCTCTTGAGCAGGGGTTCCGTCGCGAGTCACATCCCCGAGAAATGGGTTGTGTCGACCCCTTGAGGGGACCATGGAATCACAGGATTGATTCGCCGGCCCGAATTGTTACTTTTCTCAAATGGCCAAGGGACAAAGGATCAAGAAGAAGAAAAAAGGAAGAACGAAAAAAG
>JBBTCX010000195.1:0-8334 GCA_038043045.1 Planctomycetota bacterium | reverse complement strand
TGGGATAAATCAGCTCCGCGAAATGAGTGGCTGCGGCAAGCTTGTCAGCAAGCGCACGATGATCGGTATCGGTAATGACAAACTTGGCCCCGAATTCATCACGAATATCCTCCAGCCGAACGTGCACAGTGGCTTCTTGAGCACCGCCGCTTTCGCCACGATGTTTAACCTTGATGTCCGCGGGCACCTGGCCCCTGGATATTTTGACGTATTTTTCCCACAGCTCCGGCTGGCGTTCATGGGTGAATTTGGGATCAAGACCCACGATATAGTGATTGTGCGTATTGTGGTAGAAAAACACGGGGAAGATGTCCCAATCATCGGTGAAGATCACATCACCCGGCTGCGATTGCTTTTCCAAAAAAGCCATCATGTTTCGAATCGCGGGAAGGTCGTAGACCGACTTGGCATCTTTGCAAATCGTTGCCCAGGTCGGTGCAGCCAAGAATACCGCGCCAACCAAGAACACCCCGGCATAGGTGACAACACCTTGGCAGTCGATTGCAAAAGCTCTCCACCCTGTCCACGTCGCCGGACGACTTGCGTCAGTCCGCCGGCTTTCGCGCCAAGCATGGGCAAACCCGGCGAGCCCATAGAGCGCCGCGACCGCCGTCCACACCGGCCACCAACGGAAGGCCTCGGCCAACTCGCGCGTCATCGCAATCCACAAGGGTCCAAACAAACCGAACCCAATCAACAAGACCAACACGCCGCTCGTAAAACCGAAGCGAACCGCGGGCGAATGATGATCCCGGCTTGCCGGAAGCCCGCCCAGAGTATTGGGAAGTGGATCGTGAGTTACGTTCCTCCTGATCACCGGTCTAATCAAATACGCCGAAGAAAGCAGGCAAAAGATCGGCCAATATTCCACGAATCGTCGGGCTTTGAACGTCAACACCAGAAACGCCACGCTGATAAGAAATAAACTGAGTTCTTTTGCGTTGAGGGGTGTTCCATGACGAAGTCGAGCAACGATCGCGACGAACCACACGGTAAGCAAAACGCCCGACATGTTCGCAAACCACCAAAGATTTTCGTAGGGGTTCCACTCTTGTCCGACGGCAATATCGGGCGAAAGACCGGACCCGAAAATCTGCAACCGCAAGAATTCGAAGATTCCGCCCGAGTACGGATGGGTGACAATTCCGACGATCCATCCGATGACACTGCCGCAGAGCAAGCGAGTCGCCTGCCGCCGATCACCGGACGAAACCAGCCATTGCGAGAAAACAAAAAGACCCACGATCAAAGGAGCATAAAGAACTCCACCAAGATAAAGATGGATGTGGATCGCGGTTATAATTCCGACCCAAATCCGACGATTTTGAAACATCAACAAGACTAGGCCGAGCATGCAAACCAGTGACGGGGTCATCGCTCGAACCAAGGCATGCCGCGTAAAAAATTGATAGGGCAGGAGCAAAAACAAAAACAGCCACAACCAAGGTGCCGGCACGCGACACTCAATGAGCAGTCCATGAAATAAGGCGACGACAAGACCGAACGCGACAATGTTCGCCCATCGCCCACCGGCCAAGTAGTCCCCCGTGATTCGTTTGGAAAGTTGCACGAACGGCGCCAAAAACAGATGAAAACCATAATGGTGGCTGACAAACGCACGACCATCGTCCGTGAAAAAGCAAAACCGCAACCACGGAAACTCGCGCACCAATCCGACTCCCGGCAGCATCGCGGCCATCTTGACGTGATAGTACGAATCATGTCCCGGCACGCCGAGTTCCGCACTTGGATTCGCACCGCCGCGATAGGCAAAGCTCATCACCGCGGCCCCCAGCGCAAACGCCGCAACCGACTCTATCCATCGAGACAATCCCGTTCGACCCGTCAAATTCAACACGTCCCTGCGCCGTACTTCCTTGCCTTTGGGAATGACAACTTTTTCTGACCGCATTATATGACCAAACCCGGTACGTACTAACGCCTTCGAATGCGGCGACAGAGCGAATTCTCAGAAGTGCGCGTTTTCTCATCGGCAGTTGTCTCTTTCTCGCCGACTTGGTACAACCTTGACGACGATGGAGGATTATCAAGCCAAAGCGAAAGCTCTTTCCACGGCCAAGGCGCTCGCCATAGCCGCCTATGGAGAGTCCGTGGCCGCGTTTCGGTACCGACATCTGGCTGAAAAAACGACCAACGAAATCCAACGCCACGTCTTCTCCGAAATGGCCGATGAAGAGCACGGCCACCACCTCGCCGTTCGTGCCTTGATCGACCGGACTTTCCCCGGAAGCGATTTCGTCCTCGGTGCCGCGGACAAGGATCTGGTCATTGTCGGCCCTCGTACTTTTGATCTTCAAACGCCCGAGGCCTACCAGTCCGCTTTGGGTATGATCCAAGAATCCGAAAGACGAACGGGGCGGTTTTACGCCGAATTGGCCGATTCGGTGGACGCAGCCGACTTGAAAGCGATGTTTCGCGAAATGGCCGACGAATGCTTCGAACACGCCGAGCGCCTCGCCACGATCCCCGGCGAATTCATGCCCAAGGCGTAGCCAAGACCGGTTAGCGACACTTGGCCGCAATGGGCATTCGGCGACCCGTTCCAAACGCCAAACTCGTGACTTTCAATCCCACCGGCGCTTGCTTCCGCTTGTACTCATTTCGATCCACGAGTCTTGTGATCCGCTCGACGAGCGTTCGATCGAACCCCTCGGCCACGATCTGATCCGGCGACATGGTTCGTTCGACATACCGTTCGAGAATCGCATCCAAAGTGTCATAGGGTGGCAACGAGTCCTGGTCAAATTGGTTTTCCGCCAGTTCCGCGGAAGGCGCCTTCTCGATGGATCGAATCGGAATGACGGGTCGACCCTCATGTCGGTGGGATGCGGGCGGAGTTTCATTGATGTTTCGGGCCAACTCATACACGACGGTTTTGGGCACATCGCCCAACACCGCTATTCCTCCGCACATGTCTCCGTACAGCGTGCAATATCCGACCGCCAATTCACTCTTGTTTCCGGTGGTCAGCAACAGCCAACCGAACTTGTTCGACAACGCCATCAAGAGGTTGCCGCGAATCCGGGCCTGAATGTTCTCCTCGGCCACGTTGCGAGGATGACCGTCAAAATGCGGGGTCATCGCCGTTTCCATCGCGGCGTGGACCGACTCAATTGGAACCATCAACAAGCGAATCCCCATATTTTCAGCCAGTTCCCGAGCGTCTTCGACACTATGCGTGCTGCTGAATCTCGAAGGCAGGACCACTCCGCAAACGGAGTCAGCGCCCAACGCCTCGACGGCAATCGCGGCGGTCACCGCCGAATCAATCCCACCTGAAAGTCCAAGCACAACGGTCTGAAACCCGCACTTGGAAACGTAATCCCTCAACCCGATCACCAGCGCTTTGCGAATGCTCGCAATCCGATCAGGATAGGTCTCAACGCGATGACCTTTCGCTTCGGACAAATCAACGATAAGTAGGTCTTCTTCAAACGCTTTTGCGCGCGCAATCACCCGACCATTGGCGTCGAGCACCATGCTGGCTCCGTCAAAGACAAGGTCGTCGTTGCCCCCAACTTGATTCACGTATACGAGCGGCGTGCCCGAAGCACGAATCTGTTGAGCAAAAATGTCCTCGCGTTCTTTGTGTTTGCCGACTCGAAACGGCGACGCGGACAAATTAACCAGCACCCTGGCTCCGGCATCGACCGAACGCTGAATGGGATCGATGCCGTACACCCGTCGACCGTCAAACTGATGATCGTTCCAAAGGTCCTCGCAGATGGTCACGCCGATGCTTATGGATCGCGGGCCGGATAAAGGAAACGTCTGCACCCGCTGACCGGCGTTGAAATAGCGCGATTCATCGAACACATCGTATGTCGGCAGCAGCATCTTGGTGTACGTCGCCGTCACCCGACCGTTTCGACAGACTGCGGCTGCGTTGTAGATTCCTTTTCCGTTTCGCTCTGGGTCCGGTTGGACATATCCGACGACGGCCGTGGTTTGGGTGCATGCTTCAGCCACACGAAGAAGAGCGGCGACGTTTTTCTGAACAAGATCGGCACGCAGGAGCAAATCCTTCGGCGGATAACCGAAGATCACCAATTCGGGAAAGACGACAAGGTCAGCGCCTTCCTTAACTGCGGAATCGATCCATCGAACGATCCGCTCGGCATTGCCGTCCATGTCCCCGATGGTCGAATTAATCTGCGCGAGCGCCACCCGCATTGTGATTCACTCCTAAGTCGTGAAGAAAGAGTCGCCGATGGTGATCCGCAACCAGCCCGGCTGCCTCGCGTTTTCTCAACGCGCGAGTTGTGCGTGATTCCTACAGTAGGGACTTCGGCTTCTTTGCGGACGCTTCACAACCTCTTGAAGTCTATTTTGCGTAACGAGTATTCGCAAATCGGCGGAAAAGTATCCCACCCATGCAAGCAAGGACGATGGAAAGCACCACGAATCCTGATCGGGACAACGCCGGTACAGTGCCGGCTTGGAGGGGGCGTATTTGCAGACCATTCCACGCGGCACCGATGGCCGTATTTCCACCGGAGGGAACGCCGACGTGCAAGCCGATGTTGCCGCTCGTGACTTGGATGATGTTGCGAGCGTAGGTAATTCCCTGGGTATGTTGCCCAGGCCAAGAACCGCCGACGAACGTATCGCCGGGATGAAAGTCGAATCGAACCTTCTGCATGATCGACGGTTGATTCGGCATCCAAGCGTAGGTTGTCACTTCATACCAGCCGTTTTGCAGGCCGTTCAAATAGGCGCACGATTCCAGCGACGCGCTGTGCGTTGCGAGATAGTCGTTGAGCAAACGGGCGTTGTCGCCGCTGAGATTCGGATCGCTGGCATTCACTTCATCCATCCCGCCGTATTGATGAAGACCGACGCCGGTGGGATTCCCGTTGATGTCGACCAGCATGTAATCACTGGGGTGTGGGCCGGACGTGAACGGCGTCACATGTTCAGCTCGGACGACATTCCAGATTCCAGCCGAGACTGCGGCGGCGTAAGTGGGCGCCGGTCCTGATCCGACCTGGCCTACGTCGATGTTAAAAGATTGGGCGGATGCGATGGAAGTTGAATAAGCGAGCACCGCAACAAGAGCAAACCGCGATATCATACGGAACCTCCCTCTAGCCCTTCAGACGGAACCACCCATTTACGGGTGCAATCATAACAAGCGATGTGAGAGAGAACAGGGGAACGCAAAATTATCGAGGTCGATTCCAGCACCGGGCTCGCAAGCAAATCCACGGAGCCAAGAGGGCGAAAAACGCTAAACTGGCTGGTTCAGGAGCAATGCGGATGTTGGCGATGTCTAATGACCCGGTGACCCGATTACCAGGAATACGGCCGTCCAAGACGAACGTCTCTGTAATCAGCATTCGATCCAACATCGTGACTTGGGTGTTGGGGGTTTCTTGAAGGGCTTCAAAGAGGATGGTTGATACGTGCAAGCCCGAGGTCGTTACGAATGGAAAAGGGCGCGGCGGAAACTGGGCCCAGGCGATGTAAAAGGCGTTTCCGTCTTCAAACGTGTTGTTGAGCCCGTCCGGGTCGAGTCCGCCGACCGGAAAGAATGAAGCCAGCCAGTCGTAGTCGCCGTCGTCGATCGGAGGTCCGTGCAGGCGAAGTTCTTGCGGGTTCCACTGAAGGATAACTTGGATATCCAAGATGAGTTGCCCGGGGTCATCCTCTGCTGCGGCGTATAGGCCGAGCGGAACAGCCTCACCAACCCCCACGGTCGTCACATCTGGCCGCCATTCTAAATTAACCGGAATCGGGGGTAGTGGCGTACCGGCTTGTAGTTCTCGACTCGCGCCCAAAAGAACAACCTGCGCAAGTATGGGCACGAACGCTTTGAATGGCGAATGCTTCACCCTACACCCCCTCTGTAGAAGTTCCCCCCGCTAACCCCCGCGTGGGTATCTCGCATTATAGCGATTTCAGGGATGCTTCACAAGGCCGAAAATGACCTCGGGTAACGGCTTTTCCGTGAGACGATAGCGGTTTTCCAGTCTTTTATCATTTTCCGCCTCCTCTGTTGTCGTTAGATGCCGGCGGGGGAGATTGATTATCGTTATCGGTCATCACGTCAGTCGAGTCCGCGTTGAGATTGGTGTTTTGGTTGGCGTTGTTGTTATTGTCGTTGGCGTTGATATTCACGTTGGCGTTGTCGTCCGGCGAACCGGTTCCAACGACGACGGTTAAAAATGTCGGCGCGCTTTCCGTACCATCTTCGCCCTCGCCGATACAGCGAAAGACCAATTCACCGTTATCATCTGCCGCGAAACGAACGACGCCTTCCGAAACCGTATTCAAGTCGACCACCAAATCTCCGTCGGTCAGTAAGATCATGCGGCGAACGGCTTCGGTCGATCCGATGCTCGAACAGGTTAATCGTACCGCCTGACCGACTCGCGGCGCGACCGGTTCAGCCTCCAAAATGACGGCCAATCCAACAATGCCCGTGATTCGCACCGGACATTCGGCCATGACCTGATACAAACCATCGCTGGCGGTCAAACGAAGTGTAACCTCGCCTTCTCGAAGGGCGGTGAAATCCGTGTCGGCGTCGGTGGCACTAGTAAACCGCCCGGCATCTGATGGGATGACTTCCCAAAGGTAGCGAGCGATCTCCCCCGGATTCCGTTGGTTGGCCCGAACATTGCGGGATTGTCCGACCCGTAATCCGGTTGGACAGCTTGGCGAAACGGAAATTTGTTCGCATCCGACAAGGAACAAGGCCAAGGCGAAGAGGCCCGTAGCGACTAATAATTCAATTCTTAAACCGTAGCGAATCATGGCACCATTTTACCCTCGGAAACCAGCAAGACCAATGAGGAAATGCCTCGCTGGTTTTTCTCGTGGTTTTCGACAATGGATACACTTGAAGCGGATGATGGGCTGCACGCTTGGAGGAATCTTCGAGCGCCCATCCGTGGCAGCTACGGGCCCGCATTCGGCTGGACGACGGAGTTCGATTTGATAGACTATTCGAATTGGCGTGGATGATTCGTGCATTTGGAGGGCCGAAAGATGTTCCACTATTTGGGTCTAGCGCTTTTCGTTCCCGCGCTCTTGTATGCCGGCGGCAATAATGGGACGGACTGCTGGAACCCCGGCGATCCGTTAATCGGACCGGATTTGATCATCGGGCAACTGGTCGACGTATCCAACTATGTCAGCAGCGATGGAATTGATGCATTTGCGATCAGCCCCGAAACCTGCAACATCGGAAGCAACGGTGTGATGTGGACCGCTGGAACCAATCAACATCCTGTTTATGGCCAGGGCATGTTTCGCTTGAAAAACGGACGAATGGAGCAGATCGGACAATCCTGGCTGTTCCATGAGTTTACCGCCTTGCCTGAGAACAAGTGTGGATGTGGCTGCTCGGGTGGTGGCGGTAACAGCCTGCCTGCTGGATGTTCGGATGTACATTGTTGCGGGATTACTGGTTCTCAGGCGCCTCTCGGTCCCAAGTTTGACGTAAACGCATTCACGGGAGTATTTCCTTATCCCCCATTGGATCCGCCCTATAGCGGCTCCATCGCTCGGCGGATCCAGGTGCACATTTCTGATGTCGATCCCGCACAAAACGGTGGCGGGCTTTACTTTGTGGAGGGACAATACATCGCACCCGACGATTCCGCAGCCGGAAACCAAAACAACAACGCGTCTTATCGTCGAATCACCATTACTGGTTCGGGAACAAACTGGATTGGATCAATGACCGGGTTGAGTCCAACCATACGAACAAAACCCGCCATCCGAGCATGGAAGGACAATGATCCCGAAGTGACGGAGACCGACGTACAAATACCCGGCGAAGGATTGCTAATCCTCGCGGCCAAGGCCACTCAACTGAGCGAGCAATTATGGCAATACGAATACGCGGTGCAGAATTTGAATTCGCATCGCTCCGTGGGTTCGTTCCGGGTGCCGCTTCCCGAATGTGCTACGGCGGAAAACATCGGCTTTCACGACGTGGATTACCACAGCGGCGAGCCATTTGACGGGACCGATTGGCCAGCGAGCGTCGAGAATGGTTCGATCACTTGGTCGACAACACTCTACGTTGAGAATCCCGACGCCAACGCCTTGCGATGGGGAACGCTTTACAACTTTCGATTCGATTCCAATATGCCGCCAGGTAGTGGCAACGTGACCCTCGATCTGTTTCGTCCCGGCAATCCTGCCGCCGTGACGTGCTCAACGGTTGTGCCGGTTCAAATTCCGTTTGGCGACATCGCTCCCGGGGGTGGCAACGGCATTGTGGACTTGGATGACTTGCAGTGCATTCTCGCGGCCTTTGGGAATCTGTTCGACTGTCCACCTGCGGACCTGTTTCCTTGT
>JBBTCX010000194.1:2468-19760 GCA_038043045.1 Planctomycetota bacterium | reverse complement strand
ACTCCGACTTCTGCACGGAGCTTCTCGCCGAAACCGGTATTGACACCGAATACGAACAAAGCGGCGAACTCGAGTTACTTTTTACCGAGCAATCGATTCCCATCGCTCGCGCGGATGAACGGGCGGGTTCAAATCTCAACTTAGACGAGGGTCGGTCAGCGTACAAACTTCTGTCGGCGGACGAGATTCGTGATGTCGAACCCCTGATCGGGCCTGAAATCCTCGGCGCTTTGGAGTGCCGCCGCACGGCACAAGTTCGCAACCCGAGATTGGTTCGAGCGTTGGCGGCGGCCTGCAAGCGGCTAGGCGTCGCCATTCACGAAAACGCCGTAGCTCGCGGTTTTCTTCGCGACGGCGATCGAGTTCTTGGCGTCGAAACCAATGATCGACGTTTCCATGCCCCATATGTCGTTCTCGCCGCAGGTGCGTGGTCCTCACAACTTGATCCGCGACTACAAGAATTGATGCCCGTTCATCCCGTTCGTGGACAGATGGTCTTGGTCAAGCTTCCCAGGCGAAACATCCAGCGGATCATCTCCAAGGGCCGACAATATTTAGTGCCACGCCGTGACGGTCATGTACTCATCGGTTCTACCGAAGAGCCTGAAGCAGGGTTCACTCAGCGCATCACGGCCAAGGGCGTTTCAGGACTTCTCGACGCCGCACTCCGATTCGTTCCGTCATTGGCTGATGCTCCCATCGTCGCAACCTGGTCCGGCTTTCGCCCTGCCACGCCCGACGAAAAGCCGCATCTCGGCCCCGTCCCCGGTTTCGACGGCTTGATCGCCGCCACCGGCCACTTTCGCGCGGGAGTCACTCTTGCCCCAGCGACGGCTGAAGTCATCGCCGCGATGCTGCTCGGGCAAGGCTACTCCATCGATCTATCGTGTTGCCAACCGGGTCGAAACCTGTGACCATACGCGGCGTTGCTTTTTTGACATGACCCCGCGCTTTTGCGGTGCGTCGAGTCTTCTTCCGGCCCAAAGAATTTTCGCGGGCAGAGGCGAAAGACCTAGTGATGAGCATTGTGGTCTGTGGTATCGATCCCGGTTTGGCACGAACGGGATACGCCGTTCTACGAGTGGAAGGCGGAAACCATTCCATCTTGGAAGCCGGCGTCTTTCGGCTCAACGATGACGATCCACTCGAGGAGCGACTCGTTCCGCTCGATCACGACGTCACGGCCATTCTGACCGAGCATGGCCCGACAGTCGTCGCGGTCGAGGAACTCTATTCACACTACAAACATCCTAAAACAGCGGTCTTGATGGGCCACGCACGCGGCGTCATTCTCTTGGCCGCCGCGAAATTGGGATTGAGGATTCAAAGCTATTCGCCCACCCAAATCAAACGGTTTGTGACCGGCAACGGTTTAGCGACGAAGCTGCAAATACAACAAGCAATTCAAAAGGTCTTTCACCTACCCGCGTTGCCGGAACCACCAGACGTGGCCGACGCCTTGGCGATCGCGTTTTGTTGCGGGAACGACGAATCCCGACGGGAGATGGCGGAGTCCCCTCGATGATCGTCCGATTGACCGGAATCTTGGTGGACGTAAACGAGGGGGACATCGTCGTGGACCGCGACGGCGTCGCCCGCGAGGTGCTGGTTCCGAATTATGCTTTGGGAGAATTAGCCGCCTGTCGCGGGAGAGAGATCACCCTGCACACCATGGAGTTTTATGAAGGAAACAAAGCCGGTGGAAACCTCGTGCCGAGAATTCTTGGTTTTCTCCATGTCGAGGACCGACTCTTTTTCAATCGATTCGTGAGTGTGAAAGGCATCGGTCCTCGAAAAGCACTAAAAGCCCTTGCCGAACCGGTTCGTCGCATCGCATCGTGGATTGAAGCAGGTGATACCAAAGCGCTCTCTCGATTGCCCGGCATCGGCCAGCGAACGGCGGCGTTGATCGTGGCCGAACTACGCGGAAAGGTGGACGACCTCGCACTTCCCACGACCGACTCTTCCTCGGACGTCGCGGTCAAACTTTCACAAGCCCAGCGAGACGCGATGGAAATTCTGGTGGCATGGGGTGACACTCGCGGAGACGCGGAACGTTGGGTCCAACGCCTGGGTCAACTCAACCCCGACGTCCAATCCCCGGATGAACTCGTGCGACTTGCGTACCGATTGAAGGCCGGGGGCGTCGCATAAGAAAGGGAATTCGCCAAAGCAATAGGGAGCGCCCAACTTCAAAAGAGTGGGTCGCCCCCTTCATCTGTCATTGACTCATCCGACCATGTCCATGATCGGACATCAACCGTTTACTGTTCCGACCATCGGCCACCAAGATGCATGGCGAGGAATTTCTCGGCCTTGCCGTAGAAATCCAAACGATTTTCCGGTCGGGCGAAACCGTGACCTTCGTCGGCGTATTCGTGATACTCGACGACCTTGCCGGCTTTCTTCAGCGCATCGACCATTTGTAAGGACTCGGCCTTTTTCACGCGTGGATCATTCGCCCCCTGAGCAATCATCAGCGGCTTGGTGATCTTGTCCACATGGAAAAGCGGCGAGACTTTCTTCAAGAACTCCGCGTCCTTTTCGGGATGACCGACGCGATTGAAGAAGATCGGTTCCATCGGTTTCCAATACGGCGGAATCGTCTGCATCAGCGTGATCAAGCTGCTAGGCCCAACAATATCAACGCCGCACGCGAAAACCTCGGGCGTAAATGCCAATCCCGCGAGCGTCGCATAACCACCATACGAACCCCCGAATATGGCGATCTTCTTTGGATCGGCAACACCTTCCTTGACCGCCCAATTCACCCCGTCAATGAGGTCGTTGTGCATCGCACCGCCCCATTCACGATTCGCGGCGTTGAGGTACTTCTTTCCATAGCCCGTAGATCCGCGGAAGTTCAACTGCAACACGGCATACCCGCGATTGGCAAGCCATTGAGCCGTTCCGTTGTATCCCCATACATCGCGCGCCCATGGACCACCGTGAACATTGAGCACCATCGGAAGGTTCTTGCCGTCCACGCCCTGCGGGAGCGTCAGATAGCCGTTGACCGTAAGTCCGTCACGAGCCTTGAAACTAACCGGTTTCATCTTCGCCAACGTCAGACTCTCCAAAGCCTTTCGATTGGTGAAGAGAAGGGTGCCCTTCTTAGTTGAGCGATCATAGGCGTAGTAATAGACCGGCCCGTTATCAACATCAAAGGCGATCAACCAAGTCTGATCCGCCGAATCGCGGTTGATGATGCCGAAGTCGCCGTCGCGAATGCGCCCAATCGCCGCAAAGTCATCAGCGATCGACGGGTCAAGCACCTTCCACACTTTGCGCTCCATAGTGAACGCAACCGCTTGAACGTGCTTCTTCGTCGGATGGATGACCGTGTCGCCCACGTCATAGGTCTCGTCGGAGGCGATGGGTTTTTCCTTACCCCCCGCCAGATCCATTTCACGAAGTTGGGCGGTGTTACTGCCCACGCTGGAGGTGAGATAGATACCCTTGCCATCTGGTGTGAATGCCACCGGATTGCTACCCAAAGCGTCTTCAGGCCCAAACGTCACCAGATTTCGCCAAGCCGAATCCGGGTTATCACGAACCAGTACCGTCGACCCGCCCTCGGGATTGGTCTTCATCGCGCCACGGACTTTGAAATCGTGGTCAACCATCCAACCGATGAAGCCTTGATCATTTTGCGCCTCGAGCGTCAGCTTGCCGGTCTTGAGATCAGCACGATAAACGTCGTGAAGTTGCGGGTCTCGATTGTTGATCGAGACCAGAATCTCATTCGGGAACTTCTGTTCGACAGCTTCAACACGAGCTTGGACATTGTCAAACGGAGTGATGTCCTTTTCCGTCTTGGACTTCAAGTCGACAATGTAGATGCGCCAATTCTCATCTCCGCCCTTGTCTTGCATATAGATGATCTGCTCATTGTTCTCCGCCCAGAAGTATTGGCGAATTCCACGCTTCCGATCCTTGGTCACCACCTGGTCATCGCTTTGACCGATCGTCCGAATCCATACGTTGAGCACGCCTTCATCCGGCGCCAGATACGCCAGCCGTTTCCCATCCGGCGAGACCTGCGGAAATGCTTTGTCGGGATTGCCGAAAATCACCGTTCGTGGAATCAACGGCGGAAGCTCAGCCAACGCTTGTACAACGGGAACCACCATCAAGGCCCCTGCGATCATATACACCCACTTGTTCTTCATACGAATACTCCTTGCGAATACCGGATCCGACGACAAACACATGTCGTGTCACATGCCGGCACAAATTGTTTCAACGGTTCATGAATACACTCGCGGCCGCCATCTGACCCCCGAAGTGGCCTTACCCAACGACGCGCAACACCCTTAACAGAAAACTGCCTTCAACACGCACAGTGTCACGTCCCGCGTATTTATCAGACCGAATCATACCGGTTTACATTCGGCTTGCCGATGTCACCGCCCTGTAAAATCCTGTGGATTTCCCACTGGACTTGTGGAGCCCAGGCACGAGGTCCTGTTACCCGACCTCTTTCCTGACACGCCCCATGAGCAATTGTGTCCTTTTGTGGCAACATCACGCTCCAACCCGCATTCCCGCCCCATTTCTTCCCCACTGTCATTTCACACTTTATTCGAATCCCCTCGCTTGATATTCTGAGACCACTGTCGTTTTGAGTAGCCTCACGACGGTCGGCGCGACCCTTGCTCTATGTCAACCAAGGGTCGGGAGAGGGGATTATGCTCTGGTTCAAACTTTTTCAATTCTGGCGTAGAAAGCTCAAAATCGCCTTTTACGCATCCATGTTCTACATCGCCCTTTGCTAACGGAATTCCGCCTTTCAGAAAGTTCCGCCCGCCACTAGAATCCCTCTTGGTCTGAGTGGCTGACTATGGAAATCCTATTAAACGGGCAAGGCCAAGAACTCTCTCCATCGATGACGGTGGCTGACCTACTCGATCGTTTGAATTTTCAACCCGTGCGCGTGGCCGTCGAGATCAACGAAGACTTGGTTCCTCGCAAGAACTACCGCGAGGTTATACTGCAAGCCGGCGACCGCGTGGAAATCGTCACTTTTGTAGGTGGTGGCTAATGTCCGGCGACTCCTTCCGAATCGGGTCTTTCACTTTTTCCTCGCGACTTTTTGTCGGTACCGGAAAATACGCCACGTTTGAGTTAATGGAAAACGCACTGAGTGCCAGCGAGTGTCAGGTGGTAACGGTCGCCGTCCGCCGCGACGTGCTCACCCCCGAAGGCGACACGAAACAAGATCACATCCTGAATCACTTGGATGCAAAACGCTACACTATCCTCCCCAATACCGCCGGCTGTTTTACCGTGAAAGACGCGGTTCGTTCGGCCAAACTAAGCCGCGAGTTATTAGAGGGTCTCGACAACCCCGGTTCCCGATGGGTCAAGCTTGAAGTTCTCGCGGACAAGAAAACTCTCTTACCCGACCCCTTTGGAACTCTGGAAGCCACGCACCAGTTGGTCGCTGCCGGATTCGAGGTTCTCGCCTATGTCGGCGATGACCCCATCACTGCCATCCGCGTGAAAGAAGCCGGCGCCAAAAGCGTCATGCCCCTCGGCTCACCCATCGGCAGTGGTCAAGGCATTCTCAACCCCAACAACATTCGCCTCTGCCTGGAATATCTCAAAAACAACGACCCAGACTATCCCGTCATCGTCGACGCCGGCGTCGGAACGGCTTCCGATGTCGCCATCGCTATGGAACTCGGCGCCGACGGCGTCTTACTCAACACCGGCATCGCAGGCGCAAAAGACCCTGTCAACATGGCAAAGGCCATGTCCTACGGCGTTAAAGCAGGTCGACTGGCTTTCCTCTCCGGTCGCATCCCCAGCAAACCCTACGCGACGGCCTCTTCGCCGACGTTCGGCCACTTCGCCACCACCGCCCAACACGATTAAACTTCCAACTTCGGCTGAAAACCCTTGACCCCCTTCCCTGACAATCTGTACGATCGTTCCCTAACGACGGGTGTAGTTACCTGGGTTCGAGTAGATTTCCGCCTATGATCGTCGATTGCTTCACGCACACCTGGGATTCAACCAAACAGCTTGGACGCTGTCTGCCTGCCAACGGTCGGGTCATCGAATTTCGTTCAGAGTCCAAGTTCCCGTTGGACGCCGGATCCTCCCGCCACTTGGCCGCCACCCAAACCGCCACCGCCACCTTCGTTCTCGGCTTCAAAAGCGACTATCTCGACGCCGATATCCCAAACGACCAAGTGGCCGCATTTGTCGCCCACCATCCCAACCGATTGATCGGTTTCGCAGGGATCGATCCCAGCCGACCGAAAGAAGCCATCACCGAAATGCGTCGGGCCAGGAAGGAACTCAACATGCTCGGCGTCGCGGTCGCACCCGCCGCTCAGGATTTTCACCCCAGCAACAGTCAGGCCATGCGTGTCTACGCCGAAGCCTGTGCACTTGGACTGCCGGTTCTTTTTCATTCCGGGGTTCATCTCGCTGCCGCGACTAAACTGGAGTATGCACATCCTATTTTGCTGGATGAAGTCGCTCGTGAATTGCCCGATCTGCGGATCGTCATCGCTCATCTCGGCTACCCTTGGGTCGCGGAGACGATCGCCCTCCTCGCCAAACACACCAATGTCTTCTCGGAAATCAGTTGGATCCCACAACATACCTGGGACGGCTACCAAGCCTTGCTCTCCGCCTATCAACGCGGCGTAATGGATAAGCTGCTCCTCGGCAGCGGGTTTCCATATTCAACCACTTCTCACTGCATCGAAGCCCTGTACGGCATCAACCACCTTTGCCACGGCACCAACCTCCCCACCATCCCGCGCGAACATCTTCGCGGAATCGTCGAACGCGACACGCTTGCTCTATTGAAAATCACCGATCGCACAAACCCCGCTATTCCACCCGCACAATCTCTTCCCTCTCCCGACGAAACGGACGAAACGATTTAGTGTAGTGAGTTTCGGTGTCGGCATGCTATCCGTTAGAGCCGCGACCGTGAGGGAGCGGTTTTTTCCGTGACGCGAACACGGATTTTGCTTGGGTATGCGCACGGTTCTCTTCAACCTCGTCCACCACCAATAAAAAGGCCCGGCGATCTTTCGACCACCGGGCCTCCACTGCTTGTCAGGCTATGTTTGGCTCACGCTCAAACATGCCCGTCTTTTACAAACCAACCGACTACGGCTGCGAATCGACGTTCGAGGCCGTGGTGATCAGATCGTGCGCCGCCTGAGTCGTAATGTTCGTCAAGCGACCGATCAGCACCGCCGACGGTGTGTCGGTTTCGACAATCGGATCATACAGAATGTGCGTGCTGTTGTCCGTCGTGTTGAAGTAGATATACACGATCGTACCAGCCGCATCATCATCCGCCGCCAGTGCCGTCTCCGCCGCCGCATCGGTCGCGTGACCTGCACCGGTGAGGATGAAGATATCGTCATTGACGCTGAGGCCGCCGACCACACCGGAATCCTCCGCACCAGCGCTCGCCAGTGCGAGAGCACTGATGTCGAACCGCAGGATATCGCCGCCCGCACCAGTGGTGAAGTCAGTGACATTCTTGGCATTGGCCGCCGCAGGCACGATATCATAGATCACGATATCCGAACCGTTGCCGGTGGTCACCGTGTCGATACCCAAGCCACCGTTGACGGTATCACTTCCGTCGCCAGCCGAGATCGTGTCCGCACTGGCCGTGTTCGTGTCACCCGTGAAGGTGTCGTTTCCGGCACCTAGCGTGTTAAACGTGCTCGTACCTGTGCTGCCCGCGCCGATGGTAAACGTGTCGTTCCCGCCGCCGAGCGTGACGTTGGCGCCCGTGGCCACGTCATCCACTGTGGCGCTGAAGTTGCCGGTTACGTTCGACGCATTCACAGCCAACACCGTGCTCGCCGTCGCATCCACCGTACCCAGAGTCACGTTCGAACTGCCAGTCACATTCAGCGTAACAAGCGTCGTTGCGGTGAGACCGCTGAACGTGCACGGACCATCGCTGCACGTGGCGCTAATTGTCTCAAAGCCCGGCGTCTGCGTGGCTGCGCCACCGACCGCGAAGCTGAAGGTCGTCGCGGTTCCGCTGTTGATCGCAGTACCACGATTGCCTACGGTAATCGCGAGCGAATCGCTCGATCCCGTGTTGCCGACGGCGTTGTAAATCAGTGAGTCAAACGTTTGGTTTGCACCCGTTCCGTTGTCGCCTCGGAAATTCAACGCCGGGAAGACGTTGGCTGTCGCTGGGACGTTCTGCAAGGTCAACACATTCGCCGTTCCGTCCTCTTCCACGGTCGCCGTGGTCAAACCCGTGTGTCCGTTGAAGTTTAGAGCGGCGGTGGCCGTCGCATTCACCCGAGCCTCTTCCGTGTTTCGGAACGGCGACGCAGATAGGAAATCCGCGGCCAAGCTCAATTGAACGACGTCGGTACCCGCACCCAGATCGCAAGTCCCACTTGTGAAGTCATTCGAATCCAACGTGGTGTTCAGAATGAGAACGTCGTTGCCCGTACCTCCGACGACGCTAATCAGGTTGGCCGTATTGAACTGCACATACGCACCGGCCGTGGTTCCCGCACCAAGGGTCAACGCGCCTGTCGCGGTTGTACCGGTGATGGTTCGAATCGTGTTCGGGAGAACAGTCGCGGTCAGCGCCTGAGCACCCGAAATATTTGCGGTCGCCAGGGTTGTGCCCGTCGTCTGGGTCAACGTTGTCAACGTATTGGGCGTGCTGCCGCTGCTCACCAACCCGAGGGTTTCAAAGCCGTTCGCCGCCGCAGTCGTGATCGTGACCGTTCCAACCGTCGATCCGGTCAAAGTACCCGTGATCGTGTCGGTCGAGCCGGCGGTAGTTGCCGCCGTCCCGAAGGTCAAGCTCAACCCCACTGCCGCATTCGTGATGCCGGTCAAGCCGAAATCCACCAACTCCTGCAGCGCCGTGACCGTGAGTGTCGCCGTGCTATTGACCGAGTTGATGGTATCCACGCCACTCACACCTCCGGCGCTAATTGTGTTCCCGCCGAAGTCGGTGATGTTAATCGTCTCAATACCCGCAATGGTGGTTGGGACCGGGTTGGTCGCCGGAGTACCCAGCGTCGCGTTCAACACATCGGTGCCAGCCAAACCATTGGCGCTATCGCCCGTTTGCAACGAGGCGACTTGCGTTCCGCTTGGCGCATTGAAGAGCAACGCCGCGCTAAACACGTCGTTGTTGGTCGTGCCCGAAAGGTTGTCCTGCGAAAGGGTGAAGTCCAAAGTGATCGGCGGACATGGTGTGCAAACGGCGGCGTCGTCGCCTTCGGCGCACGTTTCCATCGCTTCTCCGCCATCGATCGGGCAGACATCGCCGTTGTTGTCATCGCAAGGCCGATCGCCCGCGACGCAATCTCCTTCCACGCACGTTTCAGCACCGTTGCAGAAAACACCGTCGTCGCATTCTGCATCTTCGGTGCAAACTTCATCGTCCTGGCACAGACCAGTGGTCGTGTTGCAGTTCTGACCTTCCGAGCAGTTGTCGGCATTGACGCAATTGCCGGCCTCGCATGTATCCGTGGTGCAGTCGACACCGTCATCGCAGTCAACTTCGTTGTTCTGGCAAGCACTATTCACGCATGCATCATCCGTGCATGCATCATTGTCCTCACAATCGCCGGCGTCATCGCATACGCCAACGCATGCGCCGCTCAGCTCGTCACACGTCTGACCGGCCGGACAGTTGTCCGCGCTCACACAGGCGCCGTCCGCACACGAATCATCCGTGCAGGCCACGCCGTCGTCGCAATCGATCGCCGTTCCAGCGCATGTTCCATCCGCGCCGCACGCATCATTCTCCGTGCAAGCGTCGTCGTCGTCGCAGGTTGCGTCATTCGCGCAAACCCCGGCTGTGCACGTATCCGTGGTGCACGCATTGGCGTCGTCGCAATCCGCGTCGTCCTCACATGCATCGCACGTGTCCGTGGTCTCGTTGCAGAATTGATCTGCTGTGCAAGGTGCAGTCCCGTCCACGCAGGCACTATCTGCGCCGCATGTCTCAGCACCGTTGCAGAACACATCGTCGTCGCAACTTGCATCGTCCGTACAAGGCGTCACTACCGGACACCCCGCGATGAATACCAACATGGCGAACGCACCACAGTACATTCCCACCCGAGAGAGACCCCGCAACCCTTTGCGGGCTGTCGTGTCAAACAGATTCTTCGTACCTAGCATTAATTGACCTCCATCTTTCAAGACTGTGGCGTGTTCCGTGACCCACGCTCCGGGTTGCAAAAGGCCCCGATTTTTCCAATCACCAATAGTTCCATTTCAGAACCCTGACGCCCGATCGCTCACGCCAACGACCCGACGAAAAGTTCTACGTATCAAAATTCAATCCGCAAAGGCAGGTTCCCTCAAACAACGGGGACTCCACATTTAACGGTCTCGAATGCTTCAACTGCACCAACGCCTCATGATGAGTTGGGGGCGGAAACCTTCCGAGGACCGCGCCTTCCTCGGTGAAACCACCACCGCATGCGTTGCGGGTCTGCCATGAATAGCGCCGTTGCGCGATTCTCTTGCAAACCCTTCTTGGGTACTGCGGGCGAATTGTAGGAACTGGGTGTTGTCTGTCAACCACCGTGTTCAAACTTTTCGTCGCCAACCTGTGTCAAAACCGGTCACTCCTCAAAACCATTTATGAAAAGTAACCACGGAACGCATTTAGCCGTAGAGCGCTAAATCGGCTCGGCAAGCGTCGCCGCTTGAGAGTTTGCTCAGATTATCGAACGTTCAATAACCGCACATGAATCAAAAGCGAACACTTTGACCAACAAAAACACCGCTTTTTTACCTTCTTTGCCATTGCATGAAAAAATAGGCCGTGTTTGTCGCGTCAAACGCTTGTACGATTTTTTACGATTTTCGCTTCGAAAATAATCTGTATCATATCCAAGACATTCCCAGCCAACTGAATTTTCGTTCCGCTATGCAACAACGACCAGCCATGATCCGGTCGGTAGATCTGAATTTCCCCGGCTTCAACGCCAATGTTACCTGGCCGATTCAAAACGATCGCATCGCAATTCTTCGAATGCAATTTCGCTTCCGCCTTGGCATGCTCATCGTGATCTTCCAAGGCAAACCCAATGACAATTCTCTCCCCTTTGATGGCACCCAAGCGCGCACAAATGTCCTCGGTCGGTTCTAGCAAAAGCGAAAACGATCGTTGGTTCTTGGGAAGTTTTCGTGCCGTTCGTTCAACGGGTCGATAATCACAGACCGCCGCGGTCATCACCGCCGCGTCGCATCCTTCAAATCGCTTCAATGCTTCCGTCAACATCTCGGCAGCGGTAATAACCCGCGCGAGAGTGACACCTGATGGCACTTTCATTTCCACGGGGCCGCTGATCAGCTCGACCGCATGACCGCGACGGACGGCTTCCTCGGCTAGGGCGAATCCCATTCGACCCGTTGACGCATTGGAAAGATATCGAACGGAATCGATATACTCGCGCGTCGGACCCGCCGTGATCAGAATGCGCATACGCGCCGCCCAATTCTATTCGAATTCAGGATGCGGATTGACCCTCGACCGTTTTCGAATGTGGCGCACGACCCGTTAAAAGAGGAACGACGGCTTCCAGGATTTCTTCCGGTTCCGCCATTCTCCCGGCGCCGACGTTTCGACACGCCAACCACCCTTCCTTGGGTCCCACCAACGTGTACCCATGATCGATGAGCTTGCGGACATTCCCTTGAACAATGGGGTTCGCCCACATGCGATCGTTCATCGCCGGAGCCAAAACCACGGGAAACGTGGCACAGGTCACCAACGTCGAGACCACATCGTCCGCAATACCCGATGCCATTTTTCCAATCATGTCGGCGGTCGCGGGCGCGATCAACGTCAGATCAGCCGCCGCCGTGAGTCGAATGTGTGGAGAATCCGCTACTCCCCCCGCGCTCCATAGGCTCGTAATCACCTGCCTCGCAGTCAGGGCTTCAAAGGTCGTTGTTCCGACGAACTTTCTTGCCGCGCGAGTCATGGCCACGGTAACGCCGGCGCCGCGCTGAACAAGCCGCGACACGACCTCGCACACCTTGTAAGCCGCTATACCCCCACAAACCCCCACGAGCACTTCATAACCCGCGAGGTCGGGCAATTCACCGGTTTCGAATCGGCCCATCTTCTTCCGGTTCTTCCTCCTCGGCGAATTCCAAGGCGATCTTGCCTTCGACGATTTCTCGTACGACGACTTCCATTTCAGTGAGACCCTTGGTCTGCACCATCGGTCTGGCGCCCTGCATCAATTGAACCCACCGTCTTTGAATCAAAGCGGCCAGTTTAAACCGACCGCCCGCCCTCTCAATGATGTCGTCGTTTCTCAATGCTTCGATCATGCGTGTTCATTCTCCCCAGTGATGATTCGTTTCACCTGCTCTATCGTACCTTCCAGAATGTCATTCACTACAAAGTGGTTGTAACAACCACTATCTCGCGCGGTGGCGATTTCACCGTCCGCCTCCGCCAATCGCTTCACAAGCTGTTCCTTGGCCTCAGTTTTGCGACCCTCCAACCGAGCCCGCAGCGACTCCATATTCGGCGGAAGAACGAAGATCAAAATGGCCGCTGGGATTTTCGCAGCCACCTGAATTCCCCCCTGAACTTCAATCTCCAACACCACGTTCTTTCCCTGCTCCAGAGCCTCTTCGACCGGACGGCGCGGAGTCCCATACCAATGTCCCACATACTCGGCCGTCTCCAAAAAATCACCGGCATCCAGCCGCCTTTCAAACTCCCGCGACGCGATGAACTCATAACTGCGACCACTAACCTCCGCTCCACGGATCGGTCTCGTCGTAGCCGAAACACTCCACACCGTATCGGGAATTTGCTCCAATAGCGCATTGCAAATTGATGTTTTTCCAGCGCCGGAGGGTCCGCTGATCACAATCAATTTTCCCGGTTTGGAGCCAGGCTCCAAACGTCGCTCACTCGACATTCTGCACCTGTTCCCGAAGTCGATCGATGAGTCCCTTTACCTCCACGATCGCCCGCGCAATGATCACGTCGTTGCTCTTCGAAGCCACCGTGTTGGCCTCGCGCAACAACTCCTGGGTGAGAAAATCAAGCGTCCGCCCGACTTGCTCGCCCCGGCCGCACAAGTTTGCAAACTGATCCAAGTGCGACGAAAGTCGAGAAAGCTCTTCGCTGATGTCGCAACGCTCGGCATACACCGCCACTTCGCGCATCAACCCGTCGGCTTCCAAATCCACGCCGCTGGTCTTCATCAACGTCGCCACGCGCATTTTGAGTCGTTCATGGTATTCGTCGACCACGAAAGGCGCCCGTTCCCCGACGATTCCCATTCTTCGCCGGATTTCTTCGCATAAGTGGATGAGCTCGCCACTTAACGTCTCTCCTTCTCGGCGGCGCATCTGGTTGAGTGATTCCAGCGCTTGGTCCGTCAGCTTGCCAATCACGATCTGTTCGTGCTCCTTGGCGCTCTCGTCAACCTCATGCGAAACGCACACTCCCGGAAGGGAAGCCAAAGACGCCAATTCAATCGTCCCCTGAAGATGGGGCGGGACCTTCACCTGCGCGATTCGCTCCACATATTTTTGAAGGGTCTGCACATTGATTTCGCACAAATCCGAATCCTGATCCCCGCGAACGCGAATCGTGTAATCGATGGATCCGCGAGCCACCTTGGACCGCAACATCTTCTCGATCTGACCTTCGGCAAACGCCAGAAATTCAGGGACTTTGATGGAATGCTTCAGGTATCGATGGTTCACGCTACGGATTTCAAGGGAATAGCTCCTACCCTGCTCAACACACTGAGCGGCCCCGTAGCCCGTCATCGAATAAATCATGGAGACGGCTTGCTCTCATCAGCCTTTTTCGGTTCCGCGGTCCCACCCGCAGGCGGCGTTGCACCCGTGGACCCTGCGCCCGACGGAGCCGATCCCGCCGGTTGGCCGCCGGGTGGCGTGGCGGGTGTCGCGCCACTGTCAGCCGGCTTCGCCCCGTCAGCGGATGTCGGCTGCGCGGGGACCGCGCCACCGCCTTGACCCTGCGTGGCAGGTTGATCGGTAGGAGTGCCAGGTGCTGTCACTGGATTCACTTGCACGGGGACCGTCGTAATCGGCAAAGGAACACCGGTACCGTCTGCCGGAGGCGAGCCGGACTCCGCATTCACAACCGAGACCGTTCGAAGGGCGGATTGATCCAACGCAAACCCGGCAAACACCGACAGCAGAACCCAAATCCCCGCCACCACAACCGTGATCCACGTAAAAACATCGCCCGTCTTTGCCCCGAAGGCGCTGCTCCCACCGGCACCTCCAAACGCGCCCGCCAAACCGCCCCCTCGACCTCTCTGCAACAGGATAACCCCGATCAACAGAAGACAAATGAAAACAATAAGTAACGCCAGAAGCGACTGCCAAAAGCTCATTGTATGAGTTCCTCGACTCGGTTAATTTCTTGCACCCGCCGCTCGGGTGTCACCTTGTACATAACAACTACGACCCAGCAGGGCTCTTGTTCCGTTTTTCGGCCAAGGTCGCGCCTATGATAGCGAGGAATTGATCCGCCACCAAACTCGCCCCACCAACTAACATGCCGTCAATGTCCGGTTGCCGCGCCAGACTATCCGCGTTGTCCGGTTTTACACTCCCTCCATACAGAATTCGCACTCCATCCCCCCCCGGCTTCCCATAAAGTCCGATAAGTTTCCCTCGGATGAACGAGTGTACTTCTTGCGCCTGTTCCGGGCTGGCTGTTTTACCAGTTCCAATCGCCCAAACAGGCTCGTATGCCAAAACCAGTTTCGCTGGCGATACGTCCGCGCTCAAGACTTCGCTAAGTTGTTTTTCGATAACGCTTTGCGTGCGATTCGCCTCGCGGTCGGCCAGGGTCTCCCCCACGCAATAGATGACAATGAGCCCAGCACCCGTTACCGCGCGCACTTTCTTGTTAAGAACCGGATTCAACTCGCCAAAAATATGCCTTCGCTCGCTATGTCCAATAATAACATGCGTACAGCCGGTTTCCGCCACCATCTGAACTGAGACTTCGCCCGTGAACGCTCCGAAAGACGCTTCGTGCGCATTCTGCGCTCCCAGGAGAACACGTGACCCCGCCACGGCCTTGGCCATTGGAAACAGCATGTGAACCGGTGGACAAATTAGAACTTCTATTTCACTCGAACCCGGACGCAGCTTTTCCAAACCCTCGCGCAACGCGCTGACCAGCTCCCGTGCCTCCGGGAGCGTTTTGTGCATTTTCCAATTCCCAGCCACAAGTGCGGTTCGCATTTCGTTAAGTTCCTCCGGTTAACTTCCGGCCCCATTCCTGGTGGCCCTGAACCAAAGAGGATAGTAATCCGGCAAGGAGTTGGCAAAAAGGCGCGGCGGGGTGATGCTCCGGCGCAATTCAAACTGAAACACCGGCCATTGTTTTGGAGAGCTTGGATGACCACAACATTTGCAAAGTCCGCGCGGACCCCATTTTTCGGTTTACTAAGCCTGCAATCTCGTGCCATCTTTTTCGCGGCCGTGTTTCTTACTTTTGCCCCTTTGAGTCTAATGATCATCTCCGGCCTCACCCCCTACCGCGAATGGTGGATTACCGCGATTTATTGGCTTCTCTCAGGAACTACGGCCATTTTGTTTGCCGGTA
Source organism: Planctomycetota bacterium (assembly GCA_038043045.1). Classification (GTDB taxonomy): domain Bacteria; phylum Planctomycetota; class Phycisphaerae; order UBA1845; family UBA1845; genus JBBTCX01. The sequence goes on along the minus strand of JBBTCX010000194.1, from coordinate 4,144 downwards.
CCTATTTGATTTCAAGAAAGCTCTTGTGGTTCGCAATCCCGTTGCAGTTCCTTTGGATAATCCTCCCCGGCGTTATGGAAGTAGGCAGGCCGGTTATTAGTTTTGACGGAATCGCCTCGGTCGTCCTCGTCGTCTTGGGATACGTCTTCTTTGTCATGTTCATTTCCGGCGAGGGCACTCGCACCCTTCGCCTCATGACCGAAATGACACTCGCCCAAGATATCCACGCCACGCTAGTTCCGGCCATCGTCCGGCGTGCCGGTCGCCTCGAACTTTATGGACGCTCTTTCGCAGGTCAGGAAATGGGCGGCGACCTCATTGACGTGATCGAAACTCCCTCCGGCGTCATTGTCTACATTGCGGATGTGTCAGGTCATGGCGTTCGCGCCGGAGTGGTGATGGCCATGGTGAAGAGTACTATTCGCATGAAACTTCGCCACGGTGACAACCTGGATGAATTGCTTCGTGATCTCAACGCCGTGCTCTGCGAACTCCTTCATTCCGGCATGTTCGTCACCTTTGCGTGTTTACGCGTGAATCATGATGGAACCGCCCTTTTCGTCGGTGCCGGTCACGGCCCGGTTATTCACTATCGCGCCGCCGACGCATCCCTGGCATTCCTTGAAAGTCAACACCTTCCGCTCGGCGTGTCACCCGTCGAATCCTTCCGTGCCGAATCGGTTTCCTTGTCCCGCGACGACGCCCTACTCTTCATGACCGACGGCCTCACCGAAGTCTTCGATGCCAAGGGGCGACCCCTGGGCCAGCGGCCCATCGAGCGAATCTTCCGAAACCATGCCTCATCGCAGTTGGCAACCACCCATGAGGAGATTCTAACTTCGGTGCGCGCGTTCGGTCGCCAAATCGATGATCAGACGATGCTTCTCGCGAAAGTCGAGTGACGATCTTTCGCTTTGACCAGCGCCATACCCTCTACAAACGCGATATTCGATCGCGTGTTTTTCTCACCCGGCATCCGTGTTAGGATCAGGCATGGACAAACGACCCCCCATCGTCGCCTACGAGAGCCGAGTTCCTTATGAACGCGCCAGAATTCATGCGGCAGCGATCTATTGCTCCGATGGCCGCGTCGGCGAACATTTCGACGACTTCCTTCAAACCGGGCTGTCGCTTCCTCGGTATGATCGCGTGGCCCTTCCCGGAGGTCCTGCCTGTCTCGCCGATCATCCGCAAGCTCATCTACAGGCCCAAGGGGTCGTGGATGAAATGAAATTCCTCATCGAAGTTCACGCTCTGAAGCGCGTAGTCCTCATCGCTCACGAAGGCTGTGCGTTCTACACCACTCGCCTTGAATTGAAAAACCGCCGCATGGAGCTGGTTCAACGAGCCGACCTGGTCCGCGCCGCCGCGTTCGTGCGCCGAGTCGCCGGAATTGAAGACGTCGCCGCCTACTTCGCCCATCAAGCCACAGGGTCCATTCGCTTCGAACAAGTGGAAGTCTGACCCCTTCCACAACCGCGCGCTCACCGGCCTGTGGAACTCACGGTCTGCCGATCCCTTATTTGTGCCAAATGATGACCAGTCAATGAAGACGTTGCGCTCGCGTTACAGTTGGGTGGGGTTTGACCGAATGTTTTACGAATCCACGTCTATTGCGAAAGCGCCTTTGAGGGTATGACTGCGAAGGGTCGAAGGGGGACGCAAAGAGTCGGAAA
>JBBTCX010000194.1:0-2458 GCA_038043045.1 Planctomycetota bacterium | reverse complement strand
GTCAGAGGACGATGGATAGTTTTACCGCCTTCATGCATCAAGGACTTTGCTTGCGCGTCGTGCGTGGGACCGCCGCGACGAACAAAAAGGTTTCTGTGGGTTGGATTACACGGGCGGACGAACATGAGCAGAGTAACCGTAGGGAGCACCGCCTCGAGTTGAGGTGTAGGAACTAAACACAATGATCCGCGTACAAAACCTGAGCAAACGATACGGTTCTTTCCTCGCAGTCGACAACATCTCGTTCCACGTGGAGCGAGGCGGCGTGGTCGGCTTCCTAGGGCCAAACGGGGCGGGGAAAACCACCACGATCCGAATTCTCACTTGCTACCATCCGGCCACTCAAGGAACAGCATCGATAGGCGGCTTCGACGTTTTCAATCAATCGATGGAAGTTCGCAGGCGGATCGGTTATTTGCCGGAATCCGCGCCGTTGTATCCGGAGATGCGATCGAGAGAATACTTGAAATTTCGCGGAAAACTTCGGGGGTTGTCGGCATCAGATTTGGAAAAAGCGATTGGGCGCGTGACCGATCGATGTTGGCTTGGAGAATTCATCGACCGGCCTATTGGTCAATTGTCGAAGGGAATGCGGCAGCGCGTGGGTCTGGCCGACGCGATGTTGCATGAACCCGATGTCTTAATTCTCGATGAGCCGACGATTGGCTTGGACCCGACGCAGATTCGAGAGACTCGAAGTTTGATCAAGGAACTCGGTCAACGCCACACCGTGCTGCTGAGTTCCCATATTCTTTCGGAAGTGGAACAGATTTGTTCGAAGGCGATCATCATCGCCGCCGGTCGAATCGTGGCCAGCGGCTCACCGCAGGAATTGCGGGATCAGTTCTTGTCCAAGGGACGGGTGATCGCCGAAATGCGCGGTCCACAGGTGGAGGTTGAAAAAGGGGTTCGTTCGATTGCCGGCGTGCAAAAGGTGGACATCAGCGCCGACAATGGTTGGGTGAAATTGACCGTCGAGGCGGCGCCGGGGCGTGATATCCGAGAAGACCTTTTCAAGTTGACCAGTTCAAACGGTTGGTCTTTGCGAGAAATCCGCCGTGAAGGCGCGACGTTGGAAGACTTCTTCGTCCAGGTCGTCGCCCAGCAATCGATCAAACGATCACGGGACTAAAACCACTGACTGTCGGAGTTTGTTGAATATGGGGAACATCTTGGTAATGGCGCGGCGGGAGCTCGGGGCGTACTTCCTGTCGCCGATTGCGTATGTGGTCTTGGCGATCTTTTTATTCACCACCGGCTTGGCGTTTGGCCTGGGAACGTTTCAACCCGGCGAAGAAGCTTCGCTCCGGTCCTTGTGCCAGTCCTGGATGGTTCTGATTCTGGCGATCGTCCTGCCCATTCTTACCATGCGTTTGATCAGCGAGGAATTGCGCAGCGGTACGATCGAAACACTTCTGACCAGTCCGATTTCGGAAAGCCAAGTCGTCCTGGGTAAATTCCTCGGGGCACTCGTTTTTTACGTTGTGCTTCTGGCGACGATTCTGCTTTATCCAATCCTCCTCGCTTGTTTCGGCCCGGTGGACTTCAAGCTGTTGCTCTGCAATCTCTTCGGTCTGTTCTTGATGGGCGCACTTTACATCGCCGTCGGGTTGTTCTTTAGTGCCTGCACGAAGCACCAAATTGTGGCCATTCTTTGCAGTGTCGTGGTCTTGGCGATTTTTTCCTTTGCATCCCATTACCTGGCCACCAAGGTAGAGATCGCGTGGGTTCGAATCCTCTTGCAACATCTATCGATCCAAAGCCACTTTCATGATTTCGTTCGCGGGCTTGTGGATCTCAACCACGTGGTCTTTTTTGTGACCACGGCGGTCGTTTTTCTATTCTTGGCCGTCAAGAAATTGGAGATGCGCCGATGGCAGTAGAAAGAAATCAACCCGCAAAAGGCTCCAGTGCGGGCGGAGGTCGACGATTTCTCGTCGGTTCCAATGTCGCGATGACGATCGCATTGGTAATCGCCATCGCCGGCGTTCTTCAATACTTCGCGTATCGCTACCCGGCCAAGGCCGACATGACCTCGACCGGTGTCAACAGTCTCAGCGACGGAACGATGAACCTTCTGCGCGGATTAGAGACTCCGGTAAAATTGACGTCGTTCTATTTCGAAACCGATCTCGAAGACGAAGACCAACCGCGTTATCGTCGCACCGTGGAAGACTTGTTGGGTCTGTATTCTTCCACCAACCGCGGCAAGATCACCACCGAATGGGTCAATCCGCTCAGCGACCATGATAAAGTGAAAAAACTCGTGGCTGAACTGCGAGACAAGCCGACGTTCAAGGAGGAACTTTCGGCGCATCGCGCCCGACTCGACCGATACCAATCCGAATTGAACGATCGCATGAGCAAGCTGGTTTCCGACGAGTTAAGTCAATTGGCGAGCTTGGGCGCCGGGATGCAAGACCAAGGCATTCAACGGGCGATTGGACCGGTCGAGGAC
>JBBTCX010000193.1:0-24851 GCA_038043045.1 Planctomycetota bacterium | reverse complement strand
TTTCATGAATTATCGGACGAGCGATATGTCCGATAAGATCACTCATTTTGCAAAATCACATTTCCATTGAACCTCCAACCTGACGATTCCTTCTACCCGCAACCCAACAACTCACAACCTTCCGCGCCATTCACCAGCTACACCACCGCTTCAATAATTAAAAGCGCTGTGCGATTGCACACTTCCGTTGGTACTTCCGACTTCTTTTGCTTTCCGCGTTTTCTACCCCAAGAACGCCATCGACGCTTCTGCAATTTGCAGAATGCCCTTCCCCATCAAAACGCACGTAACTCATTAATCCACAATACTTTACACGCAAAAGAAGCTTTGACGGAAAGCCATTTTATTTCATAGCCATGACACTTCCAAAACAAAAAACAATCCAACGAAGCAATTTTTCAGTGTCAATGTAAACAGCCCGTCCGGCCCAGTTTTCCCAATCTAACAAGGATTCTCGCGACTTCGGGCGGCGCTGGCCATCGACCCAACGAAACGAAACCCGGCCTGCCGGGCATTCGCGATTCCGAATTCGGGAGAAGTGACTTGTTGATAGGTATTAATGTATCGGATTGCGACTTCTTCCCAACCAAAATTCGCGGCGCGTTGCTGGCCCAACCGAATCAGGCGTTCGCGTTGGGCTTCGTTCTTGATAAGGGTTCGGATGGTTGTGGCCACGGTGCTGAAATCGTCAGGATCCACTAGAATTCCACCATCCGCGACCACTTCCGGAAGGCACGACCGATTCGCCGCAATCACCGGGCAGCCGCAGGCCATGGCTTCCAGAACGGGAAGTCCAAATCCCTCGTGCAACGACAGCATGAGGAGCGCCGCTGCGCCTGCGTATTCTTCCCGGAGTTTTTGTTCGGAGATTTGGCCCAACCAAACGATCGGAGATCGGTCCGCCAATTCATCATAGGCCTTTCTCGCCGGCGGACACAAGAGATCGGGCGATCCGGAAAGATGAAGGGTAAGATCAGAACCGAATTGCATCCAATAAAGTTTCATGACCCGGAATAACGAAGCGACGTTTTTGCGAGGTTCGTGTCCTCCGACGTAAAGGATGTATGGAGTGCCATTCGACGGCACTGCTGGCAGCTCGTTGGGTATGCGCACGCCATTGGGAATCGTGATCACCCGACCAGGAGCGGCTTTCATGATTCGAAGAACGTCTTGCCGTACGAATTCGCTTACCGTGGCGATCGCCGTGGCGCGTTGGGTCGATGATCGAATGGCCGCACGATGCGAGGCGAGTCGCAACCGTCCCGCGATGCTCTCTCCGTGTTCATGCCACGCAATGAGATCGTGGATCGTCAGAACCGAGGGCACCGGGCACGCACGAGGGATGCCGCTGTTCCACGTGGCATGGAACACATCCGCCCGCGATTCCTTGACGATGTTCGCTAGGTGAACTTGTTCCCAATGGCACCGTTGCGAAGGTCTTCGATCGGATCGATCAAAGGAAGTCCAAACTCGTTCGAGGTCCTCAGGCAGGGCTGGTTCGTCTTGAACCTGCCGACCACAAAGCAGAATCGGCTGAACGTCATCGCGGTTCGACAATTCGCGGGTGAGTTCGGTGATGAATCGGGCGACGCCGGAGAACCGGCCAATCAACGCTCGGCCGTCGATCAAAACGCGAAGTCGGCTCATGCTGGTCTTACGGGCTTGTGGGCCAAGGCGCAAAGGGCCTGCCCTCGCCATCGCAACAGTGGAATCCGCGAGAAGACCTCGGCCCGGTCGGTGATGATCCGTCTGAATCGCCACCCAGCCGGAAACTTTCGCCGGTCAGTGAACCAGTTCAATCCGAGGGTGCGCATCTCTTTGACTTCAAACCCGGCCACCTTCAACACAGTCCCTAATTCATCGTGTCGAAAGATATGGCGATGGGTTTCATCTTCGAAGACGCGTTCGTCGGGGAACATGGCGTTGGGGGTAACGATCAGAAGATACCCATCCGGCTTGAGAACGCGTCGACATTCCCGAAGGACTCTGATCGGATCGGCGAAGTGTTCAATGACGTGCTGCATGACCGCAGCGCCGAGTGCATTATCGGCAAATGGTAAGTGCTCGGCCTTGGCACCGAGAATCGGCGAACTTGCGTGATTGGGGTTTTGGATCCACGCGGTGTTGGACTCGACTCCAATCATTCGCCGTTGTAAGTTCGTGGAAATCAAGACCCCGTTACCACATCCGATGTCGGCGACGATGCCCGCCGATTGCCGGAGTTGCCGCATGATCCATCGCACTTCCATGGCAAACTCCGGTCCGACGCCACGATGGAGAAAGTGCCGCTCACTTCGGTCGAGGACCGGCGGCGCATCTTTGTCGACCGAGTCTTCCGAACCCGAAGGCAAGGGAATGGTTCCAACTGCCGTTGCGTTCATCGATTTCTCCGCCCCATGAGAACCACCGTGGAGCCCATCCAACGATCCAACCAGGATTTGTGCGTCGACCAATCCGGCGCTCGACCGAACATCGTTCTTAGCCCATGATCTCCGACCGATTGCCAAAAACCGACGACCACGGTTTCCAGTTCATCCAACCCGGCTTCGATCGCACGCTGGATCAGCTCTCGCCGTGAATACGGAACTTCCAACCCATAAGGCCACCACCGTCGTCGTTCCAGATAGAACTTCCAAAGTCGATAGGGCAGGCCATGTGCGTGCGGTACGCTGAGAATCACAACGCCGCCTATTCGAACGGCGTCGACATGGGCTCGGATGGCCCAAGTTCGTTGATCTTCCACAAAGTGCTCAATGACACCGGATGACAGTGCCACGTCGAAAGCGCCGCGTTCCGTAGTCGGTTGATCAAAAAGATTTCCTTGTTCAAATGAGGCCGAAAGCCCCAGTCTTTCGAATCGATGTTGCGCTTGCCGCAACGCATGCTCGGAGGCGTCGAGCAAGGTGACCTTGGCACCTTGGCGCGCCAGTAGAACTGAAAAATCACCGCGCCCGCTGCCTAACTCAACCGTTCGAAGTCCTTCCAACGATCCGAAGGTTTGCATGAGACGATGGTGAATCCACAGCCACCGAGGATGATTCTCTTCTCTTTCCAGAAGGGCATCATCCTTCGCGATGGTGGGTTCCGACTGCCACAGTCTGTCCCAAACCACGGCCCCAGTTGCGTTCGGATCAAGAGGAGAAGATACGGTCGTCGACAAGAGAATCTCCCGAGGCCATGGTCCGCGAAGCGGTCCCCGTTTTCGTCAGAAAAAACCGCTCCCTTACGATCGCGGCTTTGAAACCACTCCACACCGTGAACGGTGTGGCTCGAAAAGCACTGCTCAAGAGCAGTGACACACGGCGGCAACCAATGATGGCAGGTCGATGACCTGCCCTACGCTCTATTTGGGTTTATCGGACGGATCATGGGGTGTTTTGAGTTGCGATTCGCTCATTGTGGTTGTTCGTCGGGGTGGTGGCGATTCCCATTATGCACGTCAGCCAATCCCAGGCCTGACGGGCGTCGCCGAACCGCAACCCCGTAAGAAATTCTCGCATGGCCGCCCGCCGATCGTTTCGCCGAAGTGCTTCAACACCGAGTTGCCGACACGTCGCCGCGCATCGAAGCCGCAGACTTCGACGATCTTGAGATGGGAGGTCCGAAAACGTTCGAAGAACGGCCTGCAAAACCTCGCGCTGCCGCACGAAATTGCTGACGGTGTCGGTCCGTGCCAAACTTCCGCGCGTGGCATGGTGGACGCACAAAGCTTCGTCGACATAACCCGTGCGACACGTCCGGGCGACCTCCAAGAAAAACAGCCATTCCTCGGCGTAGGACAATTTCGGAGAGAAGCGTATCGACTTTCCCAGAACCTCACGCCGCACCATCCCTACGATGGTGGCGATAAAATATCCGCGAATCAGGGTATCGAAGATCGATCCCTTGCACACAAACAAGCCCGGTTCGATTTCCTCCTTCTCCACCGTGAGCCCGATGGGCATTTTCGCCGCGATCGCCCGGTCATATTTCGTGCCGTCCAAATCAATGAATACATAGTCGCTATACACCAGTCCAAGCTTGGGGCACCGATCGAACAACGCCAGTTGTCGCTCCAGTTTTTCCGGCATGAATTCATCATCCGAATCCAAAAATGCCACAAAGTGTCCCCGGGCGGCTTCGATTCCTCGGTTTCGGGCCGCGCTACAACCTTGATTGATTTGCCGAATGGCGATCAACCGGTCACCGAGTTTTTCCTGATACGCGCGGATGATTTCCGATGTTCGATCGGTGGAGCCGTCGTCCACGAGAACGATTTCCCAGTTCGTGCAAGTTTGATGAAGAATGGAGTCCAACGCACGAGGAAGGAGTTGCTCGCGGTTAAACGTGGGAACGATCACCGAGATGATCGGCGGTGGCATGGCGTGTCACGCTCTTTCCGGTTTGTTCAACGGAGAAGCCGAACGCATCATCGCCCAAGGAAGCGTCACCCGAGCCGCTCCGAGAGTTGGCGATGTCGCTCGGAATGGAGAACGGATGGCCGCGACACCGCCGGAGTTCTTATTTCGAAGTTCACTCGGATCGCGACGAACAAGCTGATCCAATTGATCGGCCAATTCACCCGCCAACGTCGTGCGTTGGAAGGGAATGAGTTGGCGCTCACTGCAACCTCTGAAGGGTCGCTCGACCAGCCAGTCATCTACGATTTTCCACAGGGCATCCGCGATCGCGGTGGCATCCGGCTGCACGCCGATCCCCGCATGGGAATCACGAACAATGCGTTCGCAGGCCCCGTCGGGAGGTCCGACCACGAGAATGGGTCGCTTGGCCGCCAGATATTCGAACAGCTTGGCCGCAATGACCGTTTCCGCGTTTCGACCCATCGGAAGCGGCAAGAGCAGGGCATCGGCCGCGACCATTTCCTCGATCGCCTCTCGGTGGGATACATACGGGCGAAACTGGAATGGCCATTCCGTTGTTTTTAGGCGTTCCAACGTATCTGCCGAGGCGTGGCCAATGATCCGCAACTCAACCTTATCTTTCGCCGCACCAATACGATCCGCAAACTCGCGGAGACCTTGGAACAACCCCGCTGGAGTGCGAGCCTTGTCGAATCGACCGACATGAGCGAGGACGAATCGCTCGTCCGGTGCGCGACGAATCGCCTTGACCGCTTCAAAATCTTCGGGATCGTATCCGTTGGTCACGGTGAGGAACTTATGAACTTCCTGGGGAACACTTCGCGAGAGAATTTCGGTTTGTTGTTCGCTCACGCCGACGACGACGTCCGCGCTGGTTAGGATTCGACATTGGAGCTGTTCATGTTCACGACGTTGCTCGCGTGACCGGGTCTTGTAACGACAGTCGTCGACCCATAAATCTCGAAAGTCCGCGATCCACGGCAAGCCCGTGCTTTCCTTCACCAACATTGCCAGCCAATGATTCGAGGCCGGACTGAACGTGGAGTAAATTGCATCCACCGGATTTTTTTGAAGATATTCTCGAAGGTGCGACAGACTTCCTAACGCCCACCAGCCGTAATCATCCGGGAAACCGCCGCGTCCTAACCACGGCGAAGTCGCCCGCGACCAAAGCCCAGAATATCGACCGGCGCTTTTGGGTCCGCCCAGACCTTCGCCCAAAATCCACCGCACCGCTTGGGTCGGCGACGGACGAATCTTCGGTGATAACCGCTCGACTTCCGGCGGAAGCTCGTCAAGCAACGTCGCGTCCTGGGGCAATCCGTCCATTCGTTCGACCGTCCACACGATCGGGTTCCAGCAGAATTGCGGGAGATATTTTGCGAACTTCAGCGTTCGCTGGACGCCTGGTCCTCCCGTGGGAGGAAACGCGGCTGAGATCATCAGGACTCTTCGGTTGGGTTTCACCTTTTTCCTCTGGATGGCCTGTTTTGCCGTCAACGTCTCGTAACCCCTTTGAGATTGATCGGCAATTCGCGGCGTTCACTTGGTCGAAGAGCGTTTCAAACCGCGATGGAGACTCTTTCTCTGGCCTGGAGTAGGCTCTCCTCCCACTGTCGAAGGACCGCGCCCCATTCAAATTGATCCCGGACCCATTCACGACCCCAATTTCCCAATCGTTGGCGGAGTTCCTCATCGGAAAGCAAACGGAGCAAACCTTGAGCCAGCGCTTCCACATCCCCCGGTGGTGCCAACAAACCGGATTTTCCATCCTGGACCGTGTCCCGAATTCCTCCGACATCGTACGCCACGACGGGTACGGTCATCGCCGCCGATTCCAAAGCCGCAAGTCCGAAGCTTTCGCACCGAGACGGCATGGCCGTCACCATCCAACCCCGCAACAATTCGGGAATCTTTTCGTGCATCACGGGTGCCAACCATTGGCATTTCTCGGAGACTCCGAGCTTCTCGGCCAAACGCCGACAATTCGGCAAGGTGGGACCTTCTCCCACAAAATCGAATCGGACATCCGGCAGCCTTTTCGCCACAATCGGAATCGCTCGAACCAGATCGACCGCGCCATAGACTTCACGAAATCCCTTGAAAAACCCAACGCGGCGTAAGGAATCCCTTGGGCGATCCGACTCCGCCAACGGGTTGAATTGTTGAAGGTCCACCCCTAAGGGCAACAGACCGATCTGTTCCGGCGAAAGTCCCGCATGTTTGGCCACGATTTGTGCAAACGACGGTCCGGCTACGCCGACCAAGGCCGCATTTCGCAAGATCGCGATTCGTTCGGCCACCAAGTCGGCGGTCGGAGGCGACTCGCCGGGCGGTGGAACGATGTCCGATCCGCGCGGCGATGCCACAAAGCAGCCTTCGCCGATCCACTCTGGTCTGAATCCCCAATCATGAAGGAAATACACGACCACGACATCGAACCGACACAGAAACGTCCGCAAATAGGCTTCGCGGCGACCGAGCCATCGATAGGGCATGGATAGCCCCGGTGGTGGAACGCGGTAAACCTCAGACGTGACCCCCGGAAGGTCGAGCGGTTTGTGGCCAACGCAATGGACCTGGTGTCCGCGATTCGCCAAACCCGGGGCAAGACGCCGCACGTGTCGGTTGCGGGCATCGGCAAAAAAACAAATCCGCACGGCGTTGAATCTCCCATGAAGCGAAAGAGTTCGTCGCGTATGCGGCGAAAATGCTAACCGACCAACTCTTTCTCGCGCGGAAGGGTGACCGGCGCAAGGGTCGTCTCGATGGGCGCGGACTTTTGTTTTTCGCCGGATTCCCCGGTGATTCGCGCCCATTCGTGCCGCAGGGCCAGCCGTCCCGTGCCCTTGCCTTCGTCATCCATCACCATCGGAAAACACATCGGAGTGTCAACCAGTGTCGCTCCACGATCGCCATCCCACATCCGTACGTTCCAAAAATACTGACCGGAACAAAGTGGCACCTCTGGTATCGTAAGAAGGACTTGGTGCCTCCCGGATTCCAAGGCCAGCGACCTGTTGGCTCTCCCTGTGTTGAAACTGAGCACGAGCTCTTGGGAAGCGGCGCGCACATTCAATTCAATCAAAAGGGAATCGACGCGCTCTCGAAGGCAAAACGAAACCTCGGCACGGATCGCCTCCCCGGCCCGAAACCACGGTGCCTCGTCTCGCCGGTCGTTTTGCAACCGCAATTGAACGTCGCCGACGATCGCACGTTGATCCTCGCCTTCGACCACGTCCGTCGCTCGAATCGCATGGGCCTGCGATACCGCCCGCATATAATGTCCGGCCGCTTCATTCGCAGCGCCGTCGAACGCGACGCGGCCTCCATCGAGGACGATGGCTCTTTTGCACACGCCGGTCATTTGATCCAAATGGTGGGTGACCAGCACCAACGTTGTTCCACCGGACAGAAGCTCTCGCATGCGTTCCATGCACCGGAGCCGAAACGCGGCATCGCCCACGGAAAGAACCTCATCCACCAAGAGAATCTCCGGGTCGACGTGTGCGGCGATGCTAAAGCCCAACCGGGCATGCATTCCCGAGCTGTACCGCTTGACGGGAACATCCAGGAATCGTCCGATTCCCGCGAAATCCACGATGGCGTCAAGTTTGCTTCGAATCTCCGCGCGGCGCATTCCCAAAATCGAACCGGAAAGAAAAACATTTTCTCGTCCGGTGAGTTCCGGGTGAAATCCCGCCCCGACTTCGATCAGCGCCGTCACCCGGCCGCGCACCCGCAACTCGCCCGCGTCCGGCTTCAACACTCGGGCGAAAAGCCTCAACAGCGTGCTCTTGCCCGCGCCATTGGGGCCGATAACGCCGACCGATTCTCCGGGTGACACCTTAAGGCACACGTTTCGCAATGCCCAAATCTTGGCGGAATCGTGGGTCGCGGGGCCCGGATCGTGCCGATGGAAGCCCAGTCGCTTCATCAACCCGCGAATGGCCCACGAGTTTCGCCCGAGTCGAAAACGCTTGGAAATTCTGCGGCAAAGAATTGCGGGTTCGCTCATCATACGCACTCCGCGAACCGCGGCGATGCCCGCCGAAAGAGCCAAGCGCTGACCCCGACGACCACGACGCCCACCGCCGCGGCGTAGGTCAGCCCGCCGAACTCCGGCCAACGTCCGTGCAGAAGGCAGTCGCGATACGATTGCATAAGCGACACCATGGGATTCCACGAAAGTAAGGCGTACGCTGTTGAACCCCGCGACGGTAAAGGCACCACAACGGCCGACACGAACAGACCAAGCTGCAACGCCAACGCAAGAATCGATCGAACGTCTCGGTAAAACAAATTCGCCATTGACACCAATAATCCCAGCCCGACCGTCAACAGGATTTGCACGACGATCACCACCGGCAGCATCAGAAGGGCGCTGCCGATCCTTGGCGCATGACCCCCGAACCGCGCGAAATAAGCCATCAATCCAAACAGCAGCATCAGCGAAATGCAGAAATCCACCAAGGCGCCAGCCACGCAGGAAAGGGGGAAAACTTCGCGCGGAAAATAGACCTTAGTTACCAGACTCCGGTGGGCGACAATCGAATTCGCGGCGCCGTTGAGACTATTGGCAAAAAAAGCCCACGGGGCCAACCCGCAATAGGCATACAGCGCGTACGGAATACCCTCCGTAGAAACTTGGGTTCCACCAAAAACAAAAGTGAAGATCACCATCATCGACAATGGCGACAACACCGCCCACGCGATCCCCAGCATCGTTTGCCGATAACGCACGCGAATGTCGCGCCATGTCAGGTTCCAAAGCAGCTCTCGAAAGGCGATCCACTGCGTCGGCTTGATTGCGGAATGGGCTGGAGTCACTCGTTTCGTCTCCGTCGGCGCGTAGTTTCCACACGCCTAAATCGTAGTACGAGTGATTTATCGGTCGAATTGAGCCTGCGGTTTGTCCAGCCGCCGGCCCGCGGAGGTGGACAAGACGCCCTGCTTAGGGCGCAAGGTTAAACGCGCTGAATACGAACGTGCTCAACACCGAAGAAGCGATCGATGTAAACACACCCGTAGCAACACTGGGAATGTCAATCGAGCACCCGCCCATTTGAAGGAGGATTCCGGCTGAAAACAGGGGAACGAGACGGGTATATATCTTCCACGATCGATGGGTCATTTCATGCTCCAAAAGGCCATCAAACCCTATTGTTGACTACTGCCCGTGTTGGTACCGGGAGTGGGCTCCAGCCGAACAATTTCCCGAACCAAATAGACGGGGACCGGATCCACCGCACCAATCTGTAGCCGTTTTTCCGATGCCCGTATGCCGACATATTGCCCTAGGTAGGCTTCAACCCCCAACGGCGAATCCGAGGGAAGCTCGATGTATCCAAGGGTCAATCCATTGGCGTTTGACGGATCAATCAACCGGTAGCGCCTTGGATTGGAACCCGGCGGATAGAGGGCGCTGGCCCGTAGTTCCCCTTGGGCATCAAACCCCGTGAGCACCGGCGGCAGCGGTTTATAGGTCTGGTTCGCACGCTCTTCGATCAGCTGCCGCCGTTTCCCTTCGGTGGACTCGCTCAACTCCCGAATGCTTTTCAGCGTGAGAATAACCTCATTGGCGCTCTGAAGCTGGTCCATACGCGCCTTCGCGTACCTTTGAGCAAAATCATCATCACCCTGATTGGCGATCTCTCGAAAACGATGGATGAGCGGGTCGAGGTTGCGTTCGCTCGCGGGCTTGGCCGACTCGGCCTCAACGGCCGCATCCAAATCCGACAGCGCTTTTCGCTGATCCGTGGCCGGCAGCGAGGCCAGTGATGACCCCACAGTCGCCAGTCGGCCCGTCGAACCCTCATGAACCAAACTGGCCCGGGCTGCCGCTGGTTTATCGACTTTCGTAATGGGCGACGGATTCGCCTTGGGTTTTTCGGTTTCCCCACCCGTCATAGTGGCTTGGTCAGGGACGGGCTTCGCGCCGTCGGCTACCTGACCTTCTCTTGGAACTCCGCCGATGTTCGCCGAACCTGGTGTAGTTTCGATTCCTTGGGCTTCTAGTTTGAGTTGGGCCTCGCTGACCCGTTCAATAAACGAACGGTTGATCCAAACCGTTGCCCCCACCGGCGGTTCAATGCGAACAAAACCATCCGGGTTGCGACCCAGAATCTTGACCTGCGTGCCCCGGCTCAACTTCGCTTGCACCGTGTATTTCTGGTCATTCAACGTGGAACCAGCCCGAACACGCACTTCGTCCCCATTCACCGTGCCAAGTTGGTCATCCACGGTGTCCACGAAATCACCGGAGACCAGGCTGAACGTCCCCGGCGGCGGAAGAATCTCGAACCACTCCCCCTGTTCCGAGACAATTCGGACCCGATCCCCCGCACGCAGCTTGCAGACCGGGTAGTGGTTCAGGCTTGCGCCGCTGCGCACGTATACGTCGTTTCGCGTAACTTCCCCAAGACCTACCTCGGGTTTCGCGACCATCTCCGTCTGAGCAAAACCCACGGCGCCAGAAACCAATACCGCCGCCACGAGGCAAAAAACAACCAATTCCGATTTTCGTTGTGCAAACATGCTGCGCATTCCCTTTGCGTCCCAAACAAACATGGATTCAGCCTGAAACCCTTCCCTGAATCAGCCCGCCAAGACTATCCAGCTCAACCAACCTTGTCAATCCAGTCGCAAAGCCGTTTTGCGAACCGAGTCCGTGACAGATTCGGCGGCTGATCAGCACGCATCGGGTGGAATATCCGTACTCAAGGCGGACATGTTCGGCCGGCTCACCGGTTCGACGTTACGAAAGACGTGGCCGCTGCGGAACCGGCTCTGCCACTCACGGACCGCGAAACCTACCGACCTCTTTCAGCCAAACCCGCCGGAAGTACCTCGGCCCCTGGGTGCAATGGGCTGGAACGCGCATCTTGGTCGGCGGAACTTGGTTCCAGTCCTTCCGACTTGGAAGCCGGTTTCGCACGAGCGGTCAGCTCGGCCAACAAATTTGCACCAAGAATCAGCCCCGCGCCGGTCATTGCCGCGATGGTGATCGTCGTTCCTACCGCCAGCCAGGCGTAGGTCGTGGCGAAAAGGGGTTCGGAAAGATAAAGAAGTGCCGCGCGCGTGGCACTCACATCGGGTTGGAACCGTATCATGAGTCCAAACGAAACCAGCGTGCCGGGGACCGTCGTGACCAGCAAGAGGATCAAGAAATCTCGATTGCTGCACGCTTCCACCACGCCGCGAACATCCAACAGCCGATGCCCGCCGGACGCAAAGACGGTGTAGGAAGCAAAAATAAGTCCGGCGACCAGAAACTGGGCCAACGAAAACCGTCGCCGATCTTCGATGTGGCCGAAATAATCAACCAGCAGCATGTGCGCGCTGAACACCACCGCGCAGCCCAATCCCAACCACGCTCCCGCGTCGAACCCTCGCTCCTCACGATAGAGTGTCATCAGTGCGACACCCGCCGTTGCGCACGCCACCGAACTCCACATCCATCCGCCGATGCGATGCCGAAGAAGAACCACGGCGATCATTGGAGTAAACAAAACCGTCAAGCTGGTGAGAAAAGCGCTCAGCGACTCACTGGTTCGTGCCAGCCCGTAATGTTGAAGGAGGATGCCGAACCCCAAACAACTTCCCGTCAACACCCCGCCCCGAATGGTTGTCCACGACCAACCGCCCAACGACGCCGGAAAAAGAAACGCCCAACACAGCGTTGCCGACAGGAATCGAATCGCCAGAAAAGCTGCCGGTCCAAGTTGTTCCAGCGACGGCTCGTCAAACGTCGCCGCTAATCGCTCTCCAAGAAGTGCCTGGGCCTGCTTGTTCCAATTGAACCCCATCCCCCACAGCAGACACGCGCCCAACAGAAACAACGCGGCCACGCGCTCTCGACGACGATTCCCGCCTACTGGGCCAACTTCTC
Organism: Planctomycetota bacterium; assembly: GCA_038043045.1. Classification (GTDB taxonomy): domain Bacteria; phylum Planctomycetota; class Phycisphaerae; order UBA1845; family UBA1845; genus JBBTCX01. The sequence continues at coordinate 12,599 of JBBTCX010000193.1, read as the reverse complement.
CAGCCATTCGACCATTGTAGCCCTAACCGATGAACGAGCGAGCGCGGCTCGGTGCAAAGTTGAGTTGATCAGTCCCTAGCGGTCGACTTCGCCCATGACGACGTCGATGCTGCCGATGATGGCGGGAACGTCGGCAAGGAGGACATCACGGCAGACGTGGGTGGTGATCGACAGGTTGCAAAAACTTGGTCCTCTGGCTTTGACGCGGGAGGGAATGGCCGACCCATCGCCCATGACGTAGAAGCCGAGCTGGCCTCGAGGGTTTTCGACTTCAACGTAGACTTCGCCGGCGGGGATTTTCATTCCCACGCATTTGGGTGCGCGGAAATCGCCGGAAGGGAGTCGGTCAAAGGCTTGGCGGATGATACGAACGGATTGGGTCATTTCGAGAACGCGGACGAAGTAACGACTCCAACAATCTCCGACGACGACGCCCTGAGGAATTCCGTTGGAGCCGCCGGATTGAGCGATGGGTACGTCGAATTCATAGGTTTCGTAGCCGTCGTACGGGCGAACTTTTCTGAGATCCCAACGGATTCCGCTGCCACGAAGTACGGGGCCGGTCAGTCCCCAACTGATTGCGTCCGCGATCGAAATGACGCCGACTTTGGACGTTCGTTTGAGGAAGATGTGGTTGAAACTGAGAAGGTTGTTGTAGTCGTCAATTTTGGGTTCGAAATAATCCAGAAATTCGCGGCAGCGTTCGACCCAGCCATCGGGCAAGTCGTCGTGTGCTCCGCCGATGGTGAGGTAGCTGTAGGTGAGGCGCGCCCCGCAGGCGGCTTCGAATAGGTCGAGGATCATTTCCCGTTCGCGGAAGCAATATAAAAACGGGGTGAACGCGCCCATGTCGAGGCCGTAGGTGCCGAGGGAGACGAGGTGGGATGCGATGCGATTGAGTTCGGCGAAGATCACGCGGATGGCTTGGCCGCGAGGCGGAACCTGTATCCCGCAGAGTCTTTCGACGGCGACGGCGAAGGCTTGGTTGTTGTTCATGCCGGCGAGGTAATCCATCCGGTCGGTGTAAGGGATGTATTGATAGGGTTGGAGGTTTTCGCCGATTTTTTCCGCACAGCGGTGGAGGTAGCCGATGTGGGGGATGGCTTCGAGGACCATTTCGCCGTCGGTGCGCAACACGAGCCGTAGCACGCCGTGCGTCGACGGATGCTGCGGCCCCATGTTCACCAGCATTTCCTCGGTGCGAAGGTCGGATTGAGGGTTTAGAGTCGACGTAGCCACCTTGTTGAAATCTTGTGTGATGGAATTCATTCCTAATCAGTGCTCCACCATTTTATTTCCGGATCCAATGACGAATCTCCGCTGACCCAAGTATCAAAATTGTTCAAGTTGATAAAACGATCCAAGTCCAAAACCAGCAGTTCTGATATATTTGCAAAATCTTCCGTTGCGAGCTTATTTTGCAGGCATTTCCAGACGATTTCGTCTCGTTCGTGTTCCGGTACATTCTTAAACCGATTGCTGCCAACGAGGATTTCCAAGTGCCCCCATTCATTGCGATCAATTCGAATGCGCACTTCATCGCCGTTAGCCAGCTCCCTCAGGGCCGCTTCAATCGCTCTTGCGGAAATCTCTAACCTATTTGGCTGCGAAACCACGGAATCACTCCAAGTTCCGGATCGTTAACCCATTCTAGGAAGTCATGAGCTCTCTTCCTGTCAAAGCTCATCGGAGGATTATATCGGACATCGCCGTTTTTCCAATCTCGTATGATGGAAGCAAGGCTTTTCACCAGATGTTTGTTCATTCGAAACCTACGATCGAAACCACTGTAAACAAGAAGTCCTTCAAGATCATGCGTTTTGAACCCTCCGCGCAATTCATTCCAATCCAGGGAAGTACAGACCGCAGCCTTGAAACAACACTCGACGGCGAATCCAGCCAGATAAACAGCTCCCGCGTACTCCTCGTTCCGAACAAGCACTTCCGCTTCGCGCAATCGCGCTTCCGAAAGGGCGATAAGGTCATCGCGTGAGATCACAAATTCCTTGGACAGCGGACGTGGCATAGGTTCCTCAATGCCTCGGATTCGGCAATTCGAACTCCGTCGTGGCTGGGATACCGTGGTATTCCATGGGGAATTCGTAATCCTTACGAAGCGGGTAACCTTCCCAATCGTCGGGGCAAAGGATTCGTCGCAAATCCGGGTGGTTCGAAAACCGAATGCCCATGAGATCGTACGCTTCACGCTCGTGCCAATCGGCGGCGGCCCAAATGTGCGCCACCGATGGAATCTCCGGGTTGTCCCGGTCGCAAACCACGCGAACCGCGAATTCCCATGTCGTCGTGATCAGCCCCGTCGGATTCTCCATGGGTACGTGCATCAAATCATAGACACACGCCAACTTGTTCTCGGCCAACAGGTCGATTGCCGAAATGCTCCGCAACAGGTTCAGTCGAAGACTGGGTTCATCACGAAGAAACGCGGCCACTACCGGCCAAGAATCTTTGGCAACGGTCACGAAGGGATGTGCCCCGCTGACTGCAACATCCGCAATGGCCGGTCCGAACCGATTTTTCAAGGTTTCAGCAATCGCCTCTGGGGACATTCGAACCTCCAAACCCGAACCGCGAATTCATCACACGGGCTCATCTTAGCCGCGTGTTTGATTCGGGAAAAGGCTGTGAGGGTTGGGCACGGACTCCCCTCCACCAATCCTGTTCCTAACAACTTTTTCCTCAAGCCGTCATGAGTTACAATCCGTGCAATTCGCATGCTGTCGAGGCTCCGTTGAGCAAGGAAAAGGAGTAGGGCGGAAATTGAATTACATCGATCCTCACATCCACATGGTCTCGCGTACCACGGACGATTACGTTCGAATGGCACGGGCGGGGTGTGTGGCCGTCAGCGAACCGGCGTTTTGGGCGGGGTTTGATCGCGGGTCCGCCGAGGCCTTTCGAGATTACTTTCGTCACCTCACCGAATTCGAAACTCGCCGCGCCGCTCAATACGGCATTCACCACATGTGCTGGTTGTGCATCAATGCCAAAGAGGCTGAAAACGTCGCCCTCTCGCGCGAGGTCATCGCCGTCATCCCCGAATTCCTCGATCGACCCGGCGTGCTTGGTATCGGCGAAATCGGCCTGAACAAGAACACGCGCAATGAAGTGACGATCTTCGAAGAACAAGTCAACTTGGCCATGAAGACCGATGAGCTCATTCTCGTCCACACGCCGCACCTTCAAGACAAATACAAAGGCACGCGGATGATTCTCGATCTTCTGAAATCCGACCGGCGCGTTCGACCCGAACGAGTGCTGATCGATCACGTTGAGGAACACACGATCGAGCCGGCGCTCGCTGCCGGCTTCTGGGTCGGTATGACCTTGTACCCCGTGACCAAATGCACGCCCGATCGCGCCGTCGATATGGTCGAACGCTATGGTCCGGATCGCATCACCGTCAACAGCGCCGGAGATTGGGGCCACAGCGATCCCATGAACGTCCCCGACTTCATCCGCTGCCTACGCTCCCGTGGCCACGATGAATCCGCCATTCGCCGAGTCGTTTACGACAACCCAATCAAGTTCCTGTCTCAAGCCAAACGGTTCAACTATTCACCACGGGCTACCTGAAATCGTCCCTGCTTTCATGTAGGGGGTAAATTCAAAACATGAGGTTCAGAGTCTCCCAATAAACCGTCCAAACAGGATAATCCATGAGGGTTTGGCACCAATGTTTGATGGGGCGCCCGAAAATGATGCGCCGTTAAAAAAATTGATTTCTTTTAATGATTTCCCTTGACTCGATCCGAAAGTTAGGTTACTGTTCAACACCGAACGGACGTCGAACTCAAGGAGAAGAGCCATGAATACGACGGCGTGCGAGAGCAAGAGTTTGTGGAGCGCAGTGGGAAACCTCGGAATGTCCCAATATCGGACAGGCGTGCCCCTTTGTGTCTTCGGTTACGGACCCGGAGATCAAACGTCCTGGCAGAGCGAGGGGAACGTCATTCGAGAAAAGGGGTGGGTCGGTGATCCACTCCCTCGACTCCAAGATTGGCCCGCGAGGGGAACGCGAGTCCCCTCCGACTGGGATCGTTTCGCGAACTGGCTTGTGGCCTGGTGGCGAGGGTTTCCCGCACGATCCGAAACGATGGTGCCCTTTAAGCGGTATGCGGAAACAGAGGCCGTGGCGATACCGCTTGTCGTATTGGGACCGGAAGGATTAAGCCCTTTTAAGGAGATAGCAAATGGCCAAACAAACCAAGCCTGTGACCGAAGAGTCGCATTTTCTGACTCCGCGTCAGCTCGAAATCATGACCATGATCCGCGACTATCGGAAGCAGAATGGATACGCGCCGACTCTTCAAGAACTCGGCGACGCCATGGGCGTCAGCAAAATCACGGTGTTCGAGCACGTCGAGGCGTTACTCGGCAAAGGCGTGCTCATTCGCAGTCCGTACAGGGCACGCTCTTTGGAACTGACTTCTTTAGCCCGGTTCCCGGATGAGCGACCGACGGTGTTGCCGCTGGTCGGGCGAATCGCCGCGGGCAAGCCGATCGAGGCCGTGGAGTCTTCCGAGTCCGTCGACATGGAGGCGATCTTCCAAAGTCGCTATCCCGTCCGGGTCCTTTGCGTGACCGGAGACAGCATGATCAACGATCAGATTTGCGACGGGGATTACGTGGTCTACGAGGAACGAACCAATGCCAAAAACGGCGACACGGTCATCGCGTTGGTGAACCGCGACGAGGCCACGTTGAAGCGGTTTTACAAAGAGAAAAACCGCATTCGCCTGCAACCGGCGAACGATAAATATCAGCCGATTTACGTTCGCGACGTGGCCATTCAAGGTGTGGTGATCGGAGTCTTACGAAAACTCCGTCGAACCTAGTCACGGAGGAGGAAGGGCGGCGCCGTTGTAGGCGTCGAGGGCGTCTGCGCCGTTGAGAATGTCCACGCCACGAATGATGTCAACCAAGTTGAGCGAGCCGGATCGGTCGAGATCGGTCGACCAGGGCGGAAGGTTTTCCGTACCGGTGTAGATCAACTCGATCAGCGCTTCCACGTCAGCCGGCGTGGTGATGCCATCGCCGTTCACATCGCCGGGCAAGTTGTTCAAGCGAACGTGCGCGCCGCTTGGGGTATGCGTAAAGGTTGTTCGAGCCACCGGCGCGATCGGACCGGAAAGCACCAGGCGCATGAGCTTCTCGGCGACGGATTGAGCGTCAATAATCTCAAGCGTCGGTGGGCCGCCGCCGTCCTGAGTAATCGTAAAATCAGAGGCGAGGAATTCGCCGGTGGCGACATTGAAGGTGAGGTCCACGATATTCCAACCCTGCGGTTGACCGCTTGCCGGATCGACCGGTTGGCGGGCGTCTATGGCTTCATGGGGTGGGTCACTGACGACGATTTCGATTAAATCGCTGGGGACGGAAGCCACGACGTTAACCGACTCAGGCGTGCCGGGTATGAACATTCCGATGTTTAGGTTGCCGATGTGCGGGGGCCGCCGTGCATCGAACCGAAAGTTGTAGAGACTTCCCCAACGCAGCGCGTTGGCATCGGGATTCGTCGCATGGCTGGGGCAGCGCCAGGTTAGTTGTTCGCTCTCAAGAGAAGAAGTCCAATCCGTGGAGTCAAACCAGGATCCGGGCGTATTATCGGCGCTGTGCGTGTTGATGTCGTGAAAACCGATGTCGCGGGTCTGGGTACCGGCAGGAATCGGTACGGTGAACGAACCGGCGGCACGATGCGAGTTTAGGTTTTGCACGGCGTATTCGTAGTGATACCAACCGTCCTCCATTTCGGTGATTTTATAACCCAGGAGGATTCGTCGGTCATTAGGAATGTCGACGTTGATCACGCGAGCCGCCGGATCGGTGTCGGCCCACGCTTGAATCGCGGGTTTCTGACGCTGGATCGTGTCCGTTAGTCCCGCCGTGTAGACCCCCGGTGCAACTTCGCTGACATGAAAGGGGCGATAAGAGGCATTGTTGTCCTGATTGCCGGCGGCGGCGTCACCGGAGTGCACGTAGTGTGCTTCCATGAAATAGAGCGCGCCGACGTTGGATTCGGGATCGAGGTCGGCATCACGAACTTGGATGCGTCGGCAGATGGGGCTGGTTCCGCAATTGTTCGGCCTGGTCGGCGGATATGGGAAAACGCCGGTTGTAGGGTTGACCTGATGACGGGGACCGAGGTTGGAAATTTGGCCGTTAAGGTTGGCGTCATAGGGATCGGAGCATCCGACCCCAAGAAAAGTTCCGTCCAAAGAACCGGCGCATGCGCCCGGTTGACTACACAAGGTTCCATTTACAGCGAAGAAACCGTGTTTCAACCAACTCATTCCGACCTGCTCGAAACGACCGTCTTTCAAACGGTACATGTTCTGGGCAATGACGGGGTGCTTGGCCGCATTGGGGCCATTGATAATCCAATCGGCCCGAGCCGTGCCAATGTTGCAGGAAATAGTCCCCACGGAATAACCGGTGACATCGCCTACCTTTCCCCAACGCATGACGATATCCAAATTGCCAACGATGATATCCGGCCCCGCGGCGCTGGCGATTGTTCCTCCGTCGACAGCCGGTGCTTCGACATCGGGGGCATCTTCGCCGACTGGTGATTCGTTGTCGGCCTGGAGGCTGATGACCGCAGAACCGAGGATCGACTGGGGCTGGTGAGAAAGTCGCAAGGCGGCGATGGCATGGTCGGCGAGAACCCACTCCCCTGCGACGAGAATGGTCCCATCGGCCGGCGACAAATCAATCTCTGACACAACCAATTCAAGCCAAACCAATCCGGCCTCGGTGGCGTTGCTGTCCACCAAGTGCCAGCGGCCCGCATCGCTCGGCAAAAGAACGGGATTCACCAGGACGACGTATTCATTTTCGGACGACAATTCCAGCGCTCCCTGCAAAGTGATGCCTTGGGACAGGAGTTCAAATCGCTGGTCGAGATTCAAATCATGCAAAACGGACGTGCGGATAGGAAACGTGATCGTGGTTCGTTCGTTTTCGGCTTCTAGTTGACCGCGGAACATGAGGTTCAGTTTCCATGAAGAAATCGCGATGGGATCGAAATCCACGGAGATCGTTCCGCGCCAAGTCAACCCGTTGTCCCGGGATTGCAGATTGGATGACGTGGAATCGCCGGATGAATATCTCGATTTAGAAGGGCCGGGAGTGGGTGTGAGGTTCGGCTCGGCAGCAGAGACCTCCGATAATAGTATGAGCCCGATAAACACACCGGTTGCCAGCAGTTTTGCAGTCATTTCATTTCCCCCCGGGTGAACTAAGGTTACACCCTCCCCCCTTCGAGTTTCGCGGACCTAGGCATGCTCCCGTTTCCCATCCGTGAACTGACCGAGTATAGCATGAATCAACCACAAGGAACAGGGGTTACGTGAGTGGCAGCTTACGGACCCGTTCGCATCGAGTTTGACCGCTTCGGAGAGATTGCCGAAAAGCACCGTAGCTGGAGATCGAAACACTATTTCGATTTCCACAAATCCGGTACGAATCTAGTTGAGCGTGTTTTTGTATCACTGATCAACGTCGCGCTTCCGTGGAAGCGGTCGTCCTTTCCCTTGGAAATCGATACCAAGCGGGCGCGGATTGGTGACGCCTTGGCATCTTTGGTTCGGTTTCAATTTGCAGGGCCGCCGCTCAAGAGCGGACAAGTTCGACCCGGCAGGCTGGGGTGATCCGGCAAGCCGGTCCGACTTTTCGGTAACGCTCGAGAACTCGCAATCTCGCGGGTGTCGAAGCGGCAGGAGGTTGGAGAAAAGGTGTTGAAGGCGTGAGCAAAAACGAGTCGGTGAAACGGGCGGTTCGGACCATCCGGTCTGCGGAAGCGGTCATCAACAAATTGTTGGATCAGGCCGATGCCGCGGAACCGTCGCCGCCGGAAACTCAGCGTTACAAGCGATTCAAATATCGGGTGAAAGGACTGGTCGTTGCGTTGCAACAACCTGGGGACGCGACGTTTGTTCCATTCCTGGTGCCAAGCCGTGACTTAAGCGCGGAGGGCATGTCGTTTCTTCACGGCGGATTCGTCCATGTGGGAGCTCGGTGCCAGGTCCAACTCATATCGGCGTACGGCACTTGGACGAACATGTTGGGAAGCATCGTGCGATGTCGTTATCTGGAAGGCGGCGTGCATGAAGTCGGCGTGAGGTTTGATGGGTTAATTGATCCGGCGGAGTATTGTCCGACGGCGGTTCGAAGCCGGATTTTATTGGTGGAGGACGATCCCTTTCTGGCCAAGCTCGTTTTGTTTCATTTGAAGCAGCTCAATGTGGAGGTGGATCATGTCGTGGATGGGAAAAAGGGCGTGGAAACGGCACTTAGTCAGGCTTATGACCTGGTGTTGATGGACGTTGAGTTGCCGGAGCTTGACGGATTATCGGCGACCAGGGAATTAAGGCGGCGTGGTTACGCGGGACGGATCGTCGCCGCGACGGCGCGCACGGAACCCACCGCGCGGCAAAAGTGTCTGGAGGCCGGCTGCGATGGCTATTTGTCGAAACCCTATACGCGTGAACAACTTGCGTTGGTGATGCAGTCCTTGAGGGAGGAGCCGCTGTACAGCGCGTTTCATCATGATTCGTCCATGCTTCCGCTCATTGCTTCGTTTGTGGAGGAACTTCCTTCGATCGTTCGATCGATGGAAGAGGCCGTGGAAAAGCAAGACCTATCAAAAGTGGAAGGTATCGCACGGCAACTCAAAGCGCATGGCGCGTCGTTCGGGTTTGACGTGATCAGTGAACACGCCAAGAAGATTGAACAGTCTTTGTTGGGCGGGACCAACTTGGACGACGTGCGTAAAGAAATAACGGATTTGATGAGACTATGTTTCCAGGCGCGCGCGCCGGTCGTCGCGAAAGCAAGGCAGGCCGGAGAACCGAAGGCGCAATCCATTTCGTAATTCGGAGTTCCACGGAAAGGGTTTCATCCGATCTTAACGAGCCAGGCAAACTCCTAGACGGGTTGGGTTCGGGAAAAAACGCTCCCTCATTGCAGCTCTGTTCATCCTTGACCGGTACGAAATCCAGGTCGCCCTGCTCCATCCCTGTCACTTTCAAGGGATGAATTCAGGCTCCTTTGCCGAAACGTCCCAAGAGTTGAATGGGCTAAGTCGTTGGCACCTGTGCGAAAAGTTCGGAAGGCGGCGAGTCGTTCTGGCGTTCCACGACAATTGTATCCTCGAGGCCAAGATCGTCCCGATCCGCCCCTCTGCGGCGGACCTTGCCGTGGTCGTCGAATTCCATGTCGGCCTGTTCGGTGTATTGGCGCGAAAGCGTGATCAACGATTGGCGAAATTCCTCTTTGTTGATGTCGGCCATCGCCGAAGCCGACTCGACGACTTCGTCGATGTAACGGTGGAAGACATCGCGTCGGCGGGTGTAGTCGGCCTTGCGGCGCTTGCGTTTCAGCAGTAACGACAATCGCCTTCCGCACTCCGACAGCGCCAGTTTGACCTCTTTGCGAATTTCATCGTAGTCGGCGATTGCCTCCTTGCCTTCGGAAATAAATGGCACCCACACGCTGGCCATGTGAAGGAACAACACGAGCGGGCCCCTCGGCAACGAACCACTCGATTGCGAGAGACTGTAGTTGCTCCATTTGGTGTCGGTCACGGATTTGAACAGACAGCACGAACTCTGTTGATACAAAAGCGGCACGCGATTGGCGAACCGAATGACACGGGCTTGCACGGGTTCATTTTCATTTTTGCCGTCTTCGGGTTCATCATGGCGGTCGGAGCCAAGGTCTCCGCCGTATGCCAGACCCACCTCGATTTGAAACGGGTTGCCACGATAAACAGCCGGCGGTCTGGTGCTTGCCGTATAGAACTCCGCCTTGATGCCTCGAAGCAGACCGGCCAGGATCGACTCCGCGCCGATGGGTGCCAGACAATCCGTCGACGGCGCTTTCAGCTTCGTGTTTTGCAAAGTCGTGTAGAGTTTCTCCGCTTGAGGCGGCGAGATCGAGTTCACCCAAGAGGCCGTTGTCAGATTGCTCTGCTCGCAAACATCCTTGGCCACCGAGCTACTCACCCGTGAAAACTCTTCCGAAAGAAACGCCCCAAGCTTCTTGGTCTCCGTCTCTTTCAGCAGTTTGAGAAAAGTGCCCAGTTCAATTCCGTAAGGGTGCGGTTTGATTTCCTTCGTTTCCTTGGGAAGCGTGTCTGTTCCTCGCGGAAACGTGAGCGTTGTACCATCCGGGGCACGAAGACTCAATTGAGCGTGTGGATTGGCAATCGCGGTCAGTTCCAAATACTCGTCCACGCTTTGACGCCCCTTGTTGTAGACGGCGGCAAGCTCGATGCTCACTTCCGTTCCATGAGGCCAATCCACCTCGATGACTTCTTCGCCAATAATGTCGGGGCGATTTTTCTTCGTGTCGATTGCCAAACTGTACATGTGGGTTTGGGCGCGAGCGCTGGTGCGGCTGACGATGCGCACGGGTCGCCCTGTGGTAATCACCCCGTACATTCCCGCGGCGCTGATGCCGATTCCTTGCTGCCCTCGTGACATCTTCAATCGATGAAATTTAGACCCGTACAATAGCTTTCCGAAGACGTTGGGAATTTGTTGCTTGACGATACCAGGGCCGTTGTCCCGGACAGTCACCCGAAAACGCTCGAGGTCGGTCTGTTCGATGGTGATGGCAACGTCGGGAAGAATTCCAGCCTCTTCACAAGCATCGAGGCTGTTGTCGACCGCTTCCTTCACCGTGGTGAGTAGAGCCTTTCGCTTGTTGTCGAAACCGAGGAGATGACGGTTTTTTGCAAAGAACTCAGAAACGGAGATTTCACGCTGTTGCTTCGCCAGTGACTCGGCCGTGGCCCGGCGACGCGTTCCCGACGATTTGGAAACCGGTGGATCTTCTGACTCAACCCCGTTATCGACGCTCGCAAGAAGCGGTTCGTCGGCATCCTCCGTTTCTAGAGCCGTTGCCTTTTCCTCAGCCGCCGAATAGGTGAGAGCGAGTTGAGACTCGTCCGCCGCGATCCGCTTTTTGGCGGGCGACTTCGTTTTCATGCACAAACCTCCCTGCGAAACAAAACCCTTCCCTCGCGGCGCATCATAGCCCCCCCGATCACGCCTTCAAACTCTACACGTCCGACCAATCCGAGCCGCGCCCCTAAGGTAGCGGTCGTCTCGTTCAAGAGCCGCCGCTTTCAGGCGGTGGATCGTTGCCTCCGCGTGCCCTTGCAGGGGATTCGCTGGACAATTCCGACACCGTTTTCAGCCCAGAGAATCCGGGTATCTCAGCTTTGAATTCGAACCAAGCCAGGCAATCTGTGTTTTTGACCAATAGGAATGCCTCGCAAGATTTAGATGCGATTGCCCGGGCGCATCCCATTTTGGGTGGCACCGTCAAGCGACAGCTTGGAGGTGGCTACGCCAAATAGCCACGAATACTGCCAACCCGTGGTTGGCTGTGTCACCCTAATGGGAATCGACACACTTTTTGGGATGCACCCCGATTGCCCCGCTTTTGTGGAAATGATTTGACAAAGACCATCCCATATCATATTATATTGGATGGAAGGAGTGAATCCATGCTCATGCCCCCGTTAACCCACCTCCAGTTCGCCGTCATCGACACCATCGGCGCATCCGAAAAATCCGGCGCTGAAATCCGCGACCTGCTCAAACGCCGCCACAAAATCTCCAAAACCCTCTCCGGGTTCTACATGTTCATGAAACGACTCGAAGACGCCGACCTCATCACAGGCCGCTACGAAATCATCGAAGTCGCCGGCTACAAAGCCAAAGAGCGCCACTACAAAGTCACCGGCCACGGCTTCAAATCCTGGGAAAAAACCCGCGACTTCTACATCGAAGCCGGCCGCGAATGGGCCGCCGCACGCGGAACAAGGACGGTGTCATGCGATTGATCCGTTTCTCTATTCGAGTTTTGTTTGCTCCATATATCTTGACTGATCGGTTTATTGACATCTACTCTCTTACCCGAATTCGCCTACCAAGCGTTTTCTACTCTTATACGCTTCTTTTTGTTTTAGGCGTGCTTACAGGTTATATTTGTGGCGAATACAGAATCAATATGAATTGGGGATATGCTGGTTGTTATTTTTTTTGTCTTCCTATATCTGCTTGGTTCGCTGTTGACGGTCCAAGAGCAAGCAAGTCCATTTCCATTTTTTGTGGGAAGGGCTCGACACGCCGTTTCTTCCTCATGTGGCCGAGGATGTGGGAACTATTCGAGTTCCTTTTTCCGGACGACATTTTGAACCAAGTCTACCGACCTGCCGTCGCAGAACTTCTACGGGCTTATGAACGAAGAACCAAATACCGCACAAAAGCCGCTAAAAGATGGATCAGTTTTTGCCTGTGTCTGCGAACGATTCTCTTGGTATTCGGCTGCCTCTGGCAAATGGGCCTCGGAAAAGTCGTCGACGCCGTCGTCCGAATCTTTCGCATGAAATAATTGAGGACGATGCACGCTGCAAAGCGCATCGATCAAAGCCGCGACTACCAACGAGCGGTCAAACATCCGAGCCGCGACCGTGAGAGGCCGTCGAAATACCTCCATGGGGTGGTGGTGGATAGAGTTTCGGTGAGGGGCGGGCCGTGAGGGACGCGGCGGGGCGGGCGCCGGTT
>JBBTCX010000192.1:0-8965 GCA_038043045.1 Planctomycetota bacterium | reverse complement strand
GTTGAGCATCACGCTTTCTCTTTGGAGTGCGCGCTAAAACCGGAATTCCGAGAGGCCGCGCGGGCTAAAGCCCGCGGCTAGCTGGGGTTTTAGGATGCACTCTTAATAGTTTCTCGGTGATCTCGACTTCATCTACTGACGCTCCGGATGGACTCTCCGCGCCGAGGTTGGCGCAAAGGCATGGCACTTGGCCGCTCCGGGGTCCATACGATTCTCAAGTCCACTCCGTTCTGTTGGAACTTGTCGCCTCCAGAAAATTCGCATTTTGTGCGAGCGCTGCGAGAGCGGATGGTGTTGATATCTATTGAAAGGGCCCCCGCAAGGGAACGTTCCCCGTACTACGTAGTGGCACACGGATATCCAGACGGTTCGTTGTTTCGGTTTGACGTTCAGCAAGAAGTGACATGGTTTGGCACGCGAAGAGGGGCCCCCGCGCCCCCTCCGCGCGCCCATCGAAAGGAGTAACACCCATGCGTTCGTATTCCGTTATACTTATCGGGATTGTTGCGATGACCCTTCATGGCAGTGCCAGTTGGAGTCACGCGCTACCGCCGGATTTTACGTTGGTGTGGAAGATTCACGATACGCCGTCGGACCCCAACACGCCGGTGGTGTTCGCGGTGACGAGCACGTTGCGGGCGACTTCCAAATCAGGAAATTCGATCGGCTGGGAAGTGTTGAATCAGGCGTTTCAGAGAGTGAATTCGGGAACCGTCACCGCCCTGTGGCGTGAAGAGCAAGTGAACGTGGAAACGCATGACGGGTTGTGGTGGGTGGCGCACGCGGATCCAAGCACGCCGGTGGTCGGCGACTTTACGACTCCGCCGGAGATGTGGGGCGTGGCGACGGCGATCACTTCGGGCGAACAGGACTTGGAATTCAACATGGAGGGGACAGGAACGCCTCCACCCAACCCGCCGCCGTACTTGGAGATGGGAAACATGCGGTGGTGGTTCTATTTCAATTATGGTCAATACGCCGAGTGGGAGGATGATGAACCGGCGGAGGCGGGCGACAGTGACGATGTAATCTCTTAGTCTGATGAAGCGACAGATTTGCGAAGGCGATTATCCAGGATTCCGCAATTGCGATGGATAACGCCGGTAAGCTCGTCAATTTCCGCACGGCGATCCTCGGAGTTCGGCAACAGCTTGGTTTGTTCGAGGCGGGCAACGGCCTGATCAAGCAAATCCTGGGCGTGTTTGTCGTTCTCCGGGGATTTCCGTCCCAAATGCCACGCGGAAAGTCTGCTGTAAGCTTGGACCAGATTCACGCCGCGACTGCCGTTGGTCGGTTCCTTGTTCCTTAATTGTTCGTAGATGTCCTGCGAATCTTTAAGGTCGACAAGCGATGCCTCGGCGTCATTCAGCAATCGCTCGGCCGAGCCTCGCCAGCCTAAGGCGTTGGCCAAATTGGTTTGAAGACCGTCGTTGTCGGGGAAATCTCGACAAAGTTCCCTCTGCAATTCGATAGCGCGCGAGTAAAGAGCACAAGCTTCCGAGTGGTTCTTGCTGGACGACTCCAATCGCCCCCGCAACATGAGAGAGCCGAAGAGCTGGCTTCGTGATATCGGCAACGACGGGTCACGTTTAAACGCTGCTTCAGCCAGTTGAACGGCCTTGGCCGCATAAGGAATCGCCTCCGCAGAGCGGTCCTTTTTGATAAGCAGATCAGCCAGTCGCTGGTAAGCGCTAAACAACTGGGCCTTTAAAACGGGGCTGTCGGAATTCAGAGATTCGGCGAGTTGAATGGCCTCCATGAAAGCGTCGATCGCTAGGTCCACTCGAGCGCCGTCGCGGTCCACACTGCCAAGCTTGACGAGAGCGCCGGCGTGGGCGGCGACGACTGCCTCCGTAGCAATAGTCTCAGTGCGACGCCAAAGATGGGTCATGCCGACCAACGAGCTTACAAGAAGCAACAGGAAGCCGGCTGCGATGCTCGAATGGACGCGATATCGTTTCGCCGTTTTTCGGAACACGTACCAGGCGCTGTCCGCACGGGCGGAAACAGCCCGTCCGGCGAGAAGATTGCGAAGGTCTTCGGCCAAGGCGTCGGCGGATTGATAACGGGCATCTGCGGATTTTCGCAGCGTCTTCAAGATAATCTGTTCGAGGTCTTTTACAATATCGGTGGAACGCCAAGGTCTTTTCTCCCCGTTGGTTCGCAGAGCTTTTCTTGGCGGTTTGGGGTCAATGTATAAGATGGCCTGGAGGGCGGCGGCGCGATCGCCATTGACGGAATAGGGCCGGTCTCCGACGATGAATTCGTAGAAGATGATGCCGAGGGCATAGATATCGGAGCGGGTGTCAATCTGTCGGCCGCGAACATGCTCCGGGCTGAGGTAGGGTAGCGTACCGATGAGTTGATCGGGCAAGGAAATTTCCGTGATATCGTCGGGCGCATGGGTTTCCTTGGCCAGTCCGAAATCCAGCACATGGGGCTCGCCATTGAAATCGACGAGAATGTTGGATGGCTTCAAATCGCGGTGGATGATGCCGTTTTGATGGGCCGTAGAAACCGCGGAGCAGACCTTTTCGAATATCGTTAGGGTGTCACGGAGAGGAACTTGCTCGACGGTGATGTAATCATCTATGGCTAGACCATCGATGTATTCCATGACGACGTAAGGTCGCCCCTCGATCTCGCCGGCTTCGTAGACGGAAACGACATTGGGATGTCGAAGTCTCGACACGAGCTCGGTCTCTCTCTTGAAGCGCCGGCGTTGTCTTGGGTTGGCCAAGGGTCCATCCAAGAGGAACTTGATCGCCACGGTTCGTTTGGTGGAGAGTTGAACGGCTTTGTATACGATGCCTTGGGCGCCGTAGCTAATAGGGTCGAGGATGTCGTATCGTGTAGAGAGGCGACGAAGATAGTCGAGTTGCGGTTCGGAATCCTGGAAGTCCTCGAGTTTCGTATCGCTCCGAGCATTTGACGCGGCAGATTCAATGGCACGGAGGCGGCGGATGCGGTCGGCGAGATCGGGCATGAGGTCCGGGTATTGGTCGGCTAGCGCATCATAGTCCACCGCGATCCCGTGGGCCTGCCTTCTAATGATGTCCTCGATGACCTCTTTCATACGGGCCGTGTTTTTTTCAAAGAAACCCATCGCGATGTCCTCGTCCTTCACGACTGCGATTGCAACGGTCCGTCATCTTGAGAGTCAAGATCACTGAAGAACCGCGTGCCCGATCCGAGGTTTTGGTTCAGTCTTTGCAGTCCACGATAAAGGAGGCTGTTGATGGCACGCTGGGACCGTTTCATGGTCGTCGCAACTTCGTCTTGGCTTCGCCCTTCGATGTGTCGCAATGTCAATGCTTGGCGGTAATCTTCGGGCAGGGAGCTGATCGCGGATCTTACCGCCTGTACGACATCATTCGCGGCTTCTTCACTGCTGGGGGTCCGGTCGGGACCAACGAGGTGGGTAAGAAGGGCAGCAAACGAGGAGTTATGCAATTCTTGTTGTTCGAATCGATTTCGGTGCCCCCCCCGTTTGATCCGACCTGCGTCGCGGATGGCATTGAGCAACCTGTTCTTGGCTATGGTATTCAGCCAGCGGTCAAAGGTGGCATCATCTCTATCCATACTATCAGGATAGGATTTGAAGGCGGCCGCCCAAACATCCTGCAAGAGGTCATCTGGGGTAAGAAACAGTCGAAACCGCTTGGGAATACGGCTTTCCAAAAACTGGTGCATGGAGTCCGCGCGACGCATGAGTGCTGCTTTGAGCTCGTGGTCTTTCATGATGAGTGTCCTCCTCTGTAGCATGCAACCGAAAACCCCAGGCACACCAATCAAGCTTTTCCCCCTTCGCCAAAAGAATTCGCGAGCGCGCGACCGTCTAACGGTGTCTTAAGAGAGTAGCGGTTGTCCGTTTTCTTTTCAACAAAAAGTCGGATGGCCGAGGCTTGGAGATACCTGTTTGGATTTGGAGCTGTTCAGCCATTGGACAATAATTCAGTACACACGGAAACGATAGACGTTTATTCAGTTGAAAACCGCGTTTCTCTTCTTGGAGATGCTGTTGGATGAGCCGTCCGCTCTGGCGAATATTTCTTGCCCTTTCAATCTTGTTAAGCGGGTGGTGGCTGTCTAGAGATTCTCCAATCGACCGGCTACGTAAATCACAAGGTGCGCTCGGGATTCGTTTTTCTCATTTTGGGGATTATCAGGATTATGCTCTGTGGAGGGAGATCATCGCCGAGTATGAGCAATTGCACCCTGACACACACGTTCGGCAAGAATATGTCACCGGACTTTCCGGTCATTACAACACGAAACTGCGTCAACAAATATTGTCCGGGACAATGGCCGATGTTGCACTCGTTCAATTGGGTCCCTTTCATGAACTGGCTGAAAATTTTGCTGACCTGTCCGAATCGGTAACGCGTTACGAGAACAGCGGGGACGACTCCGAGCGTTTGGATGGCACGGCGCTGGCGGCGTTTGTATCCGACGGAGTGACACGTGGTCTACCGATTTCCGGTGGGAATCTTTTGGTCTATTGCAATCCGACCTGTTTTGAAAAGGCCGAGCGTTTTCAGGGTAAGGCCGTTCCACTTCCAAATGGCGAATGGACCCTCGAAGATTTTCGAAGACTCGCCCAAGATTTGACCTGTGATTTCGACCAGGATGGGCGCTTGGACCAGTTTGGGTTTTGGCATCCGAGGTGGATTTACTATTTGCCGTTTTTATGGTCCTTCGGCGCCGAATTGACCGACGCGGACGCTCATGAATGGCGGTTTGTAGGGGCTGAAGCCGAGCAGGCAGTTGAGTTCTATCGAGATTTGGTCAACGCCGATCATGTCTGCCCCAGGCCGGCGGAGGTTCCGCAACTTTTCCAGGATGTCGGTTTCTTGACGGGGCGAGTGGCCCAAACCTCGTGAAGGAATCCGTGTTTCATGCGATCGAAGCGACTTGAGCGGCTACTTCGGTTGATTCAGTCACTCCAAACTGGTCGACAAGGAACGATTGACGAGATTTCGAAATCCGTCGGCGTGTCCCGTCGGACGATCTTTCGTGATCTCGAGATTTTGTCGCGCGCCGGGATTAACTTCACCTTCGATCGCGATACGAAACAATATGCGACGGGCGAATCTACTGTACTTCCGCCGGTTTCACTGACTCAGGCAGAGGCGTTTGCTGTTCTACTCGGCATGCGAATCCTGCTTGCTTGGCAAATTGTTCCCGAAGCCAACGTCGCCGCGTCCGCCGCCGCGAAAATCGAAAGCCTTGTTCCCGCCTCTCTTCGAGAACATTGCAATCGATTATTAGATCGGATACGAATTCTTCCCCCTCAGAGCTCCGATTGTTCGGCTATTGCCGACATTTTACCTTTGGTTCAGCAAGTCCTCACGATGCAAGTCAAGGTCAAAGTGCGTTATGATTCTTATTGCGAGCGACGGGTGCTCAATCTCGTCCTTCATCCGTACTTCCTCATTTGCACGATTCGGGGTTGGTACCTGATCGCTTTCTGTGAAACGCGAAAAAACATTCGAACGTTCAAAGTCGAAAGGCTACTTCAGATTCAAGCGCTAACAATTGGCTTTCGAATACAGCCGACCTTCGACATCACCAATTATTTCGGATACGCCTGGTACATGATCCGAGGCGATCGATGCTTTCACATCAAAATCCTCTTTTCCAAAAAAGTGGCTGCGGCCGTTGATGAAATTTCATGGCACAAAACCAAGCAAACAACTTTCCTAGATGACGGTTCCCTGATCTTCGAAGCCGATGTGGAAGGATTACAAGAAATTATCTGTTGGGTTTTGTCTTATGGCGGAAATGCCACTGTTATCGAACCCCCAGAATTGCGTGAGGCGGTGCTGCAACATGTCCGCGCGCTTGAGGAACAATACCCAAGAAATAAGTAGATCAATACCTCATGCTGTATGCCATGCAATCCTTCAATGCCCCTTATGTCTTGCAGAATCGAGAGCAGCGAGAGGGACTGCTGTTTTACATGGTTTATTTGTACCAGGTGGCTTTTGAGCCGCCCTATCGGATGGGATATGCGTGCGCGCTGTGTGTGATTTTCATGGGAATTCTCACGTTGCTGGTTTTCCTATTCTTTCAGTTGACCCGACGGTGGGTTTATTACGTGCACGAGGAGCATGTCTATTCTTGAACCGAGTGAGAAAGGCAATCCGTATTTCGCGAGGCATGAAGAACAAAGGTCTTCGATGCTTCTTGGCAGTTCCCATTTCTGGAGACGGCGGATCGGATCGGCGTTTGCCTATGTGGCGTTGTTCGCGGTGTGTGGATGGATGCTGCTACCGATCGTCTGGGCGTTTTCCTCTTCGCTCAAACCGCTTGACGAGGTGTATGCCATTCCACCGAAGTTTACGGTGGGCGACTGTCAAGGGTCCAACTATTTGCAAGTGATTACGCAATTACCCTTCGGACGAATGGTTTTGAATTCCACGTGGATCTCGGTGATTTCCGCGGCGGGTGCGGTCTTGACCTCATCCATGGCTGGATTTGCTCTTGCTTACGGCAAATTCCGTGGTCGCGGCGCGTGTTTCGCCTTGGTGTTGGTGTCGCTGATTGTTCCAACGCAGGGACTTTTTGTCACTCGATACCTTCTGTTTGCGGAGTTGGGCTGGATTGACACCTACAAGCCGCTCATTGTGCCCGCGTGGCTGGGAGGTGGTGCGTTTAACGTCTTTCTATTTCGACAGTTTTTGCGCGGAATTCCCCGAAGCTATTTGGAAGCGGCCTGTTTGGACGGTGCCACACCTTGGCAGTTTTATTGGTATGTCCTCCTTCCTTCCATTCGCCCAGCCGTCGTGACCGCCGGTCTATTGAGCTTTGTATTCCATTGGCACGAGTTTTTGGATCCTCTGATGTACTTGTCTGATTTACGACAGTATCCGGTTTCGTTGGGTCTGCGGATGCTCCAGTCACAATCTGGAACTTGGATGAATCTTCTGATGGCGGCCAGTCTGATTGCCCTTGTGCCAATTGTCTTGGTTTTCGTTCTCTGCGAATGGCAGGTGATCCGTGGGTTGGAGGCGGTCGGACGTCCGATAAAATAGTCATGTTGAGTGCTACCTCAAAGAAACTAAGAGTTGTATAACGGCTTACTAAATCATTACTTTATTTTGGGCATCGTGAAGGGTTTTTAGCCGTGTTTTAACGAAGTCTGGTGTCTAAGTCGACTGACACCGGCGATGCTACGGACGACGAGTCAATCCGATCGATGAAACCGGTGATATAAAAGCTACACTGCAATCGATTGTATCCTCATGGGTCACATGTTATATTGCACGTTCCAGCAAACGGGCTGGCGGATTCGCGCTTGACGGAAAGTAGTGGGGTTGACGTCGAGCGAGAAGAGAAAAAGGGGAAAAGAATAGGTTCATCCCTGGGGGTGTATTTCTAAAATTTTGCGGATTGCCAGAAGACGTGAGAGGCAACGTCGGCCTTGGTATTCCAACGCAAACGTTGCGTTCATCGCTCGTGGTCCGTGTTCAAACGTTGAAGAATTTGATTGGTCGTTGGGGGTGCTGCGCAAAAACGAAAAGAGCTTGTCACCATGCAAAAACGGTTTCAATGTTGGGAAGCGAGCTCTGTAGAGTTACAGCGTAACGAAGTCGGCGGAGGTCGGATTGACCCATGAAAGCTAATTTTCTCGCTTGTTTCATGTTGAAACCATTTTCGTCTCTGAGGACGCGGGGTTTCCTGGTTGCGACGTCCTTGGTCGTTTTTCTTGTATTCACGAGCTCTTCGCCGGCGGCCACACTGAGTGGTTTGCAGTCTGGGACTCTGGTGATGTCCCCGGGAGCTGGTTCATCACAGACTTCGCCCGTGACGATTGCGCCTATCGACCCTACCAAATCAATCTTATTTTTTAATTATCATGGAAACAGCACCGATCCAGACGACGGTCTGGTGCGTGGGCGGATTTTGAATGGGACGACCTTGGAGTTCACTCGTGGGTCGGATAGTGGCACGGATGGTGTTCTTACGGACCTGACCATTTATTGGCAGGTGGCTAGTTTTTCTGCGGGCGTTTCGGTTCAGCGCGGGACATTTACTAGTGTTTCGACGACGGGGGATGTGACCATCTCGCCTGTCGATCTGACTCGGAGTTTTGTTCTGGTTTCAGGTTCGGTCGCATCGCCGGATACAACGTACAGCGGGGACGATTTTTTCCGTGCGAGGCTGACGTCAACGACGAATCTCGAAATCATTCACAGCACCTCGTCGTCTCGAACCGCGGATTGGCAGGTCGTTGAGTTTACGAATTCATCGGTCCAACGCGGCATTGGAACCTTGGGATCCACCGACGTATTTGCAACCGCGACTATTTCTTCGGTCAATCTTTCGAAGTCGATTGCGTTGATCAGTTGGAAAACTTCTGGAATTGGTGGTGCTCAAAATATGGTCCGAGCGCGCTTGGACAACGCCACGCAGATTCGAGTCGACCGCGAAGTGACCGGTACGGTCATTGATTTTGCTTGGGAAGTGATCGAGTTTTCGGACGCTACGACGGTTCAATCGGGCGAGACTACGCTAAATTCCGTGGAGTCGAGTTTGGCCGTTCCGATCGTCTGCACCAATACGTCGTCTGCTGTTTCGCTCCTTGCCCCCGCCGGTGGTAACTGGGGAGGGACACATTCCTTTACGGCCCGAGATCAGATCGGTCCGGGCATGTTTACGGCGATCATCACCGGAGCCAACACCTTAACGTTGACTCGTGCTTCCACGGACTCAGTAACGGGAACGGCGTCGTGGTTCGTGGTGGATTTTTCGCCGTTGCAATGCTGCTCGGCCGCCGACTGTAATGACGGCACTGTTTGTACTAACGACATATGTTCGGACGGTTTCTGCTTACACTCCAACAACACCCTGCCTTGCGACGACGGGTTGTTCTGCACGGCCAGCGACGTGTGCGGCGGTGGAATCTGCGCCGGGTCGGGCGATCCCTGCACCGGCGGTCAACTGTGTAATGAGACGGCGG
>JBBTCX010000191.1:0-5237 GCA_038043045.1 Planctomycetota bacterium | reverse complement strand
GCAGCAGATCGCCGTTGGCGGCCTCCTTCACTTCGATCTCACTGACGCCGTCGAGCCGTTTTGCGAACGGACCGGTGAAATCCGCGGGCATGTGCTGGGCAAGCACGATGGGCGGAAATTCTTTCGGAATCATGGGCACCAATTTGTGTAACGTCGCCGGTCCGCCGGCGCTGATTCCAATGGCGACGACGACCCCATCAGTTTGGATGGCGGTCTTACGGGGCCGTAAGACCTTTTGTTTGTCTTGTAGTCCGATTCGTGAACGGTTCGCTTCAAACGCCGTCTCGACGGCTCGAACAACTTTTTCCTGAAAACTCTGGAGCGATGCCTCTTTGTCCGCCAGCGGTTTCGCGACGTAATCCACCGCTCCCAATTCCAAGGCTTTGAAGGTCAACGCCGCCCCGTCTTGAGTCTTGGTCGACACCATGACGATCGGGAGGGGTTGCTCGGCCATCACGCGCTTGAGCACTTCAATTCCGTCGACTCCGGGCATCTCTATATCAAGGGTCACGACGTCCGGTTTGAGTTCTTTGATTTTTTGGAGGGCCTCCTGGCCGTTCTGGGCGGAACCCACCACATCCATGCGCGGTGATTTTGCCACGGCGTTTTTCAGCATGGTTCGCATGAAGACGGAGTCGTCGACGATCAACACCCGTATTCGCGCCGGTTGGTTACTTCCCATTAGCCCATACTCTCCACTTCTGTGTTTTCATCCCTGTGCGGTCATGAGCGGGCGGAACCCGCTCCAAGAACTGAACAAACTATCGTCTCAATCGAGTGCGCGGTTTGGGTGATGGACGCTTATGGGTCGTTGGGTGAACTGCAGTTCAAAAAAAACAGTCGGCAAAACGACCGTTATCGCTCTTTCTATGGCAGTGAAAAAAAAGTTCTGGAATTGCAATAGGTCAATTCCGCCAGCTCGTCCAAGGGAATTCCGCGAAGTTGGGCTAAAAAGTTTGCGACATGAAAGACGTTTCCGGGGTCATTCGGGGTTTGCCCTCGAACGGGCATGGGCGAAAGATACGGCGAATCCGTCTCCACCATCAGGCGGTCGAGGGGGTATTGCCGGGCGATCGCCTGCAAGGCCGTGGAATTGCGAAACGTCACGATTCCGGTAAACGACAATCGCCAGCCGTTTTCATGGATCACCTCGGCCTCTTTTTCTGTTCCAGTGAAGCAATGAAACACGACCCGACGGTTGCAGAAACCGTGTTCCTTCAATATCGGTACGAGGTCTTCAAACGCTTCGCGGCAGTGGATGATGATGGGTTTATCGAGCATTCGGGCATGTTGAAGTTGGGCGGCAAAGATCGATCGCTGTACCTCTCGCGGTGCGAAATCGTAGTGGTAATCCAGACCCATTTCCCCGAAAGCCACAACCCGTGAGTCTTTCCACAATTCGATGAGGCGATCAAGGTCGCTTGAGGCGGCTTTGGCCGCGTGGTGTGGATGAATGCCCACAGCGGCGGAGATTGAGTCGGGATATTCTCGGCTTAGTACAATCGCCTTTTCGGCGTTCAGCACGTCTGTTCCCACGGTGATGACATGAGCGACCGAGTGTTTCGCACACTTGGCTAAGACCTCATCGACGCGTTCCACGAGTCCGGCGTAAGTCAGATGGGCGTGGGTATCGATCAGCCTCATGGTCACCTTAAGGGATCAAGCCTACGGTGCTACGCGGAAACGTGATAGGCATCCGGGAAGTGCTCGATGTGTGGTTTTTGACTCGATTCCCAAAAAACGATTATCAGATCAAAACGACAGGGTCTGGGTTGAGCTCCTGTGTCTTTCAGGAAAAATTTCGCCGCTCGACCGACGCGACTCCATTGCACCTGCAACCCCGTATCCGTTAAACCCGGAATGTGCGGATCCGATCGGGTCTTCACTTCTACGAATATCAGTGAGGTGCCATCACTGCAAACGAGGTCGATCTCGCCCAAGAGACATCGATAATTCCTGGCAAGAATCCAATGTCCACGCCGGCGCAGAAACTTCGCGGCGGCGCGCTCACCACGTCGGCCAAGAACCTGTCGTTCGTCGCTAGACCGCCACGGCGGCCAATGCAGGTTCGGCCACTTTCTTGTGAATCCGAAGTTCACGCAGCTTGCGAGCCTTTCCAATCCGCGTGCGGAGATAGTATAGCTTCGCCCGGCGAACCTTTCCGCGTCGCCGAACCCGAACGTCGACGACATTCGGCGAATGGAGCAGAAATTTTCGCTCGACCCCTTCCTCGTGAACGATGCGCCGCACCGTAAACGATGCGTTTATCCCGGCTCCGCTTCGGGCGATCACGGTTCCGTTGAAAATTTGAACGCGCTCTTTGTCGCCTTCCACGATCCTGCAAAGAACGTCCACGGTGTCGCCGATATGGAAGGTCGGGACTTCCGATCTCAAGTATGGCTTTTCCACCACTTGAATTAACACATGACTCATTTCGCCAATCCTCCCATTCTCGACAATCTAAACGCGGTTTCTCCGCGGCAGCTCTTATCCGTTACGACGCATCACCATCATGCTTGTTCGCTACAAATCCCCGCGCCTTCTAGCAAATCCGGTCGACGTTCAAGAGTTTTCATCATCGACTGTTCCCGACGCCAAGCCTCGATACGCTGATGATGACCGGATAGCAAAACATCGGGGACCACCATGCCGCGAAACTCCCGGGGTCTCGTGTAATGCGGGTATTCCAACTTTCCGTTCGAAAACGACTCCTCCACCGTCGACTGCTCATCACCCAACGCGCCGGGCAACAGGCGCACCACCGCGTCGGTCATTACCATGGCTGCGGGTTCACCACCCGATAAGACATAATCCCCTATCGAAATCTCTCGACATCCCAGACCAGCCTGAATCCGATCGTCAAACCCCTCATAATGTCCGCAGATCAGCAGCAAATGCGACCGAATCGAGAGTTCCTGAACCAACCGTTGGTTCAAGGGTTCACCGCGCGGCGTCAACAGAATTCGATAGGCCGGTCCGGTTTCCTTTTCGATAGCCTCGACGGCATCAAACACCGGACCGCACATCAGCACCATGCCCGGTCCGCCGCCGAACGGACGATCATCCACGGTTCGATGTAGGTCCTTGGCAAACTCCCGAAAGTTCAAACATCGAATGTCAACCAAATGTCGTTGCACTGCGCGACCGACGATTCCATGATCCAAATACGAACCAAAAATTTCCGGAAAAAGGGTTAGAATGTCGATTCGCATAGCTCATGCACAACCACAAGTTCAGGCTCTCGTCTTGGGTTCTCGAATTCCATGCTTCTCAAGAATCCGTCGAACCGTTTCCGACGGCTGGGCGCCGACCCCAAGCCAGTACGCAATCCGTTCCTGATTCAACTTTATGGCCTGTTCAGGATTCGGATTCAATGGATCAAAACACCCCAACTCTTCAATGACGACGGTATTTCTAGTTCGTCGCGAGTCCACCGCAGTCAATCGATAGGCCGGCCTGTGCCGGCGACCATACTTTTTCAATCTAATTCGTACCACGAAACCAATCCTCCGTCGCAATGGCGACAATTCACTTCTCCCTGGGCGCGTCCAGGCATGAAGAGCCGTTAGTATACTCATTACAAAGCGGTGTTCAAGGTGGGGAAAGCCACTTTCGGTGAGGAAACCCGGAAATCCGAAAAGGCTATCGTTGGGAGCCAACGTTTAGAAGCGGCCAATTGCCTGGAGCGACGACGACACTTCCTTCAGGATGGTAAACGAAAGGTTCGGGGAAATGTAAAAGCAAAAAAGAAAGCACCGCTCACCCTAGGCGAGACGGTGCTTTCCGGAGGGGAAAGAAGCCTTGGTTACGACTTCCCTGTCGAATACCCCTTTATGATTTCTCGTCTACGAGCAAGAATCAGACGCTTTGGACGCCGGATGTTCCCCGTATACGCTCCTCTCTATCGTCAAAATGTACCGTGAACCTTTGATTCGTCAAGAACAATTGTAGTCAATATAACCGAAAATTCATCATTCCATGATGATTTTACCGGGCCAACCGGCTAAATTCAACATTTTGAGAATCCGCACACCTCGCAACTTACGCAGCCTTCACAATATCGGAGCGGCCCTTGGCAATCCGGGCAAACTACCTTGTACTGGCTTTGCTGCCATTGATTTCCGAGATTCGATTCTGAACGGCTGGAGCTCGCGGTATCTCCAAAAAATCGATCCCCAGAGGGTTTTGTGGATGACATTGGAATACGGCACGCCTCGGCAAGTTGCTCCGATTCGCCTTTTGAGTCGCTAGGGATTCCAAATCCAGAATGTCCGTTTTCGCCCTTGCCGTGACCGTTTCCGTTGCCATTTCCGTTTCGAGAGGTTTGCGCATCATCCTTCAACGCCCGTCCCAAGGTCTTCTGGTCACAATTCCCCAACAACAGCGATCTAAGCCCGATTTCCGCCTTGGCTTGCATGTACTTACGAAGGGCCCGAGCAAGTCCGTCGCCCAGACTCATGATCTTGCCTTCCTTGGTGTGGACTTGAAGGCTTGATCCAATGGAATGCAATTGGCGAACGACGTGTTCCAAACTGCCGCCGGACCGGAGCCACAAACTGATCATGCGGCAGATCGCTTCCAGATCGCTGTTGGCCAAATCGCCGCCCTTGCCAAGCTGGGCAAAAACCTCCAACTCTCGATCCGTTTTGGGATCGACCGTGATGTTGATGTGCATGTTCCCAAAGGGGGTCAATTGTCTTACGCGGATGCCCGGACACAACTCCGGCAACACCGCCGGTTGCAGCGGTTGGGGTTTGGTATCTTCAGGAACCGACTCCGTGGTTTTTTGGGCGTGAACCCGATCGCTTCCCTTCAGGGCCATCGGTTGATGCTTGCGCGAGCCGTTGCGATATACGGTCACGCCCTTGCATTTCAACTCATAGGCCATCCGGTAGATGGCATCCACATCCTCCACGGCCGCATTTTCCGCGAAGTTGATGGTCTTTGAAATCGACGCATCGCAATGTCGCTGGAACGCGGCTTGGTGCAGCATGTGCCAGCGCGGTGACACATCATGCGCGCAGACGAAAAGACGTCGCACATCGGCCGGCGCCTCTTTACAATGAGCGAGGGTGCCGTCCGTGGCAACACGTTCCATCAGTCCCTCGCTAAGAAAACCGCGCTGACGCGCGACCGCGTCAAAAACCGGGTTGATTTCAATCAGCGGCGTTTCCCCTTCTTTCTGTCCGCGAAGCACGTTGCGGAAAAACGCCAAGCTATACAGGGGTTCGATGCCT
>JBBTCX010000190.1:0-9114 GCA_038043045.1 Planctomycetota bacterium | reverse complement strand
TTTGTGGTGTGCCCGGAAACCCTGGCTGCGGGGATCAATCTTCCGGCGAGATCGGTGGTGTTGACCACACTGCTTAAGGGCAAACCACGCGAGGAAAAGTTGATCCTACCCTCGGCGGCGCATCAGATGTTCGGGCGTGCGGGTCGGCCGCAATTTGATCAGAAGGGATACGTCTTCGCGGTGGCCCACGAGGACGACGTACGAATTTTGAAATGGAAAAAGAAATTCGATCAGATCGATCCGAATTCCAAGGATCCGGGGATTCTTCGGGCGCGAAAGGAGTTGGAACGAAAGAAGCCGTCCCGGCGGAAGACGGAAAAGTACTGGACCGACGGGCAGTTTCGCATGTTGATTCAAGCGGGCCCGGCCAATCTGGCCAGTCGGTCGATGATCCCTTACCGCGTGTTGATTTTTCTCCTTCTGAAGACGGGCAATCTGAAAGACATTCGCGTATTTTTGGGAAAGCGGTTTAATACCCCGGATCGAATCAAAGGATTTCAGGAGCAATTGAACCACATGGTGGGGAATCTCCAAGCGTTGGGTTATTTGACTCGCGCGGAGAATGAAGATCAGGTAAACCCATCGCCGGGTTTGCATTCGTTGCTCGAGTTTCGCAGTATCGATCCGCTTTTCGGTGAATTCCTGGTGAAGCAGCTCGCCCGGTCGGACGCCACGGAGAAGTTGCAAGCGTTGGAGGCGGTGCTGCTGGTCCCACCGGCGATTGAACGGCTGGTGAAACCTCCTGACACTCTCTTGCCCGGGCCGCTCCAGACTCTGGTGCTCGAACCGACGTTGATTCAATTGGGACTGATGTCAGCCGGCGGGTTGATGGGAAGCGACAAAGAGGATGAGGAGCAGGAAGACGATTATTGGGCGGAAGGAAAAAATGATCGCCCGATGACTCTACCGGACATGCTTCGTCTTTTGTTTGAATCGTCGTTGGCGTCGCCGGAGCCGGTCGCTGTTCAGCCGAAATGGATCGCGGGAGGAGTCTTCGAGGTCGTGGATGATTTTTACAAATTCGTTCGAAACCGTGATCTTTTGAAAAACGAGGGGTTAATCCTACGGCACCTGTTGCGATTGGTGATCGTCACGGCGGAGTTTGCCACGCGAAGCGGCGGCGACCCGGATTACACGATCATCGGCGAACGGGTGACGCAGATTTGCCAGCGAGTCGACAAACGATATACCGAGCATTTCCTGGCGGCCGAGAAGGAGAAGCATGAAGTCGTCCTGGTCTAACTTGAGCTAGTTGACGGTGGCGAGTGAGTTGATAACGGGATCGCTGACGGCGCGAATTTCATCAAACTGATCCCGACAGCGCAGGAACGTTTCGACAATGATGGGGTCAAAGTGCTTGCCCGCATCGGTTTCGATGATGCCACAGGCGGTTTCGTGGGACGAGGCCTTCTTGTATCTGCGGTGACTGGTGATGGCATCGTAGGCGTCGACCAGGGCAATGATTCTGGCGGACAGAGGAATGGCCAAACCGGCGATGCGACGTGGATAGCCCTTGCCGTCAAAGCGTTCGTGGTGACTATAGGCGATGTCGATGCACATTTGGAGAAGCGGATTAGGAGAAGTCGGGTCCACGGCGCGCGATAGCACTCGCCGACCGATGTCGGTGTGCGTCTTCATGATCTGAAATTCCTCGTCGGTGAGCTTGCCGGGTTTGGTCAGGATGTCGTCGGGGATACCGACTTTACCAATGTCGTGCATGGGAGCAGCTTGGACAAGGTGATCGATGAACTCGTCCGTGATTTGCGGGGCATAGTCGCTGTTTCGCTGCAATTCCAAGGCCAAAATGCGCGACATGAGGGAAACGCGGGCCAGGTGTTGATTTGTTTCTTCGTCACGGTATTCGGCCAGTTGTCCGACGGTTTGAAGGAGCACGCGGACGGATTGACTCAAACGTTCTCGACGAATGGCGTTGTCGAAGGCGATGGCGGCGGCATCGGTCATCGAACGGACACATTCAATTTCCTCATCGGAAAATGGCGCGTCGTCGGGCTTGTTGGTGACGTTAAGGACGCCAATAGTGCCATCGGGTGTCTCTAGGGAAGTGGTGACAATCGGCGTACTCAGGAACGCCTGTTGGTGGTAGGCGCCGTTTCCCTTGGAATCCCGCGAATAGGCTTTGGCGGCCAGGGTGGTGCGGCTTCGAAAGACCTGGCCCGTGATCCCATCGGAGGCTTCAAGGCGAATCGAAGCCGCGATCGCGGGGTCAATTCCTACCGCTCGTCGACAAACCAACGACTGACCCAATTGATCTTTCAAGAACAAGGACACTCGTTCGGCTCCGGTGACTCGGACCACGCCGTTGATCACCAGATCAAGAATCTTGTCCATTGTATCCGCTTGGTGAAGGTCTCGCATGAATTCGTAAAGCGTTTCGAGATGTTTGGTCTTGGCACGAACTTCCGCTTCCAGTCGCGAATTCAAGCTGTCCAGGTCTCTGTGGGCAACGGCCAGGCGAAAGACCGTTCTCACGCGGGCGAGAACTTCGGTGATATCGAAGGGTTTGACGAGATATTCCTGAGCTCCGGCTTCCAGGCAGCGGACAATGTCGGTCGTGTTGGAGCGAGCCGTCAACATGATGACGGGAATGTGCGCGGTGCGGGCATCGGCTTTGATGGCTTTTGTCGCCGTCATTCCATCCATGGAAGGAAGCGTAAAGTCCATGATGATGACATCGGGAAGCTGCTGTTTGGCCAGATGAACCGCCTCACAACCGTTCCCGGATTCAATGACCTCGAAACCATCGGCGTTGAGGTGTGCACCGAGAATGAATCTCAGCTCCTGCTCGTCATCCACGAGCAGGATTCTGCCCTTCGGTTGAGGTTTATCCTTGTTGGCCATAGGGGGAGTAACCGCAAGTTACCGATCAACATACACGGCGAATGTCGGTGTAGTCATCGGCCAGCGGATGGGCGAAAACCATGATCGGGTATGGGAAAACCCTTAGAGGCAATCGGATAATGAACCGGACGTTCAAGGTCCGGTAATCGGTTCGGTCCCGATCGTCAGGCGAGATTCAAAGAAGACACGTAGCCTCCGAAAACAAGAAAAAAAAACGCACGAACC
Source organism: Planctomycetota bacterium (assembly GCA_038043045.1). GTDB lineage: Bacteria > Planctomycetota > Phycisphaerae > UBA1845 > UBA1845 > JBBTCX01. The sequence continues at coordinate 6,030 of JBBTCX010000190.1, read as the reverse complement.
GGACACAAGAATCTCGAACGTCCCTTCTTATCCAAGTCGCCAGGTCGTTCCGTCGGGGTGGTCTTCCAAGAGAATCTTCCGATCCGCCAGCAGATTGCGGAGGAGATCGGCGCTTTCAAAATCTTTTTTCTTCTTCAAGTGTTTGCGAATTTCGATCAAAACTCCCATGGCTTTTTGCGCGGTCCCGTCGTCGGCAACGCTCGCGCTGGGCGGAGGTTCCAAGAAAATCCCGATGACCCGCGCGAGGGCGACCAATCGACGAGTCGCGGACAAAACATCCGCCTTGGGCGAAGGATCGCCGCCGGTTTCGAGCCGTTCCTGCTCGGCGAATCGGTTGATCGACGAGCCAAACTCAAACAGCGCCGCGATCGCACCGGCCGTATTAAAATCATCCTCCATCGAACGCACGAATTCTTCGCGACACTTTTCGGACTCCGCGACCAAGGCGGCGGATTGAATTGGTGCGTCTTCACGAACTTGCTCATAGGCCGACGAACCGCTGATGCGCTCCACCCGTTCAAACAGACGATAAAAATTCTCCAACCCCTTCTTCTTGCTATCGATTTCGGCTTCGGAGTATTCGATCGGCCGGCGATAATGCGTGCTCAGGATAAAAAATCGAATGAGCTCCCCGGAGTAGTTTTCCAGAAGACGGTTCAACGTCATCTTCGCAAGCGCGGCCTGCATTTCCGGATCCATGTCCGATTTGGAAATCTTTTTTGTATTGACCCGAGTGAGACCGTGGTGAAGCCAGTACTTGGCGAATACTTTGCCCGACGCACTTTCCGATTGTGCCACCTCGTTTTCATGGTGCGGAAAAATCAGATCCATTCCGCCGCCGTGAATATCAAACGTCTCCCCAAGATAGCGACTGGACATCGCGGAACATTCAATGTGCCAACCCGGTCGACCCTTGCCCCACGGAGAGTCATACTTCACGTCATCCGGCTCATCGGGTTTGGCCTCTTTCCATAGAGCGAAATCACTGGCGTTGCGTTTTTCCTTGCTTTGCAGATCGCGTTGACCTTCCTGTTCCTCGACGCGGCGGTTGGATAGCTTGCCGTAGTCGGAATCCTTCATCACATCGAAATAAACGTCGCCGCCGGATTGATAGGCCACACCGCGATCGATCAACTGCTGAATGATCCGCACGATGTCCGGGATGTGCTCTGAGGCCTTGGGCATCACGTCGATACCTTTAACGTGCAGTTTTCTCATGGCGGCCAGATAATCTTTCGTCACGCGCTCGGCCAATTCGAGCGTCGGAATGTTCTGCTTCGCGGCTTCGATGATCAATTTGTCATCCACGTCCGTGACATTCACCACCCACGTAACCTTGAACCCGCGATAAACAAGGTATCGTTTGATCGCGTCGAAAATAATCGGACCTACGGCATGACCGATGTGGCTGGGCTTGTAGACCGTCGGTCCGCAAAGGTATATACCGACACGACCCGGCAACACAGGAACAAACGGCTCTTTCTCCCGTGTCAAAGTGTTATAGACCATCAACGCCATGCAAGATTCCCCTCGCGTGTTCCGACCGCATTCGCCTGGATTGACTTCTTGTTCCTCACAGAGGCATCACCAACGCAACGGCCGTGCACGCAATCGCATCGGCATGACCCAGCGGGCCCAATCCTTCATTCGTCTTGGCCTTCACACTTACAAACTCCGGTGAAAGTCCGGTAAGCCCGGCAATGCTTTCGCCCATCCGAGCTTTGTAGGGCGATAATTTCGGCGCTTCCGCATGAACCACCACGTCGATGTTGCACGCCTTGTATCCCCGTTTGTGGATGCGCTCCATCGCATCGGCCAAAAGAATTCGACTATCCGCATCCTTGTACGCCGGATCCGTATCGGGAAAGAGCTCGCCGATGTCAGGCAGTCCGGCAGCGCCCAGCAGGGCATCGGTTACTGCGTGGAGTACCGCATCCGCATCGCTATGCCCAATCAACCCCCGGCTATGTTCAACGACCACTCCGCCCAAAACCAATCGACGGCCTTCCGCCAACCGGTGAATATCATAGCCGATGCCAACCCGCGCGTTTGAGGCCATTCACAAGTCCCATATACCGAAATCAAGGACTCAGTCTTAAACTAAACTGAGAAGCTGGGGAAGGTATGCTCGCTTCGATTGGTTTTCAACCCCGTCATTATCGGGCGAGGTCGATGGGGGGCGGTTTTGCGCTTGCTTTAGACACTTACCGTCGCCTACCCTTTGACACGGACGACGTTCCCGGAGAGTTTCTATCTCATTGGGGGGGAACCGGGAATCTAGGGGGTTTACTCGTCTAGGAGGTTAGAATTGATTACGTTCCAGATAGTTTCATGGTGGCGAAGAGTCGCCGCGATCGGTCTTTCGGTCTTGATGTTGAGTCTGGTCGGCGGTTGTCCTCCGCCAGTGATACCGGATGACAACGGTAACGAAAACGTCAATGACAACGGCAGCATCGACAATGGTAACGGCAACGTCAATGGCAATGCGAACGCCAATGACAACACCGAACCGCCTCCGCCGGATCCCGCTCGTGCGGATAGCGACGGCGATGGAATCGTTAATACTGACGATCTTTGCGCGGGAACATCGGCCGGCGCGGAAGTCGATGAAGACGGTTGCGCGGTCAGTCAGCGTGATGCGGACTGCGATGGCGTTTTCGACAACGTTGACAATTGCCCTGATACGCCCACCGAGTCCGAGGTCAACTCCGTCGGCTGCCCGACCACGGGCGACGACAGCGACGGCGACGGCGTTGCCAATGACTCCGATCTGTGCCCCGGAACGCCTGACGGTGCGACAGTCAATAGCGACGGCTGTGCCCCAACCCAGCTTGATGATGATAACGACAGTGTGGCGAACGATCGGGACCTTTGCGTCAACACCGCGACCGGCGCCGACGTGGATTCCGACGGTTGCTCTTCGACCCAGACCGACGCCGATGGTGACGGCGTGGATAATGAAGCCGACCAGTGCCCAGGGACTCCGGCGGGTGCGACCGTTACCGCCAATGGTTGTCCTGATGCGGATGGCGACGGTGTGACGGATAGTCGTGATACTTGTGCGGGAACTGCGACCGGAGCAACGGTCGATGCCACCGGATGCGTTGTACCACCGGGCCCCGGTGGTACAACACCGCCTCCGCCTCCTCCGCCTGTTGATCCGCCGCCGACCAGTGAAGTTTGTGGTCGCGGTTCCGGGGTTTGCTTTGAGGCCCACACCACGCCCGGTTGTTCCGATGCCGCTTGTTGTTCAAGCGTGTGCACGACGGATGAGTTTTGTTGCACCGAGACTTGGGACACACTCTGTGTTCAAACGGCCGCGACGGTTTGTGCCGGCGGCAATACGCTCGGCAACGATAGCTGCACGACGCCGTTAACGATTAACAACGGTACGACCCAATTCAATTCGCTAGGCGCCACCACCGACGGCCCCAACGACGGCGGGATCTGTGCGACGGTCGACATCGGCGCGGACTTGTGGTTCACCTATCGCCCGACGTGCGAAGGCGTTGCCATTATCAGCCTCTGCGGCAGCGACTATGACACCACCGTGGCCGCTTACAACGGTACCGGTTGCCCGGTGACAGCCGCCATCGGTTGCAGCGACGACGATTGCGGATTCGGATTGGAGTCTCGCGCCGTCGTGCACGTCACCCTCGATCAACCCATCATCATCCGAATCGGCGGGTTCATCAGCCCGACGACGGGCAACGCGGCCAGTGGAACGGGCCAAGTCACGATTATTTGCGATGTAAGCGATAGCAATGCCCGCGTTTGCGGTCCCGGTAACGGGGCGTGTGCGACAGGGCATGACACTCCGGGATGTGACGACGCGAATTGTTGTTCGACCGTCTGTGATCGAGACCCGTTCTGTTGCGATGTCCGCTGGGATGATTTCTGTGCTCGTGAATCGACCGGACTTTGCGGCGGTTCCTTCGACACGTGCGGCGCCGACGGCACCAGCGCCTGCAATGTCGCCGTGGAATCAGCCGGTTGCAGCGACGGGGATTGCTGCAACGCCGTCTGCCAGCTAGACCCGTACTGTTGCCTGGTCCGCTGGGACAACACGTGCGTCATGCGAATGGCCGGTGCAACGGGGTGCCAATAGCCTAACAATTGTGTGCCATAGGAAGCCCTCGTGGAGATGGGCCTTCGGATCGAGTGTGACCCTAGACACTCGCTCCGGGCCCATCTTATTTTTTGGATAGCATCAAGCCGATCGATTCCAAAACAAGACCTCGCTCAACAGCTTCTTCGGCAAATCCGGGACCGTGCAATCGTCTGTTGGAAAACCAACAGGGATCAACAAATACGGTTTTTCATTGACAGGCCGCCCAAGGACCTCACGTAAAAACTTCATTGGACTCGGCGTGTGCGTCAACGTCGCCAGACCCATTTGACGACACGCCGACAAGAACATCCCCGCCGCAATTCCAACGGATTCCGCCGGATAATAATTCTGATACCGCACCCCGCCAATCTCCTCCCAATCCACCCGAAACATCACCACCAACCACGGCGCGGTTTCTAAAAACGCCTTGTTCGCATCAGTCCCGATCGGCTCCAACCTCTTCAACCATTCCGCCGGGAATCGATGATCATAATTCTCCCGCTCTTCTTCCTCGGCGGCCATCCGAATTTCACGCTTGATCGCGGGATCATCCACCGCCACAAACCGCCACGGTTGTCGATTCGCCCCACTCGGAGCCGTATGCGCAATCGCCACTGCCGCCTCAATGACATCCCGTGACACCGGCTCCTGATGAAACGACCGACAACTCCGCCGAAGCTTCATCACATGCAACAATCGCTGCCCGCGCCGACACATCTCGTTATCATCCACAAACGGCAACTGATACGGCACTTTCTTAGCCGGCATGACTCATTCCCCTCACCTTGCACGCCGAAAGTCTCAGCACTTCCAACGCCAGCAAACTCTCCTCACGCACCGACGTAAGCGTCGCCATTAAATCCCCGCAGAGCCCCCACGCATCATCGGAGCCCTTCTCAATCTGCGTAACCCAATGAATCAACTTTTCCACCACGAATTCCGCTAGTTTCAACATCGACTCTGCCACCGACTTCACATCCGTCCTCAAGCCCCTCGCGCATTCACTTAACACCCGCACCGCACATCCATGACTGGCCACCAACGACTCCGCCAACGACCGCGACTCGCCCACCCATTCCTCTTTCGACATCGTGGCCCTCGCCGCCATCCATGCATCATACGCCGCGACGCCCGCGACAACTCCATGCCGCTCCCCCACCGCATTCTCCAACACCGCCCGTGCACCATCCGCCATCATCATCACAAGATCATTCGCATCCCGCTCAACCTCCCGAATCCTCTCCACCACATACACCTGCGCCGCAGGCCTAACCATCACCACGCGCCGCATCCCCTCACGCGCATGCACATTCCCCTCCAACCCCACTCCGTCTCCGCACTCCCCCACCACTCGCCCCCATGCCAATTCGTTGTCACTCCCCCACCCTTGCCACGCCAGAACCGACTGACCGTTGTGCAATGCATTGTGAATCAGCGGACGATAGCTCGCATCAAAATGCTGCTCAAATTCACTCGACCGCTCCAACCCCCGCGCCGCCTCCGGCGGATGAACATCCCGAATCTCCGCTCCAAAAAGCCTCGCCCCGCGCACTAAGAATGCATCCCGCGCATACGCCGCCCAATTCGAAACATCCGCCTCTCCCACCGGGCCACACACCATCAGTGACAAGCCTATGGCACAATGCAACGGTTCAAGATCAACTTCACGCCCGGCCTCCTTGAAAGCATCCCCCAGCGCCGCCGTCAACGAAAACCCGTGATCCATCACTCCCCCGCCTTACCCCGCAACACCTTCCGATACACATACAACGCCCGATGCGCCGTCTCCCCTGCTCCGACCAATTCATACGCATACGGCTCAGTGCCAGCCAGTGACAGCGGTTTCAAACGCCGATCAGCCTCCCCCCGCTCCTCCGTTGCAAGGTCCCGCGTCTTATAGGCCACAATCCACCCACCCC
>JBBTCX010000189.1:917-10736 GCA_038043045.1 Planctomycetota bacterium | reverse complement strand
GACCATGAAGGGATTCAACCGGTAACTTCTGTACATCGGGCGCTACGTTTTTCAAACGGCGTTTACATCAAAGAAGGGGATGACCGCCGGTGACGGGTAGATTTTTCGTTGGTTCGCCGGCGTCAGTTTTGGGCCTGTATACGATCAAGAAAGGGTGCGGACCGAGTCTTCACCCAGTCCGCACCCTGTTTCTGATCTCAAAAACGGCGATTAAGTGTCGCAAGCACTGCAACTTACAACATCAGTTTCTGCGTGTCGAGCAGGCGCTCTAGCCAACTGAGCTAATCGCCCTTCGGTCGGGGTTCATTACAAGACAACCTCTTCCCCCTGTCAATGGCCGCGAAAACCAACTTAAATAACGGGTGATGGCTCATGCACTTCTTGGCGTCAACAAGGCCCCCGAGTCTTGCCGATCACCAAGGAATCGGAGCAGACGTTCCAAACCCGGGGCCCAGCACAATGGCATTGAGCAGCAATCGTCCCGACCCCTCAAAATACCCGCGAAAGAACGGATCGCTCGCGAAAAGAATGATCTGCCCTTGCCCCACGCGCTCCACGGTTGCGTAGGCCGTGTCCCGCCAGCGTTCTCGCGCCTCCGGCCACAACAATCCGCTCAGACGAAACTGTCGTCCTGCAGAAGTGCCATTTGTAGGCACTGATTCCGATGTGAGTCGAACCGGCGTGGTCACAGGATAAGTCGACAGAAAAGCGTGAGGACCCGAAAGGAGAACCGGTAAGTCCGAAACACCCAGGGCAGAGGTATCGGCTAGCCCGATGGTCAACCAATGATCCCCGTCCAGTTCCGCGCGAACGATGGCCCCGGTCGGCATGAACGATCGAAGCCGTTCGTCTATTCTTTTGAGCGCTTCGATATCGGGCTTCGCTTCGCCACCCGGGTTGGGCGTATGAGTTGCCTTGTCTTGCGGCCCCCCTGCGGCAGCCGGGGTCGCTGGCGCTGGCGGCGCGGTTCCCCAAATCTGAGCGGGATCGACTTTGATCGATCGAGCGGCCCGTTCCCATTTCAGCGCTTCCTCATAAACCGGTAGTTGATCCAACACCTCCTCGCGCAATCGAACCGCGCTGAGACCTCGGTCCTTTCCCGCGACAAACGCCGCCGAATCGCCGATGGCAATCAACGTCCCCCCCGCTTCAACCCACGTTCGAAGTTTCCTTCGTGCAGACTCCGTCAGGACGCCGGCAAGTCCTTCATTGCTATCACTCGATGGCAGGATCAACACGTTGTATTTGCGAAGGTCCATCTCCGGAATCGCCACCACATTGACCGGCGACGACCGAATTTCAGCACGAACGTCCAGCACGTGCCAGTTCCAACCGAATGACGTCGTCGATATGGGCCATTGTGAGGCAATCGCCACGCGAGGTTGTTGCAGAAGCACGAATTTCCCATTGGTCCCCAAATCCGGACCGCTCTCACTCAGCGCCGTATCGACCTCTCGAACGTCGACGGACAAATCCGCGGTTAAATCGCTGACCAAGCTCCCCAGGTGCGGTGGATTCTCCGCGACGCGCATCAACGCCGTCCCGCGAGGATAATCCCACCCCCCCACTCGAAATGGTTCCGACCCCGAGCGAACCTTGCAACCATGATCCATCAACCGACCTATTGCTCGATAAATATCACCGTCCTGTGCACTGATCAGGTATCCATAGCCTACGGTGCCACCACTTGACACTTTTGACGCAGGCGCAAGCGGCACAAACGGCGCCGACGCCGCGTCATTCACCTGCCCTGCCCAAGACGCCTCCAGACCATAGGCCATCCCCAAGTTCCACGCGGTAATGTCGTAAATGCGAGAGCTTCGCCGATTTTCGAGCTCCTTTCGCTCTTCTTTCAAGAACGACTCGGGCATGTGCGGATCAAAAGACAGAATGGCGTGAAGCAACCGACGATGCGGCTGCCGGGATCGAACCACCAGCGTTCCCGGCGGAAAAACACTCTCCTCCGACGTTTCCCCCCAAAGGCTCGTTACTTTCTTAGCTTGAACCGGCTGCGTGGATATCGAAACCTCAATGCCCTGCCGCTGCAACAACTCGACGAATCGATTTACCCGAGACCGGTCCACGCTCGCTGGAATCGGAACCAGAAAAGCGCTGTTCCCATTCGCGTTCTGATTCTGCCCGAGCCCAACCGCCCACTGTCGATCTTGAAAATAGTCCCGCAGCAATTCTCGACGATTGACTCGCAAAGATTCCAAATTCGCCAAGGTCCCGACAATGTGGTGATGAACCGCGCGACGATAGGTCAACGTCGTTCCCGCCGCTTGACGAACCATGGTGCCGTCCACTCCGGCCTGCTCGTAGAGAATTCCCACGGCCCCGAGCAAGTTCGCCCACGCATTGGTGTACCCCGGATACCACTCCTCATACCAATCCTGTGTATAGTAGCTCCACCCATAGCGATCAAACGAACGCGCCTGATCCGCGGAGAATTTTCGGCGCCAAGTCAAATTACCGGGGGAAAGATCGACGTTGAACGGCTCTCGCGGCGGATCAAACAAATAGGTTTCCAATGGCCCCATTTCGTGCGAATCCACCAAAAGATGGGGGTGCCACTTCAGGAACTCCCGCGCCCGACCCTGGGTTTCCGGGTGCACCTGCATCAGCCAATCGCGATTCAGATCAAAAAGATAATGGTTCCCACGACCGGCCGACCACAAACCGGCATGTTGCATCGCCTGATAATCCGCATTGGGAATTCGTCCTTGCAGATGCTCGAGTTGAGAGAGATAACGCTCCCGACCATCCGGATTCATAAGCGGATCGATATGAATGACCAACTCATCCCGCAGCCGCTCCGTGTTTTCATCGGTTCCTGCGGCAAGGTAATACGCGATCTGCACGGCCGCATCCGTGCTCGAAAGCTCATCTCCGTGAATGGCATAGGCCAGCCACGCGATACCCGGCAGGGAATTCACGATCTTCGTGCCCTCCTCCATGCTGCCGAGTTGTCTTGGATCGGAAAGTTTCGCGTTGTCCGCTTGGATGGCTGCAAGCTTTGCGTGATTCTGCGGACTCGTGATGGTCAAGTAATAGAGTGGTCGCCCTTCATGGGTGTGTGCATAAGGAGTCAGCGAAACGAGCGGTGATGCCTCATCCAGTGCGCGCAAGTACCTCACCATCGATTCATATCGAACCGCCCCGTCACCCATCACGTGCCCAATCACCGACTCCGGTGTCGGGATGGAATCATCCACCGACGCCGGCCCGGTCAGCGGTTCCTCCAAGGAAGAGGCAAATTGCACCTGGCTTCTTGAACGAGGATTAACAACCTCAGTTCCAACCGACGAACCTTGTTGCGCATCTGCCGTTACAACTAGAAAAAACAACGAAACGACAAGGCAACAAGGAACAATAGCCCATTTCTGCAATAACATAATCTTTCCCAATGGATTCAAGTGAGACGTATTAACAAAGGAGGCTCCGGCCACCTCACCGAGCATACTCGATTTCTTCCTTTTGCGCCGATACTTCGGACGCTTGCAAAAGTAAGGTCTTATCCGATTCCCTATGAGTCCTGCAAGCGCCTTGCCCGAAATCGGTCATAATTCTCGGACCTGGCTCCTTTGAGCCAAGCATACTATTAGCGGTAGTCAACTGTGAAGCACCACCAATGACCATTTCGCTCGTCGAAAGGCACGATCTTAACCTATATTCACCGAGCGCCTCGCGCGTTGTTAAGGGTAGAACAAAGGCACCCTCCCGCTACGATGAACGGATGGCTGAAAGAAAAATGCCGGGTTCACAAAAAAACCACGCGGCGCCACTCGGAATCTTTTTCTTGATTCTTGCGGCGGTGCTTTGGAGTTTGAACGGGGCGCTGATCAACCTTGTGTACGAAGATGGTCATGGACCCCATGGAGTCACAATTGCCTTTTATCGATCGTTGTTCGCCGGGCTGTTTCTTTGGCCTCTGGCGCACGGGAAGTTCAAGACTCTTCGAGGAGTTGGTCCCGACGAAACCTCGCCTCGCGGGATCCGCCCTGCAGTATTCTGCTGTGTGCTGGCATTTGTGTCCATGACGACTTGCTTCGTCGTCGCCAACACGATGACCGAAGCCGCCAACGCTATCATCCTCCAGTACACCTCGACGTTTTGGGTTTTCGGGCTGGCGACGTTGATTACGGGCGAAACACCGTCGCGCGGCGAACTTCCGGTGCTGGCGTTGGCCGGAGTCGGAGTGTCGATTATTTTTCTTGGAGGCCTTTGGGCGGGAGATCGGACCAATCTCGCGGGACTGGGGATCGCGCTTGGGGCCGGTCTTTTTTACGGTCTCCTCACCTTGCTTCTCCGTCGCGTTCGAGAATGCGATGCCGCGGCCATTACGGTGGTCAACAATCTGGGGTCGGCGATCTTGCTTTTCCCGATCGTACTCGTCGTTGGCGATGTGTGGCTTTCAACTCGTGCGTGGTGGATTCTGATGCTGATGGGCGCCGTACAATTAGGGCTGCCCTACTATTTTTTCTCGTTGGGTTTGGCCCGTGTTCCTGCTCATCAAGCCGCGTTGATTACCATGTTGGAGCCCATCTTGGTTCCGATTTGGGCTTATCTCGCGGTGAAACAACCGGTTCCGCCGCAAACGGTGATCGGAGGTGGCGTGATTCTCGCGGCGCTTCTACTATTCATCGCTTCGAAAAGAAAACGATCGGTCCTGAAAGAATAAGGTGCATGATCCCATGAGTCATCGTGTAGTAGTGCTTGGATGCGGAATGGTGGGAGCGACGCTGGCGCGCGATCTGGCGTCGGATTTGAACCTCTCGGTTACGGCTGCGGATGTAGATGGAGAGCGATTACGAAAGCTGGATAACATCCCGCGTCTTCAAACCCGAGTCGCGGATTTGAGCAGCCCGGGAGCGCTCAAGAATCTTATTCAGGATTTCGATCTGGTGGTCGGAGCACTCCCCAGTCGATTTGGATTCGCCGCGCTCAAGACCGTGGTCGAATGCGGCAAGTGCTACTCCGACATTTCGTTCATGCCTGAAGACGCGTTGGAGCTGGACGCCGTGGCCAAGCGGACCGGTGCGACGGCGGTCGTGGATTGCGGCGTGTCGCCGGGTTTGTCCAACATGATGATCGGGTTTGCCCACGCAAATCTGGATCGAACAGATTGCGCGGAGATTTACGTCGGCGGATTGCCTTTCGCCCGACATTGGCCCTTTGAGTACAAGGCACCATTTGCTCCATCGGATGTCGTTGAGGAATACACTCGACCGGCGAGGTTAATTGAGAATGGTCAAGTCGTGACAAGACCGGCATTGTCGGAACCAGAATTGCTGGACTTCGGCAAAGTCGGAACGCTCGAAGCTTTTAACACCGACGGGTTACGCAGTCTTCTCAAGACCGTCTTCATTACGAATATGCGAGAAAAAACGTTGCGATATCCCGGCCACATTGAGTTGATGCGCGTTTTTCGTGAAACGGGGTTCTTTTCCAAAACACCAATCGATGTCGGAGGCGTGAGCGTCAAACCGCTCGATGTGACGTCGAGGCTGCTTTTTCCAAAATGGGCGAACACCGTCGACGAGGAAGAATTCACCGTGCTGAGGGTGATCGTGAAGGGCATTCGGTCGGGCAAGCCGTTTCAATACACCTTTGACCTTTTTGATACCACCGATCGGACCACGAAAACAAGTTCGATGGCGAGAACAACGGCCTTTCCTTGTGCCATCGTGGCGCGAATGCTCTTAACGGACAAACAGCGCGAAGCCGGCGTTTTCGCTCCGGAGTCGGTCGCGGCGAAACCGGGAGTTTTTGACAGCATGGTCGAGCAGCTGCGCTCGCGCGGAGTTATGATTGAAACGGTCAAAACAGTTGGATGATGAATTCGAATCGCTTGGAGCAAGAGTTCAACGCGACGAGAATCAGGACGTAATGTTCCAAATGAAAAAACCCGCCGGAGGTCTTCCGACGGGCTTTCCATTCCATTCAATCTTGACCTATCGATAAACGGCGTGCTTATCCGCCGAATTCGATGCTCCATTGGAGCTTCGCGCCGAAATCCGGATTGTGTTCGTGGCCGTCGAGGCCGATATCCAACGCACCCTTCAGATGTTGGCCCTCGCACAGTTCATGAGCAAAACCGATTTCAAGGATGTTCAGGTTGGAATTCCCATTTTCTTCGGCGGCTTTGTTAAAGTAGTTGATAAGTCCAATGGTCCTATCCGAGCATTGATAATCCAAGCCTACGCCCGCACCCCACTGGAAATCACGACGGCCGTTCTCGTCTTCTCCACCCGGAGCGCCGTTGGCCGTCTCCACAAACCCGGCCAGGTGTGCCCGCCAGCGGTCCGCCAATGTCTTGGTGATGCTGGCCCCTAATTCGCCGTCGATACCAGAAGAACCTTCGCCGGTGGGGAATCGGCCTTCGATCCACGCGCCGATCGCGGGATGGTTACCTTCCTCTTGGAAGAAGTTGTGGAACAACTGGAGTGCCAGATCGCCCGCGCCGTGATCGCCACCGTCGCCAAGTCGGACCGGTATCAGTTCCAATTCGAGGAACGTTTGATCGGAGAAACCGTATTTCAACGAGGCTCCAACATACTCGTCGTCATCGCCGTCAACATCCGTTTCCCATATGGCGGGAACTTCAAATTCCCATTCGCCCTGGGTGACGTTGGCATTGGCTTCACGGACGTTGAAGAACCCGCTCACCTCGCGATAGGCCGAGCCTCCCACCTTCTGCTCCGTTGTTCTCATGGTGGTTTTTTCCGAGACCGGCGTCTCCTTAGCGGGCTGTGCGGGTGCGGCAGCCAGGCGCAAAGAGGAGTTCTTGGTGGCAGGAGAATTGGATGTCTGGGCAATCGAGACACTTGTACAAAATACAAGGGTCAGGACGCCGGAAAGCACGCGAAAATGTCGTCTTTGAATCATATTCATTCACTCCCAAAAGGTACAACTTCTGACTCGAATCCCTCCGAGTCCGCCACCTTCCAAACGGTGGTCCACACTTAAAACAACCACAGCCAAACCGCGCTCGGCAGTGACCTCATTAATACTTCTTATTCTGCAGATTCGTAATCTCCGCTTTCTCTCTTGGATTGCCAAATGGCCCAAAGAATGAGTACCGCGGACACCACCACGGCTCCCATCCACGCCGCATCGATGCCTTTGACGCCGAATGTTGCCGGCAAAACGTACTCCGGTTTCAATTCCGCAGCCTTCTTTTTCACGGCGTCAACGACATTTGAATCGTAAACAACCATCATCGGTACGGCCAATACGGCCACCATGTTCATCACCTTGAGCAACGGATTGACCGCCGGTCCGGCAGTATCCTTAAGCGGATCACCGACCGTGTCGCCAGTAACGCCGGCTTTATGTTTTTCACTTCCCTTACCAGTGTTTCGTTCCAAATCACGTGGTTCGTCCTCGATGCACTTCTTGGCGTTGTCCCAGGCACCGCCGGAGTTGCACATAAAAGAGGCGAGGAGTTGCCCGACCACAATGGCGCCGCCAAGGAAACCGGCAAGTCCGATTGGGCCAAGAACAAACCCGACGACGATGGGTGTAAACACACCAAGAATTGCCGGACCGATGAGCTCTTTCTGAGCAGAGGCCGTGCAGATTCCGACGACTTTGGCGTAATTCGGCTTCTTGGTTCCCGCCCAAATGTCCTTATCACGAAATTGCACGCGACACTCGTTGACAATCAAATAGGCCGCTCGACCCACCGCGCGAATCAGCATCGACGAGAACATCAACGGCACCGAGCCGCCGATGATCATCCCGATGAACAGATTCGGGTTGGATATCGTCAACAACCCGGCCACATGGTTAAACATTTCAATGGGCAACGGTTTGTCCTCGCCCTGTCCGCCGGAACCAATGACCGTGATATACGAGGCAAAAAGCGAGACAGCGGCGATAACCGCCGATCCGATGGCAACGCCCTTGGTGACCGCTTTGGTGGTGTTACCCACGGCGTCGAGATCGGAGAGTATTTGTCGTGAGATTTTGTAGCTTTCCTCGCCCATCTCTTTCTTGTCGAAAGCCATTTCAGCAATACCGTTGGCGTTGTCCGCGACGGGTCCGAAGACGTCCATCGAGATGGTGTTGCCCGTCAAGGTCAACATTCCGATCCCGCACATGGCCACACCGTAAGCAATGAAGATCGGGTTCGTGCCGCTGTAAATGGCGACCGAGCCGAGAATTGCAACGCAGAGGACAATGCCCGTCCAAACCGCTGATTCGTATCCGACCGCAAAGCCTTCGATGATGTTGGTCGCATGTCCCGTCTTACAGTTTTTCACCAATCCCTTGACCGGGCTGTATTCGGTTCCAGTGAAATACTCAGTCACCCGGTTGAGTGCGACGCACAAAATGATACCCACGAAGCAGGTATAGGCGGGTCGCATGTCCAGACCCACGGAGCCGAAGTTAAACCACCAACTCAGGTTCTGGATGTTGGCCCAGGCGGTAGCATTCGCGTTGGTCGCGTCGAACCGTAAATAGAAGAAACCGAGAATCATGAAACCCACGATGGAGATGATTGAACCGAGGACAAAGCCCTTGTTGATGGACTTCATGGCTTGGGCCACGTTGCCGCGATCGCCGGCGCGAACGGTATAGGTCGAGATAATGGACCCAATCACGCCGATGGCACGGACCAGAATCGGGAAGATGACGCCTTTGTGACCGAAGGACGCCCAACCCAGGATCATCGCGGCCACCATGGTGACCTCATAGGACTCGAAGATATCCGCGGCCATTCCGGCGCAGTCGCCGACGTTGTCCCCGACGTTGTCGGCGATGGTGGCGGCGTTTCGAGCGTCGTCCTCGGGAATGTCCTTTTCAATTTTTCCGACGAGGTCGGCACCGACATCAGCGGCTTTCGTGTAGATTCCACCGCCGACACGCATGAAAAGTGCCAGGAGGGTGCCACCGAAACCGAAGCCGAGTAGGGCTTCATACGCGTGCTCGCCATAGATCATAAAAATGACCGTGCCCCCGAGAAGCCCGAGTCCGTCGGTCAACATTCCCGTGATGGTCCCGGTGCGATAGCCGAGCATGAGTGCTTTGCCAAAACCAACCGGTGCGGCGGCCGCGACCCGAAGATTTCCGGTCGTCGCCAATCGCATGCCGATAAAGCCGACCATACCTGAGAAGATCGCTCCAAGGGCAAAGGCTCCCGCTCGTCCGAGAGCGAACGGACTGTTCCAGTCGCCGTCTTGCATGGCTTTGGTTGCGTAAAGCACTCCAATGAGGAGAACAATCAGAATCGTGACCGTCGTCAGCTGTTTCTTGAGGTAGGCGTTTGCCCCTTCCCGAACAGCGTCGGCCACTTCCCTCATTTTGGGCGTGCCTTGGTCGGCCCCTCGAACCTGTCCCACCAGCATCCATGCATAGACCAATGCCGCCAAAGCAACAAACAAAACGACCCAGAGGGCTGTTCTTTCCCCGGCGGAATAAATAGGGTTCGTCAGAAATTCAAAATATTGGAACGAGTGTCCGCCACCCTGAGCCGCAGGAGCAGCCTCTGCCGCCCTCGCTGGTGCTGCAACTGCACCAAGAACGGCCGTTAATGCAAACACCCCAAGTGTAACCTTTATGGACCGCATTACATCTCCCTACATATTGTTGAATTAGGCTCACTTTCTGCACCGGTAGCGTCCACCACCGGGGAGATCGTGACCTTCATCAGAGCTAGAACCCACTCTTGGGGTTCATCCTTAACCAATCCCGCGCCTCAACCTGAGGCTGGCAGAAGAGCAAAAGCAAGCTTTTGTGTCAAGTGCCCCTGAATGCCGCAGGGCAACCGCATTCTAACGCAAGTCCTTATTTTGAAAGTCGGATCGAACCACG
>JBBTCX010000189.1:0-817 GCA_038043045.1 Planctomycetota bacterium | reverse complement strand
TCACGCTGAAAACGCGGTCCGCGTCGGAGCGAGATTTAGAATGCGGTTGCCCTGCTGAATGCCGGTGTTCCAAAATGGGGCGCCTCGATGTCGAGACTATTATTTTTTGGCCCCTCGGAGCCATTTGAACAAGACTTTGACAGGAGAACCCGTAGAGCGTTTCTGCGTTCTCACAGAAACAAGCCCATGCCGGGTTTATTCAGGGCAACCGCATTCTAACGCAAGTCCTTATTTTGAAAGTCGGATCGAACCACGGGCACTCGATTTATCACGCTGAAAACGCGGTCCGCGTCGGAGCGAGATTTAGAATGCGGTTGCCCTGCGGGTTTATTGAAACAATATTAATTCCTCTTGATTCTCGGACTTGCCCAAGCTAGTATTCAGTGTACGTGTTTTTCGGGCCGATGATTCACAAAGGCCTATCGTGTGTTCTTTGGAGTCTGGGTCGTATCGAAAATGAGGGTTCTTCCGTTCTGTTTGGCCGTTTGGTGCACTCTTGTCCACGGGCAGGTTGTTGAAGAATTCGATCGCGTGGTCGGGCCGAGGGAAAAATCCGTCGCCGTCGGTTCGGCGGAGGATTGGATCGCCGTTCATTTTGAAAACCACGTCTTTCTTTGGCGCGAGTACGGTTCGAGCTTGGCGGGTGACACATATTGGCACTCGCTTCCGACGGCGTTTTGGCACGACCGGGAGTCCGGCGAGCTGTATCAATTCCACGGTTCCGACGTGGTGGACGCCGTGATCCAACTTTCCATTCTGGCGCCGGAACTCTCCGTGGCCGATCTGATCCACTCTGATGTACAACTATGGAGTCTGT